>DEPQ01000020.1 GCA_002358855.1 Bacteroidales bacterium UBA3388
GAAGCTTCAATGTCTAAAACTCCGGCAGAAACGTTTGGTTGGTTAGCAATAACTCCAACAGATGCTCCACCCATGCGGCAGAATCCTACTATAATGTTGCGAGCATAACGTTCGTGTACTTGAAGGAATTTTCCATCATCAACAATTGCTGTGATAACTTCCATCATATCGTAAGGAAGATTTGGATTATCAGGAATAATGCTGTTTAATCTATCTTCCAATCTATCAAATGGATCGTTACATACTGTTGTTGGTGCTTCTTCTAAGTTATTATTTGGTATATATGAAAGCAATTCACGAATAGTTGCTATACCTTCTTCTTCTGTTTGTGCTAAGAAGTGAGATACACCTGACTTTGTTGAGTGGATTTCAGCTCCTCCCAAATCCTCTGTTGTAATATCTTCACCTGTAACAGTTTTTACAACTTTTGGTCCTGTAACAAACATATATGATGTTTGGTCAGACATCAAAATAAAGTCAGTTAAGGCTGGTGAATAAACCGCTCCACCTGCGCAAGGACCAAAAATAGCAGATATTTGAGGAACAACTCCTGATGCTAAGATATTTCTTTCAAATATTTCTGCATATCCTGCAAGTGAATTAACACCTTCTTGGATACGAGCTCCACCTGAGTCGTTTAATCCAATAACAGGAGCACCTACTGTCATAGCTTTATCCATTACTTTGCAGATTTTTTCTGCCATCATTTCAGACAAAGCTCCTCCGAACACAGTAAAATCTTGTGCGAACACAAATACTAAACGTCCGTTGATTGTTCCTTGTCCTGTAACCACACCATCAGAAAGGAATTTAGTGTCTGCCATTCCAAATTCTGAACATCTGTGTGTTACAAACATGTCAAACTCTTCAAAACTGTCTTGATCTAACAACAGTTCTATTCTTTCTCTTGCGGTTAATTTACCTTTTGCATGTTGAGAGTCTATTCTCTTGATTCCACCTCCCAACTTTGCCTTTTCTCTGTTATCAAGCAATTGCTTGATCTTTTCTTCAAAAGCCATTACTTTATGCTTAAAATATTATTATTTAAAAATTATTTACAGCAAAGTTCTGTTAAAACGCCCATTGTTGATTTTGGATGTAAGAATCCTATATTTAGGTTTTCTGCTCCTTTTCTTGCTTGTTTGTCTATCAACTTAACGCCTTTTTCTTCTGCATCTTTTAATGCTTGATCAGTATTTTCTACTGCAAAAGCTATGTGATGAACTCCTGCACCTTTCTTTTCGATGAAAGAAGCAATAGTACTATCTGGGCTTGTAGCTTCTAATAACTCTATTTTAACTTCTCCTACTTTAAAGAAAGCAGTTTTAACTTTTTGGTCTGCTACTTCTTCTATGTTGTAGCATTTTAATCCCATTACTTCTTCCCAATACTTGATAGCTTCTTCTAAATTAGAAACTGCTATCCCAATGTGTTCAATATGTGTTGGTGTCATGATAATTTGATGTTTTATTTTATGTTTAAAATTTATAAAAATAATTTTGCAAAATTACTGACTTTTTGATTACAAACAAAAAAAACTCACAAATAAATTTGCAAGTTTTTTTATCTCTCTTTTGTTTATTTATTTTTTTCTTTGTTTCAATAAATTATTCCTTTGATTTAAAAAATTATTTCTTTGTTTTATTTTACTAATTCTTTGTTTTATTTTCATATTTTATTCCGTATGCAACAGATTCTAATTGCATAAGTTGATCTCTCTTTGATTGCTTTGGAGAATACACAAAACAATCTATCATAACAAAGCGTTGTCCTTGGCTATCTTTAAAACAATAATTAACAAATGGCCCTCCCATAAAATCGTTATAAAGTCTCCAAAGTCCACGTGTTTCAATTGCTGTGATTTTTTCTTCTCCTATTTGAACAGTGTCGCTAATAAATCCAAAACGATGTTCAGTTCCCATATAAGATCCGCGAGTTGGACCCGGAATATATTTCTTTGCTAATTCATCTCTAAGAGCTATTATATTTTCTTGGCTAAATTGTTCTTCGTTTTTATAATCCATTGCGTAAATCATAATACCTAAACTTCCATCTTTTGGTTCTTTTCTTAACCAAACAAAGTTTTCTTCATTAACTGCAAGATAAAACTCTTCGCTTAGAGTTAAATAAAAACCAAATTTACTTTTTAGTTTACGTGTGATGTCGGTATTTTCAAGTTTTTTAAAGGCTGAGTTTACTCTTCTATGCTCATTGTTGTAGAATTGAGTCTTTATCAAATCTGAAAACCTATTCATCAACGCAAAAAGACTGTCTCGATTATCTACAGAAAACTCAAAATATGCCTGAGGATAGGATTTGTAATCTAATTGTTTCTTTAATTTATTTGGATTACCCGCTTTGATATCTATAATAATGATATTGCGATGTTTTGTAAACATTTCTGAATTGAAAAAGCCTGTTGGATTCATTTGAACAATATCAAAAAACGGTTCTGGTTGAGCAAGCCATGGGCAAGCTTTCATAAAATATTTTCCAACCGAGTCTTTTATTTCTCCTTTATAGACCTCATCAGGTATAACTAAGATTGCTTCTAAGGTTTTACCACCCGAAGAAGGTAATCCTTTCGATTCAGTATCTTGTTGAGTTGGTTCTTTTGAACAAGAAGTCATTAAGAATGAAAATACTAAAAATAGGATAAGAAATCCCAAAAATCCTTTACATTTCATAGTTATTACGCAAATTATTTGATTATTTGACTGCAAAATTAAGAATTTCTTTCGTAACTTTGCACCTTAAAAATATTTTTTATGTTAGAGAAGTTAGAAGCAATCAACGAAAAATTCCTTGAAATAGAACAACAAATGAATGACCCTGAGGTAATGAACGATATGAAACATTACGTCAAGTTGAGCAAAGACTATAAAGATTTACAGCCAATAATAGCTGCATACAAGGAATACAAGAATGTATTAGAGAATATAGACAATGCCAAATTTGTATTGAACAACGAAAAAGACGAAGAGTTCAGAGATATGGCAAAAGAAGAGTTAAGCGAATTGACAACAAAGAAAGACACAATGGAAGATGAGATTCGTTTAATGCTTATCCCTTCTGACCCACAAGATAGCAAGAATGCAATTTTTGAAATCCGTGCAGGAACAGGCGGAGACGAAGCAAGTATTTTTGCAGGCGACCTTTACAGAATGTACACCAAGTTTTTTGAAAAAAAAGGCTGGAAAGTAGAAGTTGTAGACTTTACAGAAGGAACAGTAGGTGGCTATAAAGAAGTTGTTTTGAATGTTTCGGGCGAAGGAGTCTATGGACAAATGAAATATGAATCAGGAGTACATCGTGTACAACGCGTTCCGCAAACCGAAACACAAGGAAGAGTTCACACATCTGCTGCTTCGGTTGTAGTTTTACCAGAAGCCGAAGAATTTGATGTAGATTTGAAGATGAGCGATATTAGAAAAGATACATTCTGTTCTTCAGGTCCAGGAGGGCAATCAGTAAATACAACTTACTCTGCTATTCGTTTAACACACATTCCAACAGGAATTGTAGTTTCGTGTCAAGACCAAAAATCACAAATCAAAAACTTTGACAAAGCCTTAGTCGTTTTGCGTTCACGCTTATTTGAATTGGAATACAACAAATACTTAGAAGAAATTTCTTCTAAAAGAAAAACTATGGTTTCAACAGGAGACCGTTCAGCAAAGATTAGAACTTACAACTATCCTCAATCAAGAGTAACAGACCATCGAATCAATTGGACAATGTATAACTTGCCTGTATTTATGGACGGAGACATTCAAGACGTTTTAGATGCACTTCAACTTGCCGAAAATGCCGAAAGATTGAAAGAAGCCGTAAGTTAATAAAATATTCGCAACATAATAATAAAGAAGAATCTGTCGTTTTATAGGAATATAAATAATTAAATAAAAATGATAAAACACAGATTCTTCTTATTTTTTGTATTTTTAATCAGTTTCTTAAATATAAAAGCCCAATATAGCAATTCTGTTTTGGGGCAATGGCGAGATCACCTTTCATATTATTCAACAAATTCAGTAAACAAAACAGATAATAAAATATTAGTTGGTTCCGAATCTTCCCTTTTTTATTATAATCCTATAACTGATGAATGTGAAAGATTTTCTAAAGTAAATGGTCTTTCAGATGCAGGAGTTATTCTAACAGCATACGACCCTGAAACAAAAACAACAATAGTTACTTATGAAAATTCAAACATTGACATCGTTCAAAACAACAAAGTCTATAATATTTCTGACATTAGAATTAGAAGTATTGAAGGAAGCAAAGAAATAAACTCTATTTACTTCAATGATTCCAAGGCATATCTTTCTTGTGGCTTTGGAATAGTTGTTTTAGACCTCAAAAGAAAAGAAATTTACGACACTTACTATGTTGGAGAAAACAGTTCTAAGATAAAAGTCTATGCCGTAACAATAAATGACACTTCTATTTTTGCCGCAAGCGTAAACGGACTTTTGTATGCTCCTAAAAACAGCACCGCACTTGCAGCAAGTCAAACATGGAAAAAACTTCCAAATATCGCAAACAAAGGAAAAGATAATTTAGAGATAACAAACTTACTTTCGCTTGGTAATGGAAAATTGTTAATCACCCTTCCAATTGCAGAAACGACTTTTTGCGATGTATATACCTTTGATGGAGAAAATTGGACAAATATTTTTGAAAACGAATACATAAAAGCCCTAAGACTAAGCGAAGGGAAATTGATTAAAATCGCATACAGAAGTTTAAATATTTATGATGTAAACAATTTAGTCAATGGAGGAGAGATTTATCACCTTAGTGATGAGTGGAATCCTGTGCATGGCATTCATTTAGATGTTAATGATGCGATAGTGGATTCGCAAGATCTTTGGCTCGCTCATCAAACAAAAGGACTAATTCGCTTAAAAGATTACAGAAACGGCACACACAACAAAAGCGAGCACTTCCCTGATGGACCAAAAAGCAATCATATCTATTCAATTACCTCATCTGAGGACGGGAAAATATACATTGCTCCCGGTGGAAAAACAATTCAAAATGCACCTCATGGTTTGGCAGCCGACATTTACACCTTTGACGGTTGGTGGTGGCAATCTCTTTCAGAAGTTGAGGGACAAGATACAATAAAAGACTTATTGAACGTTACGATTGACCCAAATGATGCATCTCATCTTATGGCTTCTTCGTGGTGGAACGGCGTAGTAGAAATAAAAGACAACAAAATAGTAAATGTTTACAATTATGCAAACACCGATAGCGTAATTCAACGACACCCATACTGTTATAGAATTGCCTCAGTTCAATATGACGTTTCTGGAAACTTACTTATTGCAAACTCTTTGGTGGAAAACGGTTTTTGTTACTTGAATTACCATAACGAATGGGGAGCTTTTGAGACCTATTCTTTTGTTGGAGAAAACGAACTCTTAGGAATGTGCTTGGACAAAAACTATCATTACAAATTTTTATGGACAAGTAACAACAAGATTTTGGTGATAAACAACAACGGAGATAAGATTTTGCTTGATCCAAACAAAGGAGCATTAGACGAAAGCACTAAGGTGAATTGCGTTGTGCAAGATATGGACGGAGAAATGTGGATTGGAACAGACAAAGGCATAAAAGTAGCATACGGAATAGAGAATATATTTGAAACAAGCGATGGATTGCATTCAAATACCGAATGTAACAACATTATTTATCAAGAAAACGGTATTGCACAATATCTTTTAAACTTTGAAAACGTTACTTGCATAATGATTGACGGCGGAAACAGGAAATGGGTTGGCACAGAAAGAAACGGAATCTATGTTTTATCTCCAACAGGTGGCGAACAAATCTATCATTTCACAGCAGAAAACAGCCCACTCATTTCAAATCGTATCATAAGTATGGCTCAAAACGGCAAAACGGGCGAAGTATTTATCGGAACCGATAGAGGACTAATTTCATACAAAGCAGAATCAATACAAGGTGCCAAAGAAAGTGGAAAACTCATAGCATACCCTAATCCTTTGCGTCCTCACCACAGCGGAACGATTGCAATCAAAGGATTTGTCAGTGATTCTGATGTGCGAATTACCGATATGGCAGGCAATAGCGTTGCTCACCTTAAATCAATCGGCGGACAAGCGGTTTGGGACGGCAAAAACTTCAACGGAGAAGACGTCGCAGCAGGAGTTTACCTTATTTTTTCCTCAGCCGAAGAAGGAAAACACACCGCAAGCGGCAAAGTACTTATCATAAGATAAAGAAAATGCCGACTTACTGTACAAAAGCCATTGTTCTTAGTGCGATTCCTTATTCCGAATCGAGCCTTATATGTAAACTTTACACAGAAGAATTTGGCTTAAAGTCGTATATTATTCGCTCAGCCAAAAAGAAAAACTCTCCAACCCCTACCTCACACTTTCAACCCTTAAATATAATTGAATTTGAAGCCTACAATAGTCCAAAATCCAAGTTAGAAACAATAAAAAACTCCTCACTTATTTTAGAAAATCAATCTTTAAATTTCAGCATAATAAAAAATGCTTTAACATTCTTTGTTGCCGAAGTAGTACATCTTTCACTCAAAGAAGCAAATCCAAACAAAGAATTATTTGATTACTTATTTAATAAAACCTTTCTTTTAAAAAACTCACAAGATGAAGATTTAGCAGAATTTCATCTTTATTTCATGATAGAGTTTGCAGAAATTTTAGGCTCTGCTCCTATGAATAACTACTCTGAAAACTCTACTTTATTCAATCCTGTCTTAGGATTATTTTCCTCAAATGCCGAAGCAGAGAATTTTAACACAGACTTATCTTTGCGACTTCATTATTTACTCTCGAATTGCAAAGAAAAAAACTATCAAAAGACTTGTAAAAACAAAGCAGAACGTAATATATTATTAGATGCCTTAATAATATTTTATTCTATTCACATAACAAATAATCAACCGATTAAATCACACAAAATTCTCTCAACAATTTTGTAAAATAAAACAAAGAAATAATTTTCTAATTCAAAGAAAAAAAAGAGCGACTCTTTGTTTGAGTCACTCTTTTGAGTTATAGCGTTCAATACTTTCTGCATCATAACTTTTTATGGTTTCTATTTCACCGTCGCTAACAGTTACTTCTATAACATTATAATGGTCCCAATTAAGATCATCGCATATAGAATTAGTATCAACTATTACATCTCTATTTTTAAATTCAGAAGCAATATTACCAGATACTATCACAGTAACGTTATCTTTTTTACTACCATAATTAACTGCCACTTCACGACATCCAACACAAGATAAAGTAGGTAATATAATAACACTATGCTCACCTTTTGGAAGTTTGAAATCAAGTTCTTCCATATACAAAAGAAAAACCTCCTTATCACTGAGTTTATTTTTTGAACATGCATTCAAAAATATCATGAAACTAATCAAACACAAACAAATCCATTGTTTTATTTTTAGTTGTACGTACATACACTCCTTTCTTTCCTATAAATATTACAGGTCTATAATTATCTCCATCAAATATAACTTCATACTTTTTATCAAGTTCCGAATCTGCAACAATTAAAGCCC
Organism: Bacteroidales bacterium UBA3388; assembly: GCA_002358855.1. GTDB lineage: Bacteria > Bacteroidota > Bacteroidia > Bacteroidales > P3 > Onthomorpha. Next base: position 7,580 of record DEPQ01000020.1, read on the forward strand.
AATCAGATTTCTGCTTCATAAAAGTTTCATCATCACTACGTTTTCCCATATCCAAAACTCTATAATATAACTTTCTATGTTTATCATAGTATAAACCTCTAAAAAGCATGTTGTTTTCCCAATATTTTATTTTCTCTGTTGTAGAATTTTCTTGAGAAAAATCTCTTTTTTCTGGCTGAACATAAAACTTTGATGTAAGCTTCTTTTCTTTTATTTTTTCACCTGTCATTGTCATTACTATTACATTTTGAGACAATTCCGTTCCTGCTATAATTATTGAATCCTCAACATTAAATGCAACAGTATAACTATCATCTATAAACATTTCTTTTGGCTGATCAGAAGGTCGTTCACCAAACAAACTTACACACTTTACACTATCCGTATTACTTACATCCCATGCAGCAATAAGATTTGATTTTGCACGAAATTTTGCATAATCCTTAAACTCACCTGTTAATGATTTTATTGGAATAAAACCTGTATAAACAATATCACCACAAGAAAAAAATGGATGATTACCACCACACAACCACACAATTTGTTCATCATAATGCTTTACAAAAGGACAAACAACCCCCGTACGCATTTTTGAATTCCAAAGGTTTAAATTTTTATCATTTAATTGCATCCAAATTGTTTCATTATTTGAATTGAAACAAAATTCTCTAACGCGAGATAACGTCTTTGAGATTAGTGTATCTATCCTTTTTTTTTCAATGTCAAAAAAACATATTGAATAACCATCATTAGCTACAAACAAAACGACTTCTTTTCCTTTAATATTACAAATATCACTAAGTGCTGGCAACCACGGTAAAGCTTGCTTTTCTTTCAAAAATTCATCATGCTTTTTTACTACATCATTACTACAAGCAGCACAAAAAATTACAATCGCTACAACAAATATTATATTAAATATATTTTTCATTATTAAATAAGTTTAAATAACAAAATTCAAAGCATACTAACCTTTGTAAAATATATTTTACTCTGCAAAGGTATATAAAAAAAATAATTAACAAAATAAATTATAAAAAATATATAAATAGGATAAATCAACACCTATCTTTGTGCGGTTTCTTGTTTATAATACTTCCCATAATTCAGGCAAGAAAAAAAGATAAAACGAAAAAGATATGGAGATTGGCATACAATCTTTATACTAAACGAAGTCCAAGCCTCAGAAGCAGAAACCCACGATTACTTTCGTTGGCTCTACACCGCTGTAACCCGAGCACGAGAACAAATATTCTTAGTGAACTTTTCCGAAGAATTTTTCTTTGAATGAGAAAAATAAAGCAAAGAAATAATTTTCTAATTCAAAGAAAAAAAAGAGCGACTCTTTGTTTGAGTCGCTCTTTTGAGTTATTGATTTGTTGTTATTTATTCAACTATCAATTTTTGTGTGCTTACGGCTTTGTCAGTTACTATTCTTATGTAGTAAACTCCGCTTGACATATCGCTAACATTGATTGTGTAACGGGTTGTGCCTGCTTTGATGTTGTCTTGACTTAGAATTCTTCCTTGTAAGTCGCTAACTACTATCTTAGCTTCTTGGTTCAATCCGTTGATTTCTAATGTTGCGTTGTCGCTTGCTGGGTTTGGATACAAACTTACTGCTATTTGATTTGCTAATGCGTCAGTTAAGCCTAATAGTGTGAAGGTTTCTACTGTTCCGTATGCTGTACCTGCTTCAT
>DEPQ01000067.1 GCA_002358855.1 Bacteroidales bacterium UBA3388
CACAAAAATAATCAGCGGTTCAGTGGATAAAACTATTAAGGTATGGGACGCAAACACAGGAGCGTGTCTTCAAACCTTAAATGGACATACTGGTTATGTCTATTCCGTAGCATTTAGTCTCGATGGCACAAAAATTATCAGCGGTGGATTTGATAAAACCATTAAGATATGGGGAGAGGAATAGGATTTTAATTTTATAACTCAAAGAAAAACGCTCGTAAGTCTTAGTTTTATTTTGACTTACAAGCGTTTTTGTTCTTTTTTTCTCCGTTATCTATTCAACTCCCATTGTTCTAAGTCGTATTTTGCTTCGACTTGTGTTTCTATTTCATCGTCTAAGGCAGGGAAAAAGTCAATTCCTGTTATGCGTTCTACCTCATCTATTGTGTTTACGTACTTATAGAGTTTATTATTACCGCTTTGGTTTTTGAAGATAAAGCCTATTGCTTGTGGATTGCCATTTTCAACTCCTTTAAGCACTACTTTATAAAACGCTTCTGGCACACGGATTTCAAATTCCTTGCCAATGAATCCGTAAACGGGCTCTTTGTAAAGCACAGGTCCACAAACAATATATACACTCTCTGTCATAGCCCATTCTCTGCACGCTTCTTCTAAGTCATTCCAATCTCCTTTGTTAAGATTCTCGTTTTGCGGACAGATATTCGATGTATAAAAACTTTCTTTCATTGCATCGGCGTCCCATTTGTTGTCTGCCGCAGGACACATGTGCCCTCTATTCCAACCACTGTGCGTATATTCGTGTGTTGTTATTGCATATTCTTTTGGAAGGTCAGGATCGGGAAGGAATTTCTTGTATCGGCTTGCGTCTTCTGTTAGTTTTTCTTTGTAAAGTTCCCATGCAACCCAATTAGGTAAAAGGTTGTCGGTGTTGTAACCAACGCTATATCCTTTATGATGTAGAATTATCTCATTATTTGTTTGTTTTGATTGTGGAATTTCTAAGTTTTCAATCTCTGTTTGTTCGGTTTGTGCCTTTATTCTTTCCTCAAATCCACAGGAGGTAAAGAATCCTAAACATAATGCTAATAATAGAAATATCTTCTTCATATCAAAAAAAGTTAAAGTTTTATGCAAAAATACGGAAAAAGTCTTTAAATTTGTATTCTCTAAGAGTTATTAAATTAAAACAAAGAAATATTTATGCGAAACGCTGTTTTAAAAAATTTATTCTTTGCTTTATTTTTCTCTTTCATTGCTTTGACAATGCAGGCTCAAATAAGGGGAGAATTAAAGGATAAGGAAACAAAAGAAAATATTCTTTTTGCCAATGTAGGCTTGTTAAAAACATCGGATAGTACTTTTGTAAAGGGTGCAATCTCTAATGAAAAAGGTGCATTCGTTATTCGAGGGGTAAAAGACGGAGATTATATTTTGAGAATCTCTTACATAGGCTATAAACCCTTTGAAAAACTAATCACATATAAAGATAAATTGGATTTAGGCACTGTTTTGCTTGAAAAATCGGTTGAAATCCTTGATGGAGTTGAGATTGTGGCACAGCGTCCTTTGTATTCTATGGACGGAGACAAGACTGTGTATAGCGTAGAGGACGACCCTTCGATTCAAACCGGTACAACAACCGATGCTCTTCAAAATGCACCGGGCGTACAAGTAGATGCAGAAGGAAATGTTACGCTTCAAGGTGTTAATTGCGTAGAGATATGGCTTAATGACAAGCCTTCAAAGATAAAGGAAGATGGATTGAAAACTTTTTTGGAAAACTTGCCTGCAAATGCTCTTCAAAAAATCGAGGTAATGACTGACCCTCCTGCAAAATATGCAAATGCTTCTGGTTGCGGAGTAATCAATATTATTACGAATACAAAGATTAAGAAAAACCATTTCATAAGTTTTGGTTCGGAAGTAAATACAAAAGGAGATATAAGACCATTTCTTTCATACGTTTGGGCGAATGAGAAACTTAATATCGGATTTTATTCGAGTTTTAACATAGTAAATAATTATCATTCTGTAAGCGATAGTTATGTTACTTCTTTTAATCCCGAAGGCGAACCAGGGGTTGATACTCTTTATCACGAGATAAATCACAACGAAAACGATTTAAAAAAATACGGAGGTTGGCTTTCGTTTAATGTAGATTACGAAATAGATTCTACAAGTTCGTTTGGTTTTTGGTCGGGCTTAGGTCCTAATTATTTTAATTCAAATGCGATTTCACAAAGAGAGCGTTCCGATTATCAAAATGGGGAAATAATCCATACTTCTTATAGAGGAGAGAGTCAAGATAAAACCTATGGTACTTGGGGCTATGTGAGTGCTAATTATGATAAGAGGTTTGACAATAAAGGGCATAGAATGAATTTGTCTTTAGATGGAAATTTTGACCCTGGTAAAAGCTTAGAAAGAGCTATTAGAGTTTATTCAGAACAAAATTCGCTTTTTGAAAACCTAAACAAAGAGTATGCCTCTTCTTCTGGAGCATATAGTTTTTCTTTAGATGGTAGATATTCTCGTCCTTTTGAAAACGGTGGAGAATTGGGCTGTGGAATGGGCTTTAGTGTGGATAATGATTACAATATCAAAGACGTTATGGCTTTTGATAGCGTAAGCGAGATTTATTCTTTGATGGATTCGTTACGTTCTCATAACAAACACAGCAATAACTATGAAATGTCAGCCTTTTTAGATTGGAGACAAAAATTAGGCGACTTTACATTTACTCTTGGCTTGAATACAGATTTGGAATATAGAGATTTCATTGCTGAGAATACTTATTTTGCAGATGATACTACAATGATGTTTTTCACTCTTCGACCAAACATTAGACTTTCTTATAGAACAAAATCTATGCACGATATTTCAGCCTCTTATAGCTTTTCTTCTTCAACACCTTCTACTAATAATTTGAGTACTTTCCGCAACTACGAGGAGGAAAGTTATAGTGTAGGAAACAGAGAACTTGGAAATGCTTTTACTCACAGAATGGGATTGCGTTGGAGTAAGTTCTTTAAACAAGCAGGTTATGTTTCTGCAAGTTTTAGTTCCTCTTGGAGCAACAATTCTATTAATTCGGTAACAGATATGGTTAATGATGAGTATTTAGGTAGATATATAAGTTTCTCAATGCCGTATAACCTTGGCTCTTCCAGCTCTCAAAGCCTTATGTTAATGGGAAATTTGCGTTTAGGTGCATTTACAAATCTTAATATCTATACTACCCTTTCTCATGATATGTATGCAATGGATTATATTGATGGAAATCATTACGAACAAGAAAACACAAGTTTGAGAGGTAATGTAAGACTTTGGTCAAGATTTTCAGAACAATTCCAAGTCTTTATTGGAGCTCATGCTTCTACGCCTACAAAAAGCATTTTCTCACAATCGGATTACTATTATAACTTAAACCTTGGTGCAACTGCCAATTTCTTTGATAAAAGACTTACTTTATCTTTAAGAGTGGAAGACCCATTTAATTGGAATAAGTCAGAAAACAGTAATTTTGCACCATATCTTCATTCTTCTTCAACAAGCGTAAGAGATAGTCGTTTCATTGCCTTTAATATTAGTTTGAAATTTGGTAAATTAGAATTGGAAAATCGTCAAACTCCTGCAGAAGGTGGTGGCGGTGGTGAAATGTAATTTATAATTTTATAGAAAAAGAAAATGGATATAATAATTGCAGGCGATGGAGAAGTAGGTTTTCACCTTGCTCGTTCACTTTCTAAGATTAAACACAACATTACTGTGGTTGATCCACACTCGGAATTACTCAATATGCTACAAGCCGATTCGGACTTATTGACAATTGCCGGTAATTCTACATCTATTGAAACTCTTAAAGAGGCTGGTGTCGCTTCTTGCGACCTTTTGATTTCGGTTTTGCACGAAGAGAGTATCAATCTAATGACTTGCATTCTTGGAAAGCGACTTGGTGCAAAGCGTTGTATTGCTCGTGTTAGTACTTTGGAGTATTTGAATGAGGAAAACAAGAGTATGTTCAAAGGATTAGGAGTTGATGAAATGGTTTGTCCCGAAAGAATAGCTGCAAAGGAGATTACTAATCTTTTAACAATGAATACAGCAACTGAAATATTCGATTTTAGTAACGGACTCTTACTTGTTTATATGATGCGTTTGGATAAAAACTCTCTTCTTTTGAATAAAACTATGGCAGAAATGGGTCAGCTTTATCCAAACTTGGAAGCGAGAGCGATTTGTATAATTCGCAAAGGTAAAACCATAATTCCTGCTGGTCCTGATATGTATTTGAAAGATGATTTGGTGTATTGGATTGCTAAGCCTGAGAGTATAGAAAAAATAAAAGAACTTGGAGGCAAGCGAGACTATCAAATCAAAAACGCAATGATACTTGGCGGAGGACGAATCGGCAAAAGAGTTGCAATAAACCTTCAAAGAGATATTGATTTGAAACTAATTGAAATGAATAAAGAACGTTGCTTTCAATTGGTTGATGATTTGAATCGTACAATGATTATAAATGGAAACGGAAACGATATTTCGCTTCTTATGGATGAGGGTTTAGATGAAACAGATGCTTTTATCTCGCTAACCGATTCTTCGGAAACAAATATTCTTTCTTGCCTTCATGCTCACAAACAAGGAGTGAAAAAGACTATTGCTTTGGTTGAGAATGTTAGTTACATAGATGTGAGTCAAGAAATAGGTATTGATACAATTATAAATAAGAAATTGATTACTGCTTCTTACATTGCGAGATTTACTCTTAATGCTAATGTAACTTCAAGCAAGTGGCTATCGGGTATTGATGCGGAAGTGGTAGAGGTTTTGGTGAAAGAGGGTGCTCCTATAACGAAAAAACCGATTATGTATTTGGATTTACCTAAGGGAGTAAACATTGGAGGTGTGATAAGAAACAATGAGGCTCATATTGCAAGAGGAAATGTACAGATTTTGCCAGGAGATAAGGTCGTTGCCTTTACAATACCGGAGTCAGCCAATAAACTAATGAAACTTTTCAACTAAGAAAAACACTAAATGTTTGTAACGAGAAATTTAAACAAGAAGATATTTTTCTATATTTTCGGAATGAATATGTTATTCTTTTCCGTAGTGTTTTTTTTCTCGGGATTGTGTTCTTATTTCTTTGAAGACGATAATCTGCCATTTATTCTTTCTTTTGTTTTTACTTTTTTTATTGGCTCTTTCTTAGCATATAGAAACAGAAACTATACTTCGCTGATTTCAAAGAAAGATGGACGACTTTTAATTGGTCTTTTGTGGGTTGTAATGCCTATGTTTGGTGCCTTGCCTTACTTGATTTCTGGATTTTCTTTTACAGATTCTTTATTTGAGTCTTATTCTGGTTTTACAACTACGGGTGCGAGTATAATAAAAGACTTATCCGTGATGCCAAAGGGCTTATTGCTTTACAGAAGTCTAACACAGTGGTTAGGTGGATTAGGCTTTGCGGTTTTTATTATAATGTTTTTGAAAACTCTACGTAATGGTGCGAATAATTTATTCAATGCGGAGTTTAACTCAATTGAAAAAGAAAAAGACTCTCCTCATATTTTAAATACGGTTTATAAGATTTTTACTATCTATTTTACTCTTACCTTGTTTTGTTTCTTGCTTTTGTTAAGGGGAGATATGACTTGGTTTGAAGCTCTCTGTCATTCACTTTCCACAATCTCTACGGGAGGTTTTTCGGTTTCTAATGGAAATATAGGAACATACGATTCTTATTCGCAATTTATTATAATACTTTTTATGTTTTTGTCGGGAATAAGTTATTTCTTGTTCTTATTTATCTTTAAGGCTAAGTGGAAAAAGTTTTTTAAAGATGAGCAGTTACGATTCTATGTTTTAATAATTTTTTTCTTTGCTTTAATATTTTTTTTCTATCATTTATTTTTCCAAAACTTTGATTTATTTTCTGCAATTAAAGTTTCGCTTTTTTATGTTGTTTCAATAGTTTCTTCAACAGGTTTTGACTTGCAAGTAAACGGTCTTGGAATGTTGCCAACCATTATTTTTATTTTTCTAATGTTTATTGGCGGTTGCTCAGCCTCTTCTTCAACGGGTTTAAAGATTGTTAGAGTAATAGTTTTGTTGCGTTACATTCCTGTAAGTTTGAAAAGAATTTTTCATCCTCGTGCAATAATTCCTGTTCGCTACAACGGAAAAGCACTAAGAGACGAATCCGTTAGACTAATCTTTGGATTCTTTTTCTTGTTCTTGCTTTTATTTATTGCAGGTGCTTTTTTATTTTCGATTTTTGGTAATGGATTTATTGCTTCCTTGTCTTTGTCTGCCGCTGCTATTAGTAATATGGGGCCGATTATGGGTTCAATTGCACAAGGCTTTGAATATGCTGACTTAAACTTGGTTTCAAAATATGTTTTAATTGTTTTGATGCTCATAGGACGTTTGGAAATATATGCTTTCTTTGCTTTGTTTTCAAAATCTGTTTGGAGTAGAAATTAAATTAAAGTATGGGATTTAGAAGTAAAGAACAAATAATAACAGGTGTTAGAGTTATAGGACTGCTTCTTATTTTGGAAGCAGGATTTATGTCGTTGAGTCTAATACCTGCTTTATATTACAAACAAGGAGACTTCTTTGCTTTGCTGATTTCGGCTTTGATAACTCTAAGTGCAGGTTTGCTTTGCAGAATCAAAAGGGTTGAAAAACAATTAAGCATAGATAAGAGATTGGGAATTTCTATTGTTGCTTTGATTTGGCTTTTGATTGGATTTTTTGGTTCATTGCCTTATCTGATTGGCGGATATATACCTAATATTGCAGACGCTGTGTTTGAAACAACTTCGGGTTTGACAACCACAGGTGCGACAATACTTAGCGATGTTGAGAGTTTGCCGAAAGGAATCTTATTTTGGAGAAGTTTAACTCATTGGATAGGGGGTGTAGGGATTGTTGTAATTGTAGTTTCCTTTGTGCCGTTTATTGGAGGAGGTGGAATGGCGTTGTTTTCTGCTGAAAGTGCAGGTCCAAGCAAAACAAAAATCTCTCCACACATAGCAACAACAGGAAAAATTATTTGCGGAATTTATGCTGTGCTTACTTTGGTTTGTTGTCTTGTATATTGGATTTGCGGAATGGGCTTTTTTGACGCTGTTTGCCATGCTTTCTCTACATTAGCATCAGGAGGATTTTCTACAAAGAATACTTCGGCAGCAGGATTCTCTCCTTTGATTCAATATATGATGATTTTGTTCATGGTGCCTGCGGGAATAAATTTCTTATTGATTTATCGACTTTTAAAAGGTCAGTTTTCGGCTTTGAAAAACAATGATGAATTTAAAGCATATATGTTTGGAATTTTGTTTTCGTGCGTTTTAATTTTTCTTTTTACTTATAACTCTTCGGCAGACTTTGAACTAACGCTAAGAAATGCTCTTTTCCAAACCGTAAGTTTTATTACAAGTACAGGATTCGTTTCGGCAGATTATACAAGTTGGGCTATGCCTGCGATTTGGGTTATTTTAGTTCTTATGTTCTCAGGAGCAATGAGCGGAAGTACGACAGGAGGTTTGAAATTGGTTCGTGTAATTCTGCTATTCAAAAATGCAAAAAGCATAACTAAAAGGGGAGTGCACTCACAGGCTTTTATACCAATAAAAATGGACGGAAGAATTGTGCAAGATAGCGTAATCAACAATGTAATGGCAATATTTTTGATGTTTATCTTACTTTTGATATTGGTTTCTTTTTCTTTGGTGTGTATGGGTATTGGAATAGAAGAGGCAATAGGTGCGGGAATAAGTTGTGTGTTTAATATGGGACCGGGACTTAGAGAAAGCGGTGGATTTGGTTGCTTTTCTCATTTTCCAGATGCTGCAAAATTAGTCCTTTCCTTAGCAATGTATCTTGGACGTTTAGAAATAGCAACTGTGATTGTGTTGTTTATGCCATCATTTTGGAAAAAGTAAAAATGAAGTGTTTTTTACTCGTGATAATACACTCTTTTTATGCGTTGAGAGACCGATGTAAATATTTCGTATGGTATTGTGTCTAAGGTTTTCGCCATTTTTTCTACTGGATTTTCTTCTCCAAAGATAACAACTCTATCACCTACTTTTGCTTCTATGTCGTTTAGGTTTATCATACACATATCCATACAAATGTTTCCTATGATTGGGGCATATTTTCCGTTGATATATACGCAAAAGTCTTTGTTTGAAAGATGTCTGTTTAAGCCATCGGCATAGCCTATGGGGATTACGCCAATTTTTGTTGTGTCTTTGGCAATGAAAGTTCTCATATAACTTACTGCTTCGCCTTTTTCTATTGTTCTTATTTCGCTTAGGTAACTTTTTAGTTTGTGTACGTAGCGTAAGTGTTTTTGTGTTTGTGGGTTTACGCCTATTCCGTACATTCCTATGCCTAAACGTATCATGTCATAGTGTGCTTGTGGAAAACGAATGCTTGCAGCAGAGTTGCAAATGTGTTTTAAAATTTTGTAATCGAAGGCTTGTGTGATTTCTTCGCTTATTTGCTCAAAGGTTTCTATTTGTTTTTGTGTGAAATCATCAAGGGTTTCATCGTCAGCACAGGCAAGATGAGAGAAAATTGAGGCTATTTTTAGGTTGTTGTGTTGTTTTAAGAATGTAATTAGTGGTTTTATGTCTTTTTTCTCAAAGCCTAATCGGTGCATTCCGCTATCTATTTTTATATGTATGCGTAATGGTGTGTTTTTTACCATATCAAGTGTTGCGAAGTTGTGAACTACGACTTCTATGTCGTGTTTTATCATTTTTTCTAAGGCTTCTTTCTCTGGTGTGACAACGACTATTGGAGTTTTTATGCCGTTTTTTCTTAGCAAAATGCCTTCATCTGCAAAGGCAACGGTGAAATAGTCTGCTAAGGCAAAGTGTTCTAAGTCTTTTGCAATTTCATACGCTCCGCATCCGTAACTTGCGGCTTTTACCATAGCCATTATTTTTGTGTTTTGTTTGAGTTGTGATTTGTAGTATTTGACATTGTCGTTTAAAGCAGAGAGATTGATTTCTAATATGGTTTGATGTGATTGTGCTTCTAAGAGATTGGAAATTCTTTCCATATTAAAACTTCTTGCTCCTTTGATTAGTATGGCTTTTGAGTAGAATTGTTCTATGGAAAATTTGTCTGTAAATTCTTCTATGGTGTTGTAGAAGTGTGTTTTTATGGTAAAAATGTTTTTGTGTTTGATGTAGTCTTCTCCTATGGCGTAAAATTCGTCTATTCCTTTGTTTGATAGTAGGGAGTTTATTTCTTGAAATGTGTTTTCTTTGTTTTGGTTTTCTGTCATTGAGGATAGTATGGCTATTTTGCTCAATGATTTGTGATGTTGATTCAAATAATCTAATGCGGCTTCTAATGAGGTTAAATCAAAGCAGTAACTGTCGTTTATTATAATGCCTTCGCCTAAGCCTTCTTTGAGTTGTAGTCGCATTTCTATGTTTGAAAGGTTATTTATTTGTTGTTTTAGTGTTTTTTCTTCAATGCCTAAGTGTAGTGCTGTGATGTAGGCTAAGCAAGCGTTCTCTATGCTTGCTTTGTCTTTGAATTTTATGTTTAATTCTTTGCTTAGTTCGGAGGTTTTAAAGGTTTTGAGTTCTATTTTGTGATTTTTGCACCATTGTTTTACTATATTGTATAGGAAAATATCATCTTTGGGGCAAATTAGTGTATGACAAGATGTGAAAAGTTTTAGTTTTTCTTCTATTTTTTCCTCTAATGAAGAAAAGTTTATTTGATGTGCCGAACCGATATTGGTAAATATTCCAATTGTCGGTTGGATTATTTCTTGTAAACGATTCATTTCGTTTGGTTTTGAAATGCCTGCTTCAAATAATCCTAAGTCGTAACTTGAATTTAGTTGCCATAAGGAAAGTGAAACGCCGATTTGTGAATTGTAACTGCGAGGTGAGTAGCATATTTTTTTGTCTTCTTGTGCTAATTGAATAACCCATTCTTTTATTATGGTCTTTCCGTTTGAGCCTGTAATGGCTACAACTTCTTTTTTGAAGTTTTCTCGTTTGTATTTGGCAATTTGTTGTAGGGCGTCTAAGGTGTTGTTTACTAAAAGAAAGACTGCGTTTGGAAATTTGTTTGAATCGGGTATTTGTTGGCAAATAAAAAATCTTATTCCTTTGTTATATAGTTCTTTTATGTATTTATGTCCGTCATTATCTGCGGTTTTAAAAGCGAAAAAGATTGTATTGTCTGTGAAATTTAGACGTCTTGAATCGTAAAGCAAATGATGGATTTGTGTTTCTTTTAAATTGATGGTATTAACGAGGTTTTCGCCAATCACACTTTTTGCATTACATATTTGAATTATTTGTTCTAAACTCAAAACCATAGATTTCTTTTTTGCAAAAATAAAAAAAAAACTAATTTTGCACTCGTTTTATGAAGAAATACATACTTTTAATATCGGGATTGTTGAGTTTGTTTTTGGGAATATTGGGAATATTTTTACCAGTCTTGCCAACAACTCCTTTTTTGCTTTTGAGTGCGGCGTGTTTTCTTAAAAGTTCAAAATCTTTGTATGATTGGCTCTTGAATCACAAACGATTAGGAAATTATATTAAAGATTTTATGATTTACAAAGCAATAAGCAAAAAATTAAAAGTAGTAAGCATAACGACTCTTTGGCTAACTATTTTTCTGTCTGTTTGGGTTGTGAAAATAATTTGGCTGAAATTTTTTTTAATTCTAATAGCTATAGGGGTAAGTGTGCATATATTATGTTTGAAAACAAAGAAATAATAAAATAAAACAAAGATTTAGAAAAATATTTTAGTGTAATATTTGTTTTATTCAAAGAATAATATCTAACTTTGCAACACAAAACAAATTTAGTGTTTAAAATAACGTTTTAATTAAAATAGAAAAGACATGGACGTAAAAAAACTTTTAGCAGAAGTAGAAGCTAAGAACCCTGGACAACCATTGTTCTTGCAAGCAGTAACAGAAGTATTGGAAACAATCGAAGAATATGTTGCTGAACACCCTAAATACGATAACTATAAGATTATCGAAAGAATGGTAGAACCTGATAGAATTTTCCAATTCAAAGTAGAATGGGTAGATGATAAAGGAGAAATCCACGTAAACAGAGGATTCAGAGTACAATTCAACAACGCAATTGGACCTTACAAAGGAGGATTACGTTTCCACCCTGCTGTAACATTAGATACTTTGAAATTCTTAGGATTTGAACAAACTTTCAAAAACTCTTTAACTACATTACCTATGGGTGGTGGTAAAGGAGGTTCTGATTTCGATCCAATGGGAAAATCAGATAACGAAATAATGAGATTCTGCCAAGCATTCATGACAGAATTGTACAAATACATAGGACCAGACACTGACGTTCCTGCTGGAGACATAGGAGTAGGTGGAAGAGAAATAGGATTCTTATATGGAATGTACAAAAAATTAGCTCGTGAAAACACAGGAGTGTTAACAGGAAAAGGAGCTGGTTGGGGAGGATCAATCCTTCGTCCAGAAGCAACAGGATTTGGTGGAGTTTATTTTGTAAACAACATGTTACAAAAACACGGATTAGAATTAGCAGGTAAAAGAGTTGCTATTTCAGGATTCGGTAACGTTGCATGGGGAGCAGCTAAAAAAGCTACTGAACTTGGAGCAAAAGTTGTTTGTATCTCAGGTCCTGATGGATATATATTAGATGAAGAAGGAATGAATGATGAAAAAATAGCTTACATGTTAGAACTTAGATCTTCTAATAATGGAGTTGTTAAACCATTTGCAGATAAATTCCCTTCAGCTACATTCATCGCGGGTAAAAAACCTTGGGAAGCAAAAGTTGATATCGCAATGCCATGTGCTATCCAAAACGAATTAAACGGAGAAGACGCAAAACAATTGATAGCTAACGGAGTTACTTTGGTTTGTGAAGTTTCTAATATGGGTTGTACAGCTGATGCTATCCACGAATTACAAAAAGCAAAAGTTATCTTCGCTCCTGGTAAAGCAGCAAACGCTGGTGGAGTTGGGGTATCAGGTTTAGAAATGAGCCAAAACGCTGGACACATTGGTTGGACAGGAGCAGAAGTTGATGAAAGATTACACTTTATGATGGATTCAATCCACGACAACTGCGTAAAATATGGTACAGAAAAAGACGGATATATCAACTATGTTAAAGGAGCTAACATCGCTGGCTTCATAAAAGTAGCTGATTCAATGATAGAATTAGGAGTTTGCTAATCTATTAGTCTTATAAAACTAAAAAGGGAAGTTATTTAATTAACTTCCCTTTATTTTTTATTTCTTTATTCCAAATATACACCATCTCACAAAAGGAATACGGCGTAAAACTTCGTAAATCAAAGGAGATAAAACAAAAACTGCAAGAGTTAATATCGCATAAATAGCAAATACAGGTAGCGAAGTATGAACTTTTAACATATATCCAAAGGATGCGATTACTACATAGTGAACAACGTATAATCCAAAGATTGATTTAGTCATATAAGTTGCAAAAGCGTTAGTTTTATTGCAGAAACGCTGAAAAATTCCCAAAAGTCCCAACATCATAAACCAAGCATAAATAATATTAAGAGGGCTTTGAAGATATCGAGGAGAAGTGTTGTCTTGTCCAAAAGTTGTTATTGTAAGAATAGTTCCACAAATAATAGCAATAGAAATAAGAATAGGAGAGTACTTTCCTAAAATCTCTTGCACCTTATTGTGAGAGAAAATAAAATAACCCATCAAGAAAGGAATTAAATAGTTCAATGGCTTATATAAATTCAAAAGTCCGTCAAAAGATTCTGCTCTTGGATATAAAATAAGCGTAAACGAACCTACGTAAAGCAAAACTCCCAAAAGTATTATCGGAATAATTTGAATTTTTTCGCACGCTTTCCACAATATATCTTTTTTATCAATCTTGCGAATTAAAACAATAACAATAGAAAACAACCATAAATCTTGAATAAACCAAAGGGGGCCGATTCCACTCACACTCCAAATGAAATATTTTATAAACACAGGCATTTCTTCTGGTAACATAGGATTTCCCATCGTTAAAGAAGCACCTTGCGTATTGAAAAATCCTGTAATCCAATGAAGAATAAACAATCCTAATGTTGCAGGAACTAACAATTTTCTTGTTCTTGACTTCATGAATTGTTTAGAAGAAAGTTTCTCTAAACTATATCTCGCACTTATTCCTGCGATTAAAAACATCAACATCATAAACCACGGATACAAAACATACATTACAATGTCTTGATATTGATTTCCGCCAAAACCTCCAATGCCTCCGAAAACTCCTTTATTATTATAGAAGTATATAACGTGATAAAACAAAACCGAAAGCACTATAACCCAACGTAAATTGTCTAACCAATACTTTCTCATTTTGTGATTCCTCCCATTATATCATCAATTGCACTTTGGAATATCTCGGTTTTTATCAACGCCATTCCGTTTTTATCACCTACAAGCAAGAGTGCATCACCCGATTTAATGTCATACACTTTTCTTGCTTCCTTTGGGATTACGATTTGTCCCTTATCTCCGACCTTTACAACGCCAAAGATATATTTACCGTCTTTTTCTTGCATAAGTATGAAAAGTTAGAAATTTCCCACAAAATTATAATAAATTTTTTGATTGACAAAGAAAAATAATTCAAAGAAATAATTTTTTAATTCAAAGGAATAATTTTCTGAAACAAAGAAATATTTTTTGTTTTCAAAGAAAAAAAGAGATGTAACTAAGCGTTAAGTATCTTTTTTTGTGTATATTTGCAAGAAAAATAAAGAAAAATGATTTTAATAGCAGATGGAGGCTCTACTAAGACAGATTGGGCTTTGGTAGATGGCAAAAATATAAAGACAACTTTTTCTACAAGAGGAATGAATCCTTATAATGTTTCTGTTCAAACAATGAAACAAGAAATAGAAAAAAAGATTTTACCAAATGTTTGTGTAAAAGAAGTTGATGAAATCTTTATATACGCATCGGGTTGTTCTGCAAAAGTTAAGCAAGGTGAAGTTATAGAGTGGTTTAGACCTTACTTTCAAAGTGCAAAGATATGTGTTGAAGGAGATTTACTTGGAGCGGCAAGAGCAACATGTGGACACGAGCCTGCAATTGCTGCAATTCTTGGAACAGGTTCTAATTCTTGTCTTTACGATGGAGAGAATATTGTGGAAAATGTAGCATCGCTTGGATACGTTCTTTGTGATGAGGGAGCAGGAACAAATATTGGACGATTGGTCCTTAGAGATTATTTAAGAGGACGTATGCCTGAGGATTTAATGCAAAAGTTTGCAGAACAATATCCGGGAGAAGAATCAGATTTTCTAAATAAATTATACAAAGAAGAAGCTCCAAATTATTACGTTGCTTCATTTGCACGCTTTGCAATAGAAAATAAATCAATGCCTTACTGCAAGGGTGTGATAATGCAAGCGTTTGATTCATTTTTTAAAGAACAAATAACTTATTATACCTCATATAATAAATACGTTATAAATGTCGTTGGAAGTATAGCTTGTTTGGCAACAGAGGAACTAAAAGAAGTTGCAAAAAAATATAATATGGAGATTAACAATGTTGTGAAAGCACCGCTTAAAGCACTTGTTGAATATCACATACAATAAGAATACATACAAAAAACGCTCAATTTATAGTTTAATCGAGTTTTTTGCGTATATTTGCAGAGGATTTATAAGAATAAAATAAAATATATATCAAAGATGAGTAAGATAGACGTGCTTCTCGGTTTACAATGGGGAGATGAAGGAAAGGGAAAAGTAGTTGATGTTTTAACACCAAAATATGATATAGTAGCAAGATTTCAGGGAGGACCTAATGCAGGACACACACTTGAGTTTGACGGAATAAAACACGTATTACATATAATTCCATCAGGTATTTGTCATAAAGAAAAGATAAATATAATTGGAAATGGTGTGCTTATAGAACCATTGATTTTTGAAAAAGAAATAGCAACCTTAGAAAACATTGGTTTTGATCCTACAAAAAACTTATATATATCTAAAAAAGCACATTTAATATTACCAAGCCATCGTTTATTGGACGCTGCGAATGAAGCATCAAAAGGAGAAAGAAAAATAGGCTCTACTTTAAAAGGTATAGGACCTGCATACACTGATAAAGTCGCACGTACAGGATTGAGAGTAGGTGATATTCTTTCTAAAAACTTTGCTTCTAATTACGAAAAAGCAAAACAAGGTCATTTAAGAACTATAAAGTCATTAGGATTTGACCAAAACTCTTTTCAAATTGAAGGCTTAACTTTGGCAGAGTATGAAGAAAAATGGCTAAAGTCTTTAGAAAATTTAAAAAGATTTAATATCATAAACAGTGAATACTATATAAATCAAGCATTAGACGAAGGTAAAAAAATATTAGCAGAAGGTGCACAAGGATCTATGTTAGATATTGATTTCGGATCTTATCCTTTTGTGACATCTTCTAATACTATTACCGCAGGTGTTTGTTCTGGTTTAGGAATTGCACCATCGAGAATAGGAAAAGTATTCGGTATTTGTAAAGCTTATTGTACTAGAGTTGGTAGTGGACCATTCCCAACAGAATTGTTTGATGAAGACGGAGAACAATTAAGACAAAAAGGAAGAGAATTTGGCTCTACAACAGGAAGACCAAGACGTTGTGGTTGGTTTGATATTCCTGCTTTGAAATATGCTTGCATGCTAAACGGCGTTACACATCTTATGTTAATGAAGATAGATGTGATGAACGAATTTGAAACAATAAAATATTGCGAAGAATATATAATAGATGGTGAACGTACAATGGAGTTGCCTTTTGATATGGAACAAACAATGGAGCCAGTATATTCTTCTTGTAAAGGTTGGCAAAAAAACATTGAAGGTATAGATAAATATGAAGATTTACCAGAAAATATGCGTCAATATATATCTAAATTAGAAGAAAAAACAGGATTGCCGATAGTTTTAGTATCTACAAGTCCAAATCGTAAGGATACTATTATTAGAACAGAAATTTAAATAAATAAAATAAATAATTTATGAGACGAATCATATTAGCAACGTTATTATTGACTATTTCATTAGGACTTAACGCTCAAAAGTTGCGTAATTCTGATATTCCGCAAGAAGTTAGATTAGGATTAGAAAACACCTATTCTGATTACAAACTTCAAGGCTGGTATTTTGAAACAGGACAATATGTTGCAGAAATAAGTATAGATGAACAAATAGGACGAGTGTTTTTAACCGCAACAGGAAATTGGCAATTCACTATCTTTAATGTAGCAGAGCAAGAATTACCTACATTGGTTGCAAATTATTTTCTAAATAATTATCCAGGATATCGCATAAAAAAATCAGAATATATTGAAGATTTTTCAGGAGATAATTACTATCGTTTGATAATTGCAATGAAAGGTATTGGTCAAACAGAGTATGAAATGATTTTTGATCCAAGAGGAAAATTAACAAAGACTAATGCACCGGATCCTGATTTTGTAAAAAAAGATTATATCTCTCGTTTAAATCCAGAAGCCATTGAATACAGACAAAAAAAGATGGCAGAAAGAGCAGAAATGGACGGAAGTGGATTGGAAATTAGAATAGAAGATGATGTAAAGAGTGCAGGAAAGAAAAAATCTAAAGACGTAGAGATAGATGTACCAGAATCGCTAAATGCTTCCGTTACTCCAAAAGAAGTGTTAGATGCTTTCAAAAAGAAATTTGCAAGAATGGAAGATGTGAAATGGAGACAAGACGGAGAAAACTTTATAGCTTCTTTTGAAAATAGAGGAATACCAACAGAGTTGTGTTACAAACCAGATGGTATGTTGATGACAACAACTAAGGAAGTGCAAAAAGAACGTTATCCAAGACTGATTACGCAAGATTTGAACCAACGTTATCCAGATGCAAAAATAGAAAAATTCCAAAAAGTAGAGTATGATATAAAATATAGAAAGACTGTAACAGACAGAAAACTTGATGCGTATTTCTATATAGAGTTATCTGAAAAAATAAAGGGCAAAAAAGATAAGAAATACATAAAGCTGACCTACGATAAATCATTTAAATATCAGGGATTAGCGGGTTCTACTGATGAATATGAAGATTAGATTGATAAAGTATGTAATCGTTGTTTTATTTTTTTCGATTGCATCTTTATTTCATACAGTTTCAGCACAGAAACAAATATATTATAGTTCAGATTGGGGAGAGAAATTACCATCTTTCCCCAATCACTTAATATTAAAGTCAAATGTCGTTTTTGTTCACGAAAATATGACAATGACTTGTGATTCGGCAGTCTTTAATACCCAAGAAAATTTAATAAACGCCTATAACAATATTCATATATACCAAGATACTCTCCATTTGTATGGAGATGAATTTTTTTATGATGCAAATATTAAAGTCGCAGAGGTGTTTGGTGATACGGTGAACTTATACGATGGAAAGATAAACCTGCAAACAGATTATATGGTAATGGATAGAGTTGCTCAAACGGTGCGTTATACAACTCATGCAGATATTTGGGACGATGAAAATACGCTTGAAAGTCAATTTGGAACGTATTTGATGAACACAAAAGTATTTGAATTTACCGATCAAGTGATTTTAGAAAATAATTCACTCAATATGATTTCTGATTCTTTGTTTTATGACACTAAATCAAAGAATGCGTATTTTTTTTCAAAGACTTATATAACTACAAAAGATAGTGTGAAAATTCATACTTCGTTAGGCTCTTATGATACAAAGACAGACGATGCTATTCTTTACAAAGACAATTTGATTATAAACGATAATAAACAGTTAATTGCCGATAGTATATTTTATAACACCAAAACAGAAAAATCAAAAGCATATCGCAACATTTATCTTAAAGACAGCCTAAATCAAGTTATAGCATATTCGCAGTATTTAGAAAAAGATGAAATAGAAACTACTCCTTACTTATTTTTAACCGAAGAAATCCTGCTTCAACAGATTGAAGAACAAGATACACTTCACTTACATTGCGACAGCATTTGGATATATTTTGATACAACTCTTAATGCTGAAGAAATGTATGCTTATAATCATGTGAAATTTTATAGAACAGATATGCAAGGTGTGGCAGATACACTTTTTTATGATGTAAAAGATTCGTTGGTTTATTTTCTTGGAGAACCAATTCTTTGGAATGAAAACAACCAATTTACAGCAGATACAATAAGTCTTAAAGTTATTGAAAAATCTGTTAGAGAAATGTATATGTATCCTAATGTTATTATAGCACAAAACTCAGATACAACTACAAAACAATATTTTAATCAAATAAGTGGAAGACAATTTAAAGCGAGTTTCTCAAAAAATAGAATAAAATATGCGGAGATAGAACAACAAGTAAAAAGCATTTTTTATTTTTGGGAAGAAGGGAAAAAAACAAAGAGACTTACAGGCGTAAACATAGGAGAAAGTAGCAAATTAAACTTGTATTTTGAAAGAGGAAAATTAAAAAAAATGACGGCTGTTGATTTGCCCAAATTTTATTTAGATGATAACGAACGAATAGACGAAAAAGAAAAAACTTTAAAAGGTTTTGTTTGGTTAGAAGATTATCGTCCTATGTCAAAGCAAGATATTTTTATACATAGAGATTGACAAAATGTCATAAAAGTAAAGAAAGGAACAAAAATTACATACTAATACCACAAGAAAATTATGTTTAACAAGAAAAAACGTAAAAAAGATATGGAAGAAAATCAAACAAATGTTGAACAAGAAGAGGTTTCAACAGAGCAAACACAAGAAACATCAGAAGAAACTACAAAAACAAAAGAAGAAGAGTTAGAAGAAAAGTTGGAAGAATTAAATAAAAAATACCTTTTGTTGTATTCGGATTTTGAAAATTTCAGAAAAAGAACTTCAAAAGAAAAGATAGAACTTATTCAAAACGCTGCAGAAAATACAATCAAAGACCTATTGCCTGTTGTAGATGATTACGAAAGAGCATTGGCTAATTTTGAAAAATTTGAAGATGAAAAATTTATAAAAGCCAAAGAAGGAATAGAATTGATTTATAATAAATTGATGTCAATCCTTACACAAAAAGGTTTAAAGCCCATGAATGCAAAAGGAGGCAAGTTTGATGAAAATCTACATGAAGCAATAGCACAAATGCCTGCTGAAAACGAGGAGCAAAAAGGTATAGTATTAGACGAAACAACTAAGGGGTATTATTTACACGATAAAGTGATAAGATATGCCAAAGTAGTTGTAGCGATGTAATTTTAAATTAGAGAAATTAAAGTAATGGCTAAAAGAGATTATTATGAAGTCCTTGGCGTTTCAAAAGACGCAACCGATGACGAATTAAAAAAAGCATATAGAAAACTTGCGATAAAATATCACCCAGATAAGAATCCGGGAGACAAAGAAGCTGAAGAAAAATTTAAAGAAGCCGCAGAAGCATACGATGTATTAAGAGATAAGGATAAAAGAGCAAGATACGATCAATTTGGACACGCCGGAGTAGATGGACAAGGCGGATTTGGTGGCGGAGCAGGAATGAATATGGACGATATCTTCTCTATGTTTGGCGATATCTTCGGTGGTGGATTCGGTGGATTTGGAGGATTCGGTTCAAGAAGCAATGGACGTGGTAAAAGAGTGAATAAAGGTGGAAATTTAAGAATTAGAGTCAAATTAACCTTAGAAGAAATTGAGCAAGGCGTAGAAAAGAAAATTAAAGTAAAGAAATACGTAGAATGTTCTTCTTGTAAAGGAAGTGGAGCAAAGGCTGGTTCGGAAAAAATCACTTGTTCTCACTGTGGAGGTTCGGGTGTGATTATTCAAGTCCAAAGAACAATTCTTGGAAATATGCAAACTCAAACTACTTGTCCACATTGCAACGGTGAAGGAACAATAATAAAAGATAAGTGTCCAGATTGTAGAGGTGAGGGAATCGTTCAAAGTGAAGAAATTGTAGAAATAAAAATTCCAGCAGGAGTTCAAGACGGAATGCAACTTGCTATGCGAGGTTTAGGCAACGCTGGTGCAAGAAATGGAATCAATGGAGATTTGATTGTAGTGATAGAAGAAGTTAAACACGAAATAT
Organism: Bacteroidales bacterium UBA3388; assembly: GCA_002358855.1. Lineage (GTDB taxonomy): Bacteria > Bacteroidota > Bacteroidia > Bacteroidales > P3 > Onthomorpha. Next base: position 20,101 of record DEPQ01000067.1, read on the forward strand.
TTGAGCGTGATGGAAACAATCTTTGTATGCAAACCTACATTACTTTCTCCGAAGCGGTACAAGGTTCAACAATAGAAGTACCTACTTTGAACGGAAAGGTAAAATTCAAAATCGAACAAGGAATGCCATCGGGTAAAGTATTCCGTCTGAAAGGTAAAGGACTTCCTGATGTAAACGGATATTCAAGAGGCGATTTGCTTGTAAGAGTTGATGTTTGGGTGCCAAAGAGTTTTACAAAAGAAGAAAAGAAACTCTTAGACGAACTATCAAAATTAGATAGTTTTAAGCCAAAACCAAATGCAAAAGAAAAGAGTTTCTTTGAGAAAATGAAGAATATGTTCTCTTAACCACTTGAAAAATGACTTTAAACAAAGAAGATATCAGGCGATTTTCCAAAATGATTGAAGAAAGTGATAATATAGTATTATTATCACACTTTAATCCCGATGGAGATGCGATGGGCTCAACCGTAGCACTATATAGATTTTTACAAAACCTTGGAAAGAAAAATTTAACGATTATTTACCCAAACGAATATCCACATAATTTTTCATTTTTATTTGAAGGTATAAATCATATCATATCAAGCAATGGTTTACTTGTAGCAAAGCAAATCGTAAAACAGGCCGACTTGCTTATTTATATGGATTTAAATAAAATCTCTCGCACTTGTGAAGAATTAGAATCAACATTAAATTCTCTTTCAACACCAAAAGTTTTAATAGATCACCACATCGACCCAGAGCAATTCGACATATCTTTCTCTGATTCTAAGGCTTCTGCAACGGCCGAATTGACTTACAAAATTATAAAGCAGATTGACGCTACAAAATTAGATATAAAAATTGCACAAGCTATATATACAGGAATTTGTACTGATACAGGCTCATTTTCTTACTCTTGTTCAAGACGCGATTGCTTTGATGTAGTAGCAGAATTAGTAGAATTTGGATTAGAAATCGCACCATTAAAACGTCAAGTCTTTGATTTATCTTCCGAAAATCGTCTAAAACTTTTAGGATACTTACTAAGCGAAAAACTAAGAGTATTTCCACAACACAAAGCAGCCTATATTTCAGTTTCAAAACAAGAATTAAGACAGTTCAATTTTCAAAAAGGAGACTTAGAAGGCGTTGTAAATTATTGCTTAAAGATAGAAGGAATAGAATTTGCAGCTTTATTATCAGAACGTCAAGATATGATTCGACTATCCTTTCGCTCAACAAATCCAAACATAGATGTTAATAAATTTGCCAATAAATATTGGAGTGGAGGTGGGCATATATTAGCCGCAGGAGGTAATTCACCTCTTTTGCTCAAAGAAGTAGAAGATAAATTGGAAGAACAAATAAAAAATAACTTACATGAAAATAATCAATAAACTCTTTCCAATTATTATCTTAATATTTGCAGTTTCTTGTTCTCGTTCTTATCGCGAAGAAGATCTTACGCAAAAGGTTTTAAGTAAAGAAGACTCTCTAAGAATCAAAGAAGAAAAAATAGAAGATAGGTTAGAAAAAAATAATCAAATAGTAATCAAGAAAGAATTAGAGAGAATAAAATCCTATGTTAAGAGAAACTCTTGGCAAGTCAAAGAAATAGACGGAGTTTTCTTTGAAATAATTTCTCAAAGCAAAGGGAAAAAAATACAAAACGCTGAAATAATTTCTTTAAACTATCAATGCTTTTTGCTAAATGGAGAAAAAGTTTATGATAGCAAAAAAGACGGAAAATTAAATATTAAAATAGGTAGCGAATCTGCTTGTCCGTTGGGCTTACAGATTGCTTTAACACATCTTTATCACGATTGCAAAGCACGAATCATTATTCCCTCTTCTTTAGCATACGGATTGAGTGGCGATAATGACCGAATACCACCTGCTGCAACGCTTATTTATGAAGTAGAAATAGAATAACGAAACAATAAATCAATGAAAATAAAATCAATACTAATACTTAGTCTTGTTGCATTAGGTCTTTTTTCATGTAAAGAACGAGAAAAAAACACCGACTTTGCATCTACCGAAAAGGGATTTAAGTTTAAACACTGCATAGAAAACAAAACTTCTCCAAAAGTGAAGGTCGGCGACATTATATTAGGAGAAATAGAAATTCGTCAAAACGATAGCGTGCTTTATTCAAACTTTGGAAGCCCTAATCGTTTGTTTAAAGTCAATGCAGATACGGTTAGCGATTTTGATAAACTGCTTTTAAATGTTCACATAGGAGATTCAATCATTATAGAACCACCTGTGGATACTATTGTACCGTTTGTAGAAAATATAGTGCCACTTCCAAACGATAAAATACGCTTTTACATAAAGGTTCATCAGATAATTTCGCAAAAAGAATTGACAGATCATGATAAACAAGTGATTGAAAATCAAAGAATAGAAGATTCAACACTTGCACTCTTTGTTTCAAGGCACTATCCTGGTGCAGAAAAAAAACAAAGTGGTTTATACATTTTAAAACACACTCAAACACAAGGCGTAAAAGCCGAATATGGAGACACAATTGCTGTTTACTATTCTGTAAGTGACACTTTGAATAACGTTCTTGATAAAAACACAAATGGAAAGCCTTTTGAATTTATCTTAGGCGATGATGGACTAATTGCAGGTTGGACAGAAGGACTCTCATATATGCGAAAAGGAGAGCGAATGAGGATTTTAATTCCTTCAAAGATAGCTTACGGAGAAGCGGGCTACGGAGCAATAGCACCATACACTCCTTTAATATTTGATTTGAATTTAGTAGAAGTAAAAAAACAATAAAAACAAAACCGAAAAGAATATGAAAAAATTATCTATTATTATTTTAGCACTTGTTTTCACAAGTTTAGCATTCGCACAAGCACCAAAAGGATTCGAAACCGACAAATCAGGCGTGATATACAAAGTAGATGTTGCAAATCCGCAAGGAAAACCAATCTCAGAAGGTACAATAGTTCACGGACACTATACTGTACATTTTGGAGACTCTCTTATATTTTCAAATTTTGATAAACCAGCCGCTCCAATGTTTGGTGCAATGTCGCAAAATCGTGCATTCAAAGGAGATTTGATAGATGGACTATTCTTAATGAAAGAAGGAGAAATATTTACCTTTGCTTTTGTTTACGATTCTATTAAAAAAGTACAACAAGTTCCTCCTTTCTTTAAAGAAGGAGACTATGCGTATTATTCAGTTCAAATAACAAAAGCACAAAGCCTTGAAGATTTTCAAAGAGAGCAAGATTCTATTCGTAAAGAGCAAATGAGAATAAATGATAGTCTGCAATTAGTAGAATTAGATAGAGTAATGGAATATTTATCTAATAATCAGATTTCAAATATTCCTTTTGATGATATTTATTACAAAAAATTATCTTCTGGAAGTGGAGAAAAACCAAAGGCAAATGACCAAGTAAAAGTACATTACACAGGAAAATTTCTTGATGGTAAAGTGTTCGATTCCTCAATTCCAAGAAACGAACCTTTAAGCTTTACAATAGGAAAAGGACAAATGATAAAAGGATTTGAAATTGGTGTAAAACTAATGCAAAAAGGTGAAAAGGCTGTTATTGTCATACCTTCTGCCTTAGCATACGGTGCAAGACAAAGGGGAGAGATACCTCCATTTTCTCCACTCGTTTTTGAATTGGAATTAGTCGATATAATATCTCCAAATAAGTAAGATATAATGAATTTAAAACTCTCAAAACCTCTCATTGTTTTTGATATAGAATCAACAGGCTTAGTTGTAGGCAAAGATAAAATAATAGAACTTTGTTTAATTAAAGTGATGCCTGATGGAAACGAAATAGAAAAATTATATAAAATAAATCCAGGACAACATATTCCTGAAGAAACAACAGAAATTCATGGAATATCGGATAAAGATGTTGAAAATTGTCCGACATTTGCTCAATTAGCACCAGAATTGATGAATTTCATTGGTAATTCAGACCTTTGCGGATACAATTCCAATAAATTTGATGTCCCTCTCTTAGTAGAAGAGTTTTTAAGAGCAGGAGTAGATTTTTCTTTGCATAATCGCCGAATCATAGACGTTCAAAACATCTTTCATAAGATGGAACCAAGAAATTTAAAAGGTGCTTACAAGTTTTATTGCAATAAAGAATTGACAGATGCTCACACTGCAAATGCAGATACGAGAGCAACGCTTGAAGTTTTTAAAGCACAACTTGATAAATATGAAGGAGTGGAGTATGAAGACAATGACGGAAAAATTTCAATTCCTATTGTAAATGATATGAACAAACTTTCGGTTTTCACAAAGACAGGAAATTGGGCAGATTTAGTTGGACACATTTATTATAATAAAGAACACAAGGAGTGTTTCAATTTTGGAAAGCATAAAGGCAGTGAAGTAGAGAAAGTTTTTGAAATAGAACCTGCATATTATGCTTGGATGATGAACTCAGACTTTCCTTTATCAACAAAAAGACTAATTACAGAAATCAGAACTCGCAAATTGTTAAAAAATAACTAAGAATGAAAATTATTTGTGTAGGAAGAAATTATGAGCAACATATAAAAGAATTGTCTAATTCAAAACCTGAGGAACCTGTTCTTTTTCTTAAACCGGATACGGCTTTGGTTAAGGGGGGAGAGGCTTTTTATTATCCTGATTTTTCTCAGCAAATTGATTATGAATGTGAGATTGTAGTAAAGATTTCAAAGATTGGTAAGAGTATTCCTGTATCTTGTGCAAAGAATTATTATGAAGAAGTTGCTTTGGGTTTAGATTTGACGTGTAGAGATTTACAATCAAAAGAAAAAGCTAATGCTTTGCCTTGGACACTATCAAAAGCATTTGATTATTCTGCTCCAATTAGCGATTTTTTCTCTCTAAAAGAATTGGGAAACGATGTACAAAATCTTGATTTCTCTCTTTTGAAAAATGGAGAACTTGTTCAATCTGCTAATAGCTCTCAAATGATTTTTTCTGTTGATGAAATAATTTCTTATATCTCTCAGTTCATTTCTTTAAAGGTTGGAGACTTAATTTTTACTGGTACACCTGCTGGTGTAGGCTCTGTAAAAATTGGAGATAAGCTTGTTGGAGTTTTGGAAGGTAAAGAAATCTTGAAGTGTGAAATAAAATAAAAAAAATAAAACTATGTTATTGTCTTTGCAAATAGAGAATTACGCATTGATTCGCTCTACAAACATAAATTTTTCACAAGGATTCACCTCTATTTGTGGAGAAACAGGGGCAGGAAAGTCCATTTTACTTGGAGCATTAGCCTTAGTGCTTGGTCAAAGAGCCGATAGCGAAGTCTTGCTTGATAAAGAAAAAAAATGTTTCATTGAAGCAGTCTTTTCTATTAGCAATCAATTGCAACCCTTTTTTGAAGACAATGACTTAGACTTTGATTTAGAATCAACTTTTCGTAGAGAAATTTTGCCAAATGGTAAATCACGTGCTTTTATCAATGATACACCTGTCAGTCTCAGTGTTATGAAGCAGATAGGAGACTGTTTGGTAGATATACATTCTCAACACAATACAATCAATTTAAATGATAAAAGTTTTCAACTTTCAATTCTTGATTCGCATCTTGATGATAAGCAGATTTTAAAGGATTATGCTGCAAAATACAAAAGATTTAACTCACTTTCTTCTCAAACAGCAGATTTGCAAAAGCAACTTTGCGAATTTGAAAAAGAGAGTTCTTATATTAGTTTTTTGTATGAGGAGTTAGAAAATGCTAAGTTGAAAGAAGGAGAGCAAGAAGAATTGCAAGAAAGCGTAGATTTGATGTCAAATAGTGAAAATATTAAAACTCAAATCGTAAATTCACTTTCACTTTTTGAAACAGAGGATTATCCAAGCGTAATACCAAATCTATATGAGATTAAAAATAATATTTCAAAGATAGAAAACTTAAACAAAAACACACGAGAACTTTATTCACGCATAGAATCCTCATTCATAGAGTTAAAAGATATTTTTTCAGAACTTCAATCCTTTAATGATTCCATTGTTTTTGATGCTCAACTTTTAGAAGAAAATACTCAACGATTAGATTTAATCTTTAAATTACAATCGAAACACAATGTGGAAACGGTTGAAGAATTATTGAAAATTAAAGAAGAACTTGCCAATAAAATCAATCAAAATTCCGACTTAGAGTTTGAAATTTCTAAATTAAAGGAAGAGGAAAATAAATCAAAGAAAGAATTAAATAATTTAGTCAATAAAATTTTTGAAGCAAGGAAAAAATCTGCTAAACGAGTGGAAGAATCTCTATTGCCTTTATTTGAGGCTATGGGAATGAAAAATGCAGTTTTGAAAATAGAGATAGAAAAGCCTCAAACACTCAATCAATCGGCAGGAGAGGTGGAATTTCTTTTCAATGCAAACAAAACTCTTACCAATCAATTTAGAGGTTTAAATAAAGTCGCATCTGGTGGAGAGTTGTCAAGACTAATGCTTGCCCTAAAAGCGATTCATCTTGAAAAAGACAATATGCCAACTCTTATTTTTGATGAAATAGATAGCGGAATCTCAGGAGAAATTGCATCAAAGGTTGCTTTGATAATGAAAAATATGGCAAAAAATCGTCAAATCATTGCAATAACACACCTACCTCAAATTGCAGCAAAAGCAGAAAATCAATTCAAAGTTTATAAAAGTGATATTGAGAATCAAACAGAATCAAAAATCACTCTCCTTTCCAAAGAAGAGAGAGTGATTGAAATAGCTAAAATGCTATCTGATGAAAATCCGAGTGAGGCTGCTTTGACTAATTCTCGCGAATTACTCTCTTAGTATCAGCATCCTTTAAATCTTCGTACCAATATTCTTTATCCAAATACTCAATCTTGCGTATTTCGGTATATTTCTCTGTCCAAGAATCAAAAGTGATACGTTTGGTCCAGTTAAAGTATTTATCCTTTTCGTATTGATAATAATACTCAATTGTTTTCACTCCTCTGCCATCTACTGCTATTTCTGAAATCATATAATTGTGTACATCATATTCATATGTGTAGGTTAGGAGTTTTTTATCCTTAGCATTAAATACTTCTTTCTTTACAACCAACCCCTTATCGTTTCTTTCAAATGTTTCTCTTCGTGTTTGCTTGTCGTTTCTTACTGAAATCTTTTCAATTACGTCGTGTTTATAATCGCGTTTTAAAGTAACCTTATCCACATTCTTAGTGAAATCAAAAGTAGTGATAGTATGAATCAAACTATCTTGCGGACCATAGAAATATTCTACTGTTTTGTTTTCTCTTTCGTTATCAGAAACAATAGTGTATTTGCTTAAAAATCCTTTCTTATTGTAGAAAAATTCTTCTGTTCTTTCAATCGTGTTAGCACCTCCGCGACTTTGAGGGTATTCTACCTCAACAGCTTTCGCTAAACGACCAAGATAATTATATTCGTATGTAGTTACAGCAACGATTTTATTGTTTGCTTCCATTAAAGTTTTCTTTACCAACTGTTTATTGTTGTCATACTTATACTCGATGAATCTATCCTTGTTGCCATTTATATAATTAACTCTCTCAGTTATTTGTCTAAGATTATTAAACGTTAATTGATAATCATCAATAAAGCTTGTCCTTTGAGATTTTAAAGTAGAATCTGACTCAAACTTCATATATCTCATAGAAGAAGGGTAACCTGCTAAATCATAATCTTTAGCCATATTAGGAATGTCCTGAGATTTTGCAGTTAAAACTGCAAATAAAGCAACTAAACAAACGAAAAATTTCTTCATATAATCAATAAATTTTTGCAAATATAGTGTTTTTTTTGATTTTTTAAGATTTCTCTTTCTTTTTTCTATGGAATATTTCGTTAAAACTATCAAATTGTTTACGATAGAAAAGACCTATGCCTTGTGTGAAAGGAGATATGTTGTATTTTGTGAAGTCGTTGGCATTTGAACGATTGAATACTCTTACTCGAAAGGCGTCTGTCATTTTGTATTCCACGTATGCGTCTCCTATTATAGCGTTTGTTTCTTGTGTAGCAGTTGAAACGTTATCACCTGTTCCAAAACTAGAATTTACATTGACTACTAAGCGTCCGTAATCTCTTGAAAGGTTTAGGTCAAATTGGTCAGATGTTGTTTCTGTTCCGCGAGAGTAGTTCATATTTACGTCAACTACTTTAATAACATCGGTAAGCATTCCGCTGATTTGCCCAAAGGCTGCCTCAAAAGCCGAAGATATTCCTGTTTCCATTACAGTGTTTTCGTAATTTCCTTCTGCTGAATAGAATTGATGAAGAAATAAAAGGGAAACTGTTTGTTCTAACATTGCTTTTTCATCGTTTCGGTCAATATTCATAAAGAGTCGCTCAACTGTATTGTCATCTGTATTTGGTAAACGAATGTCAAATTTTGGTTGAGGGTTCATCATACTTCCTGTAAGTTTAATAATGGAGTGTACATCAACTGCTTTGGAATATTCCGATCCAAGTATTGGCATAAGTGAGGCTTTGGTTTTATAAACTGCTTGTACGTCTAAATTTCCTCCTGCTGGTTCTCCTGTCCAGGTGAGAGTTCCTCCTTGTTCTATTTCAAAGGTTTTTGCCATCATATCCATAACAGACATTTTGAATTGTCCGTTATCAATTTCTATTCCTCCAATTAGAGATAATTCTCCTTGACTATCTAAAATTATTTTTAAGTCTCCGTTTCCTTTTGCAGATAAATCTCCTTTTAATTGATTGAAATCCATTGGTAGAATAAGTTGTGCATCAGGTGTAACATTCAAATCTACAGATATATCATAAGTTAAACCTTGTGTTTCTTCTTGTTTGATTTTTTCTTCTAAGGAAACATTAGTTGTGTCTTGAATTGTTACAAATTTTATAAAGGAATTTTGTGTGGCGGAAGTCTTGCTTGATACAGGAACGGTCAAAACAGTTCCTCTTTCTGTACGTGCAGCAACGTCAATGTCTAAGTGATTTAAGTCTCCTCTAACATCGGCTGTAGCAGAAGCAAAGGCAGTTCCGTAATACATTTGATCGGAGTATTCATCAGTATCTAATATTTTTAGTTTGTCAGCCACTGCATTTATGTTTAGTTTAAAATCTGTGAAATTATAGTGCGTAATATCTCCGTTAAGTATTATTTTATTTTTTTGTTTGTCTAAAAGAATAAAATTATTCAAAGAAAAAATATTATCATTCAAATAAATCTTGTCGTTAAAGTCGTATGTAATGTTTAAAATATCTATTTTTAAATGAGCATTCTTTGTTTCTAAAACACCAGAGATGTTTGGTTGGGTGAAAGGTCCTTTGATTTTTAAATCTTTTGTGTAAAGTGTTCCGCCAATATCAGAAGACAAGGAGGCAAGATAGGGTTCTATTATTTTTAAATTAAGATTATCCATAGAAAGTTTTAGATCTAAATTATTGTCTTTGCTTTTTGTGTTAATGAAACCTTTGATAGATAGGGGAACTATAGCCTTCTTATCTTGGCTTTTATATTGCATTTTTATATTAGTAGCAAATACTTCTTTGGTTAAAGCATTGTTTATATTGAAACTTGCTTTGCCAAGATTGATTCCATTGACAAATAAATCATCTATTACTAAATTTGAGGTAAGATTAAAGTTACTTAAAATATTTCTTAAAACTACTTTTTGATTTATTTGACCTTTAAGATTTAATCCAAAGGAATTAAGAATTGGATTAAAAGTGGAAATATCTAAGTCTTTAAAAATTACGTCTAATTTATTGTTTGGTTTATCTGAAATATTACCATTGAGAGTTATTGAGCCTTTGTTTTGTTTTAAACTAAAATTTAGTAAAGATAAAGCATTGTCAAAATAACTTATTGTATGATTATCGTTTAATTTTACGGTGGACTTGGCTATGTTTATATAAGAATTATTGAAATATCCTTGCAAACCATTTGGTGTAAGGAAGCCTTTGAAATCCAAAACAGCGGAAAGCTCATCTTTTTCGCTCATTCCTGCTTGTAAATTCAGTAATATTTCCCCGTTATTGTGCGAAATATTTAAATCATTAGCACTTATATTTAAACTATCTCCAAGTTTGATATTGCTAACCTTTAAATGATTGTCAAATAATCCATTATTAGCGTTAGAATTTAATGAAATGTTTTGGAAAATATAGGTGTCATAAATAAAATAATCAGATTTTAAGTCAAGAATTAAGTCTTGTTGAGGATTTATATTTGCAGTTAAAAGAGTTTGTGGAGCAACATTCATATTAAGAGCAAATAAATCTGTTATCATATCCAGATTTTTTAACTCCACTTTTAAGTTTATGTTATTATTTGTGTTAAAAGGAATAATATTCGTTTGAGTGGAATGAGTTTGTGTTGGTTTTGGAGAAAGAAGTGAAAAATCTGGAATGTAAGTTGCAACAAATCCGTTAATGTATTCAACTAAGGATTCAATAGTGTACTTGCCTTCTGCAACAAGTGAAAAAATGTTAGAATTAAGTGTAAGAATATTTGCTATACTATCGTTTCTTGTTCTAATATTTAAGTAATCTATATCGTAATTTTTTGATTGTGTAGAAATAATTGCGTTTCTGAAATCAATAAATGCTCGTAAACTATCTAAATTAAAGCCGTTTGCTCTTGCAACAATGTCAGTTGAAATTACGGCTGTTGTATCTGGAAAATTAAAGAAATTCATTTTTTGAAGATTTACTTCATTTAAATCTCCTCTTAAAATAGTTGAAAAATTATTTAGAAGGTCCATTTCGCAATTTAAATTGATTATTGCAGCTTGATCAAAAATGTCGCATTGAGCATTAACAATACCTTCGCTCATTTCTCCTTCTATTTCAATGGAGTTGTATCTGTTGCCGTTAATGTTAAAGTTTTGTAAATTGGCTAAAAGATTGCACTCCATATTTTTTAATTCGCCAACTTTCGCTTTTGCATCTACGTTTAGTGCTCCGTCTCCTAATATTTCAACTCCTAAGAATTTTCCAATATTGAATTGATTTGAATTAATTTTTGCTTGATAGGTTATGTTGTCTTGTGGATTTTCACGAGTAGATTTACCTGTTAAATCAACAACTCCAATAGCTGTGGAAATTTTTGCATTCGCTTCAAAATTATGTAAAAGTCCCTTGAAGTCAGCAGTCATAGATATTTCTCCTAAGCTATTCAATAATTCTGGGAGTTTTACATCTGAAAGCATTTCTCCAAATTGTATTTGATTAAAGTCTTGTGAAGAACTTTTTAATTCGGATAATTCTACATCAAAAACGGTTTCTTCAATATTTGGTAAGCCTTTGACGCTTCCTTTTCCTTTTATATATGTATCGCCAGTCTTTATTTCAAGAAAAGAACACTTGGCATCGGCAACTGTTCCTTTGATTATAGCTCCAATTTCGCACTTTTGATCAAATCCTTTTAACATAGGAGCCCAATAGGTTGCATCTTTCATTCCTACTTTACTGCCTCTTTGTAGGAAAAGAAAGCAATCTGCTGAGTCTATAAAGTAAGAATATGTTTTCCAACTATCTGTTTTTATGCTAGCATAAAGTCTTAAATCGGATTCTTCGGTTTCAACTCGCATACTTCTGCAAATAATTCCCTTTGGACTAACAGTAAATTTTCCTTTTAGGTTTTTTAGTGTAACGCCTGAGCGTTCTTTGGCGGAAAAACGTTTGATGTTTACGTTTATTGAGTCGTTTATTACAACAATATCATCAAACACTCCGTTGATTTGGTTATATTGCATGTGATTTACTGCAACGCCAAATTCAGGTATTGGACTTGGGCTATCGTTTAGGTTAAGAGAAAAATTAACATTATTTAATTTACACCTATCTACTTTAATTACGTATGGGGCTTTTTCTTTTTCTTCTTTTGGTTTATCACTTTTGAAATAATCTATTATAAAGGAAAGGTTGAGTTTGTGATTTTCTATCGTTAGATCGTAATTAACATCATCAAGTCTTACGTATGAAAATTCTAATCCTTTGATAAATTCAAAATTTTTAAGACTTGCTTCTAAATATCCAACTGTCGCAATTGTGTCTTTTTGAGGGTTTTCAAGATATACGTCTTTTAATCCAACGGTTAGTAGAGGGCGTATTTCCAAACCTCCAATAGATACTTTGGCTTTCCATTCTTTTGAAAAATAATCAGAAACTTTTGCTGCTAAAAAGGATTGTACTATTGTACTATTAAGAATTGCAATTAAAAGATAAAGGAATATAAAAATGCCTAAAAGTGTTTTTCCTAACACTTTTAGAGTGCAAAGAGTGATTCTTTTTGTTTTATTATTTTTCATTTAAAAAACTTCGTTGCAAATATACATCTTTTTTTACTACCTTTGCAATATAAAAATAATATTATGAAATATATTTTAGCAATAGAGTCTTCTTGCGATGATACTTCGTGTGCAATTATTGATAGTAACTTTTGTGTTTTATCAAACGTTATTGCTTCGCAAGAAGTTCATAAATCATACGGTGGAGTTGTACCAGAGCTTGCTTCAAGAGCTCATCAACAAAATATTATTCCTGTTGTGGATAAGGCTTTGAAGGATGCAAAAATCTCAAAGAAAGAATTATCAGCAGTAGCCTTTACAAGAGGTCCAGGACTTATGGGATCGCTTTTAGTAGGAGTGAGTTTTGCAAAAAGTTTTGCAAGAGCGTTAAATATTCCTCTTATAGATGTTAATCATTTAGAGGCTCATGTTTTGGCTCATTTTATAAAAGATACGCCTGAACAAAAGGTTCCGCAGTTTCCTTTTTTATGTTTGCTTGTTTCTGGTGGAAATACTCAAATTATTTTGCTTGAAAGTCCAAGAAAAATGAAAGTAATAGGACAGACAATTGACGATGCGGCAGGAGAAACGATAGATAAAGCAGCAAAAATTCTTTCTTTACCATATCCAGGAGGACCACATATTGATAGATTAGCAAAGGAGGGAAAGCCTGTTTTGGCATTTTCTCAAAGTAATATAAAGGATTATGATTATAGTTTCTCTGGTTTGAAGACGAGTATCCTTTATACGCTTAGAGATAAGTTGAAAGAAAATCCAAATTACATAGAAGAAAATATTAAAGATATTGCATGTTCGGTTCAAAAGGCGGTTGTGGATTCTCTTCTTAAAAAATTTGAAAAGGCAATTAAGGATTTAAAAATAAAAACTATCGCTGTAGCAGGAGGAGTGAGTGCAAATTCAGAATTAAGAGCGAGATTACAACAATTAGGTGATAAGTATGGTTGTGAAGTCTTTATTCCAAAATTTTCTTATACCACAGACAATGCAGCAATGGTTGCAGTAGCAGGATTATTCAAATATATGGATAATGATTTTGCTGATTTATCTTTAACAGCTTACGCAAGATAAAAGTTATGAGGCTTTTTATTGTAGGTTATATGCTGAGTGGTAAAAGTACTTTCGGCAAAAAATTAGCAAAACTTTTGAATTATACCTTTGTTGATACTGATAAATATATAGAAAACCTATATAAATTGAGTGTAGAGGATATATTTAATAAATATGGTGAAAAAGTATTTAGGGTTTTAGAGAAAAAAATTATAGAAGACTTGAAACAAATGGATAATATTGTGGTTTCAACAGGTGGAGGCTTCGTTTGTTTTAATGATAATATGAAATGGATAAAAGAAAATGGTGTTTCTATCTATCTAAAACTCACACCGGAAGCAATAATTTCAAGACATAAAGTTGCTAAACGCCCACGCCCTTTACTACAAAATAAAAATGATGAAGAATTGCTTGAATTTATCAGACAAACTCTTAGAGAAAGGGAGTTTTATTACCAACAATCTGATTTTATATTTGATGCTTTGAGTCTAAAACCCGAAGAAATAATCAAAATAATTTTATAAAGAGATTTTTTTTCTTTACTTTTGCAGTTTATTATTTAGAATTAACAAAATAATCGGCTATTATGTATAATACAAAATACATTTTCGTAACAGGAGGCGTTACTTCCTCATTAGGAAAGGGGATTATATCTTCTTCATTAGCTGTTTTGCTAAAATCAAGAGGCTACAAAGTAACAATACAAAAGTTAGATCCTTATATAAATATTGATCCGGGAACACTAAATCCATACGAACACGGAGAATGTTACGTAACCGAAGATGGGGCTGAAACAGATCTTGACTTAGGACACTATGAAAGATTTACAAATGTTAGAACTTCACAAGCAAATAACGTAACAACAGGAAGAATTTACCAAGCAGTAATTGAAAAAGAAAGAAAAGGTGATTACCTTGGAGGAACTGTTCAAGTGATTCCTCATATTACAGACGAAATTAAAAGAAGAGTTAAACTTTTAGGTGAAACGGGAGAATACGATTTTGTAATTACTGAAATAGGAGGAACAGTTGGAGATATAGAATCATTACCTTTCTTAGAAAGTATAAGACAACTTAAATGGGAATTAGAAGGTAATGCAATAGTTATTCATTTAACATACATACCTTACCTTGCCGCTGCTGGCGAACTTAAAACAAAACCAACACAACACTCTGTTAAAGAAATGTTGCAACAAGGTATTCAACCAGATATTATAGTTTGTAGAACAGAACACGATTTGACAGAAAGCGTTAGAGATAAAATTTCTCTATTCTGCAATGTTGAAAGAGCAAGTGTAATAGAATCAAAAGACGCTTCTACAATTTATGAAGTGCCTCTTAATATGTTAAAAGAAGGTCTTGATACGCAAGTGTTAAAAAAGCTTGGGCTTACAGCAAAAGGCGAACCTAATTTAGAAAAATGGAAATCTTTCCTTTACAAACTTAAAAATCCTTTAACAGAAGTAACAATTGGTTTAGTAGGTAAGTATGTTGAATTAAAAGATGCTTACAAATCTATTTCCGAAGCCTTTATTCACGCAGGAGCAACAACACAATGCAATGTAAAACTTAAATGGATTCATTCAGAAAAGTTAGAAGAAAGTCCAGAAGCCTTAGATGAACAATTAAAAGGCTTAAAGGGAATATTAGTTGCTCCAGGTTTTGGCTCAAGAGGCATAGAAGGAAAAATATTAGCAGTAAAATACGCAAGAGAAAATAATATTCCTTTCTTAGGTATTTGTCTTGGAATGCAATGTGCAGTAATTGAGTTTGCAAGAAATGTACTTGGATTTGCAGATGCTCATTCTGTTGAAATGATGGGCTCAACAACTCACCCTGTTATTGATATGATGGAAACACAAAAGAATCTTACTAATATGGGTGGTACAATGCGTTTGGGAGCATACGAATGTAAATTAACAAAAGGAAGTAAAATATTTGAGGCTTACGGAGAAGAATTTATAAAAGAAAGACATCGTCATCGTTATGAGTTTAATAGCGAATATTTATCTCAATTCCAAGCAGCAGGAATGCAAGCCACAGGAATAAATCCAAATTCTAACTTAGTAGAAGTAGTAGAAATTCCATCACATCCTTACTTTGTTGGAGTACAATACCACCCTGAATATCGCTCAACAGTAGAAGAACCAAGCCCTCTTTTCGTTTCATTTGTTAAAGCAGCGAGTAAGACAAAATAAAACAAAGAAATAATTTATTAAAACAAAGAAATAAAAAAATAAAACAAAGACTTATTTCTATAAAACTAAGAGTAACGATACTGATACTACAAAAGTCAGTATCGTTATTATTATTCCCGATTTGAAAAACTCCCAAAAACCAATTTTTACGCCGAAATTATCAGCCGATTCAATGACAATGATATTTGCCATTGCACCTATGATTGTTGCATTACCAGCTAAGGTTGATGCAGCAGCCAATGCGAGCCATAAAGTCTCACTATCCACAACGTTCATCAAAGGTAACATCAGCACAGTATAGGGAACATTACTTAAAACTTGACTTAAAACCAAGCTAATTGAGTGAATGGAAATCAAACCTGCGAAATTTTCTTCTAAACCAATATTTAAAATTCCATCTAATAAGCCTACCTTTTGTACAGCACCGACAACGATAAACAAAGAGGCGAAAAACAAAAGCAAAACCCAATCTACATCTTTTATAAGCTTTTCTGGTTTATGTTTTCCAAAGAGAATGATAAGGCTTGCACCCGCAAGAGCAATTACAGCAATAGATAAACCGAGCAATTTGCCAAAAAAGAAAGCTAAAACCACCAAAACAAAAACAATTATTGAAGAATACATATCTCTAACATTGTATTTGTCCGAGGCAACATAACTTAATTTTGATTTATCCCTAAATTCCTTTCTGTAAATAAGTCTTACAACAAAAATACAAAGCACTAAACCAACCAAAGATATAGGAAAAAGTTTCAAAAGGAAATCTACATAACTTATTCCACTGTTTAGTCCAATCAACATATTTTGTGGATTACCCGTAATTGTCATTACACTACCAATATTAGAAGAAAGGATTTCTGCAATCAAGTAAGGCAAAGGATTTATCTTCACTCTTTGACATATACTAATAATAATAGGGGTGAAAATCAAAACAACAGCATCGTTTACAAGGAAAGCCGAAGCAATTCCTGTGATAAAAACTACTCCAATCAAGAGTTTTAGTCGTGAATTAGCGAATTGCAGAGTTTTTTCGGTAATCAAACCAAAAAAACCATCAAATTTCAAAGCTGCAACCACAATCATCATACCCAAAAGCAAGAAAATAGTATTGAAATCAATAAAACTCACCGCTTCCTCAAAACTTACAACAGAAAAAGCAAGCATTGCCACAGCTCCAATAAAGGCTGCCGAAGGTCTATCAATATTTACCTTTGGCAGACGAGTAAAAATAATACCTATATAAGTAATTACAAAAATAATAAGTGCGATTGTCTCAATATTCATATTAAAAAATTTTCGCAAAATTACAGCTTTTTTGTTTGTTTTAAAAAAAAATAGTAATTTTGAAAACTCAATTAGGTGATAAATATGAATAATTTTGTAGTATCTGCAAGAAAATATAGACCAAGCGACTTTCATTCTGTCGTAGGTCAAAGTCATATAACAACAACACTTCAAAATGCTATAAAGAATAACCAATTAGCACAAGCCTTTCTTTTTTGTGGACCACGCGGAGTTGGAAAAACAACTTGTGCTCGTATACTTGCAAAAACTATTAACTGCACAAACCTAACTGAACAATACGAAGCCTGCAACGAATGTGAGAGTTGCAAATCATTTAACTCATCTGCATCATTTAATATAGTAGAATTAGACGCTGCTTCAAACAATTCGGTAGATGATATAAGAAATCTTACAGATCAAGTAAAGATTCCTCCACAAAATGGTAAATATAAAGTATATATAATTGATGAGGTACATATGTTAAGCACCTCTGCGTTCAACGCATTCTTAAAAACACTCGAAGAACCACCTGCTTACGCAAAATTTATCTTGGCAACAACTGAAAAACACAAAATTCCAGCAACAATAATCTCTCGTTGTCAGATTTTTGACTTTAAAAGAATTAACACAGACGATATTGCAAAACATTTAGAGTATATTGCTCAAAAAGAAAACATTACCTACGATATAGAAGCCTTACACCTAATCGCACAAAAAGCAGACGGAGGACTAAGAGACGCCTTATCAATGTTTGATCAACTTGTTTCTTTTACATCAGCCAATCTTTCTTACAAAAATATCATAGATAACCTTAATATATTAGACTATGATTATTATTTTAAACTAACAGATTATTTCTTAAATGGCAGATTAACCGAAAGCCTGCTTCTTTTTGACACAGTATTAAAGCAAGGTTTTGAAGGCAGTAGCTTTATTAACGGGTTGTCTGCACACTTGCGTAACTTATTAGTATGTAAAGACGCACAATCTGTTCAACTCTTAGAGGCAAGTCCAAGTTTGCAATCAAGATACCTTGCACAAGCTTCACAATCTCCGCAAAATTTCATACTCAAAGCCTTAGATTACGCAAATAGTTGTGCATTAGAATACAAAGAATCCTATAATAAAAGGTTATGTGTTGAACTTTGTTTGATGAAACTCTCCTATATCACAAATAAAGTAAATACAAATTCTCAACAAACAGCAATTCAAGTTGAGGATATTAAAAAAAAAATGACCAACCAATAGAAAAACCTAAGGTAGAAACCAATTTAAATGTATATAGTCCCTATTCAATCAAGGCAAACATAGGACTGATAGAAAAATTCAAACAACAAAACGCCTTAGAAGATCAAAAACAAAAAGAATACAATGTAACCTCGTTTTTAGAGGCTATAAAAATCTATGCAGAAGAATTAAAAAATTTGGATTCCACCGCATTTCCCGATGCTCACAATCTTTCTTTTATTTTAAATACAGCAGAATTTGCTGTAAAAAGTGATGAATGGGTAGATATTATTTTATTAAATCATCAAGAAGAAAAAATATTACTTAGCAACAAACAAGCAATTTTGTCGTTTATAGAGAATAGAACACAATGTAAGAAAATAAACTTGAATGTCAAAGTAAAAGAATACGAACACAAACCAAAACTTTACGAACCGCGAGAAGTATTCAACTATATGAAAGAAAAAAATCCGAATTTAGCAGAATTGGTAAAAGTTTTGGGCGGAGAAATAAGCTATTAATATAAAAACAAATAAACTATGGGTGCAACTTTAATATTTTTAGGGATTTTGGTGTTTTCAGCCCACCTTTTTGCAATGATTTTTAGTAAGAAAAAAATTCCAGACGTATTATTGTTGTTAGGAATAGGCGTTTTGATTGGCCCAGTTTTGAAATTAGTTTCTCCCTCAGACTTTGGAGCAGTTGGAGGCGTGTTTACAAGCATCACTTTGATAGTAATACTTTTTGAAGGTGGCACAGGAATAAGCATAAACGACCTTAAAAGCTCTTGGAAATCAACAGCTATGCTTGCTTTTACAGGATTTGTCGTATCGGCCTTTGTAGTTGCAGGAGTATGTATGAGTTTTGGAATGAGTTTTCTTGATAGCATAACACTTGGAGCAATACTTGGAGGTACTTCCTCAGCAGTTGTAATTCCACTTGCACAACATCTTCAATTATCTAATACAACAAAGACCTCTTTAATCCTCGAATCTGCAATTACAGATGTGCTTTGTATCGTTTTTGCTTTGGCTTTTATAGACGCAGCACGAATGGGAGCAAATCTTAACGTAGGAAAAATTGCAGGAAACGTCATTGCATCATTCGTTTTAGCGACTGTACTTGGTTTTGTATCGGCTATGATTTGGGCTTCATTGCTTCAAAAAATCCGTTCTTTAAGAAATTCAATGTTTCTAACGCCTGCATATCTTTTTATAATCTATGGCTTAGCAGAAGTATTAGGATATAGCGGTGCGATAGCCTCTTTGGCCTTTGGAATCACGATTGCAAATATGGAATACTTCAATTTTAAATTTTTAGAGAAGTATCAAAAAGACAAAAACTTAAAACTAAATGACAGTGAAACATCTTTCGTAGGCGAAATAAGTTTTGTGTTAAAAACATTCTTTTTTGTCTATATCGGAATAAGCATTCCTTTCTCAGATTCAAAGTCTATTCTTATCGGAGGACTGATTACTATCGGATTGTTATTGAGTAGAATTATAATTGCAAAATATTGCTCACCAAAAGGAGCAAATGTTTTTGATAAAAGCACAATAGGGCTAATGATACCAAAAGGATTAGCAGCCGCAGTCTTAGCATCTGTTCCCGAACAATTAGGAATGCCATCAGGAAGCGAAATAAAATACATTACTTTCTCGGTAGTATTATTTTCAATCTTGATTTGCTCAATAATGATTCTACTCATAGAAAAACAACCTAAGATGAACGTATTTTTTAGATTTGTTTTTCGTTCTCATTTCAAAAGAAAGCCTAAGGATTCTAAACCATTGGAAACCAATCTGGAAGAATAAGTCAAAAAAATCAAAGAAAAATTGAGAAAAAACAAAGAAAAAATTAAAAAAATCAAAGAAAAAAAATAAAAAATCAAAGGATAATTCGGTTGAAATAGAGCTTTGGGGTAGTGGAAAGCCGTTAAGAGAATTTCTTTGGAGTGAAGATATGGCTGATGCTTGTGTTTTCTTGATGGAAAAGGTGGATTTTAAAGATACTTATTCAAAAACAGATAAAGAAATAAAGAATTGCCATATTAATATAGGAACTCAAACTGAAATTAGTATAAAAGATTTGTTTGCAATGGTTTGTGAAACTGTTGGATATTCGTTAGAGATTGTTTATAACAGTGAAAAACCCGATGGAACAATGAGAAAACTTACCGATTGCACGAAATTGCATTCTCTTGGCTGGAAACACAAAATAGAGTTGTCGCAAGGTGTGCAACAACTCTATGAATGGTATTTAGAAAGTCTTAAATAGCAACATTAAAGTCTCTTAACGCATCGTTGAGAGACGTTTTTTTATCTGTGGATTCTTTGCGTTTGCCTATTATTAAAGCACAATTTACGTTGTATTCGCCTGCTGGGAATTTTTTTGTGTAGCTTCCTGGTATTACTACCGAGTTTTCTGGAACTATTCCTTTGTATTCTATTGGTTCTTCGCCCGATACGTCTATTATTTTGGTGGATTGTGTGATTACTGTATTGGCTCCAAGTACGGCTCCTTGTTTTATTATTGCTCCTTCTACAACTATGCAACGTGAACCTATGAAACAATTATCTTCTATAATAACAGGATTTGCTCCAACAGGCTCTAACACTCCGCCAATGCCGACTCCTCCTGCAAGGTGTACGTTTTTGCCAATTTGTGCACAGCTTCCAACTGTCGCCCAAGTATCTACCATTGTTCCTTCATCAACATACGCTCCAATATTTACGAAACTTGGCATCATTATACAGCCTTTTGCAAGAAAACTGCCATATCGTGCAACTGCGGGAGGGACACATCTTATTTGAAGCTCGTTATAATTTTGTTTTGTTGGTATTTTGTCCCAGAATTTTAAGTCTTCGGCTTGCATATCTTTTGTTTCGCAAAGTGGAAAGTACATTATAATTGCTTTTTTTACCCATTGGTTTACTTTCCATTCGTTTTCTGTTTTTTCAGCTACACGAATTTCACCTTTATCAAGCAATTCTATAATCTCAAATATTGCTTTTTTTGTGTTTTCTTCTTTTAATAACTCACGATTGAGCCAAGCATTTTCTATTATCTCTTTATACATATTTATATGTCTTTGTTATTTGTTGGCAAAATTATGAAAAAAAATCCTATTTTAGTTTTAAACAGTTTTGTAATGTTGTTTTAGTTTGATTTTCAGAATGTAAAATATTTTTTTAACAATGAAATGTTTTGATTTTTATTCTTTTTTTTATAGAAAATGTTTGTTGTTTTGTTGAATGTTACTATATTTGCAAAACAATGTTAAGAAAAGGAAATTAATTATTAACAAAAATTTAAGAAAATGAAAAAAATTATTCTTTCAGTCCTTGCATTAGGACTATCAATGGGCTTAATGGCTCAAAAAGCAATGGTTTCTTCTGCTAATTTAGATGGAACTCAAACTTTAACTGCTGTTAAAGCTACAGCAACTCAAGCTCCAAAAGCAACAAGCACTTATTATCCAGAAGCTTTTAATGATTGTGCATCTTTAGAAGAGCCTCTTTGGTACACTTTCGATTATGAAGGATACACACTGTATGTAACAGGTTCTGGTATGTTCGGTGGTGTTGCTCAAGGATACGCATTATCATCAGCTGTTCAAGTAAAAGGAGCAGAAATATTCATGATGAACGGTTGGCCTGAGGGAGACGAAGCTGAACCAGATGTAGTTTTAATGAATGCTGATTTATCAGAAGAATTAGCTTTAACAACTTATTCTACAGCTGACGCAGGTCTTGAAGGATTTGTTCCTGTAACAGTAAACTTCGCTAACCCACAAACTGTTTCTTCTTTTGCTATAGCAGTATATTTCCCAGAATATACTCAAACTTCAACAGATATTATAGTTGCTACAACTGAAGCTGGATGTAGCTCAGGAAACGATAACTATTTATTATACAATGGAGAATGGACTTCACCTGCAGACTTATTCGACGGTTTTGATGTTGACATGTTTATTTTCCCTATAATAGAAGGATCAGTTGGTTTAACAGAAGCTGATGTTGAAACATTATCTTACATTTTCCCTAACCCTGCAAAAGATGAAGTTATGGTTGCTTCTTCTTTAACAATGGAAAGAGTTGAAATCGTTAATATGTTAGGTCAAGTTGTTTTCGTAGCTGACGTAAACGCTAACTCAGTAAAAGTAAACACTGCTGAAATGGGTGCTGGTAACTACTTAGTTAAAATGTACACAGAAGCAGGAATGGCAACTAAAAAATTAGTAGTTGAATAATAACGAAATAATTTAGTTAATTGCAGAACTAAACCTCAAAGGGTTTAGTTCTGTTTTTTGTTTAATAAAAATTTTTAAAAAATCAAATGAAGAAATTATCAGTTTTAATGCTTTCGTTAGTGATGACTTTCGGAGCAATGGCTCAAAACTTCACTTTCCAAAAAGGAGAAAAGACTTTTGAGCAAAAAGCAATTGAGTACGCAAAGCAAAAAAGAAGTGGCGTACATCACCAAACACCAAAAACAAACCCTGCTGTTGCAATTACAATCAACGATATTCAAGCAGGAACTGTAAATGCAACATTTACTCCTGCTGAAAATGTAACTAAATATTATTTCTGTGGTACAGAAACAGGAATGATTGAAGAGTTAGTAGAATTTTATGAAATGTTTGGATTGTCAATGACAGTTGCAGAATACATAACTTACGTTGCACAAGATTCTGCTACTGCTGAATTAACAGTAGATGTAGTAGATTTTACACCAAACACAGCTTCTTCAATTTATGTTGCAGCTTTGTTAAACGATGGTACATACGAAGTAATCACTTCTGACTTTACAACACTTTCTCTTGGTGGTTCAGGAGATGCTACTTTGACAATAAATGTATATGATGTAGCACAAACTTCTGCTTTCATTTCAATAACTCCAAATGATCAATCAGCACACTACGGATTAGTACTTACAACACAAGAAGAGTTAGATGAAATTGGTTTTACTACAGATTCGTTAATAGCATACTTTAACGGAACAGAATATCAAAAATACTATTATGAATTAGATGAAGAAATGCCAGGCTTAGATCCTTCAACTGAATATTTAGTTTATGCAATGGCATTCAACGCTGACGGAGTTGCAAGTGAACTTTATGAAGTTAGCTTCACAACTACTTACTATGGAGGAGAAGGTCTTGCAGAAGTTGCAATGACTGCTACAAATCCAACTGCTAATAGTTTTGATATTTCGTTTGTTCCTAACGATCAAACAAATTATTACTACTATCTAATTGCAGATCAATCATTCTACACTGAATTAGGCTTAGAAACAACAGCTGATATCGCTGCTTGGGCTCAAGCTAATCAACAAAAAAATTACGGAGAATTAGCAGGAACAGTTGGCGATTTAGTAATGGGAACAGAATATATTTGTTATGCTATTCCTTTCAATGCAAACAACGAATTAGGAACAGTAGCTCAAACAACAATAACTACACTTTCTCTTGGTGGAACAGGTGTTGCAGAAGTTGAAATAGTAGTTGAAAATGTTGAAGCTACAACTTTTGACGTTACATTCACAATGAACGAAGAAACAGCTTACTATTACTACCTAATAGCAGAAGAATCAGTATTAGAAGAGTATGGTTTAACAACACAAGATGCTATTTTAGATTATTTTGCACAATACGGAGAAGCATCATACGAAGATTTAGGTGGTACAATTGCTGATTGTGTTGAAGGAACTATAATGAAAGTTTACACATTCCCTTACAATGCAAACAATACATTAGGAACAGTAAATACAGTTGATATTTTAATGGGCGAAGGAGTTGTAGGATTAAACGATGTTATGACAAACGTAGAAGCAAACCTTTATCCAAACCCTGCAAACAGTCATATCAATGTTTCATCACTTTCAATCATAGACAGAGTTCAAATAACAAACGTATTAGGACAAGTAGTTATGACAAAAGAAATAGGAGCTAACGGAGCAAACATCAATATTGAATCTCTTGAAGCAGGAAATTATTTCGTAACTATTTACACTAATCAAGGAGTTGCAACAAAGAAATTATTAGTAAAATAGTTTCAGAAAAAAACTCTTTACTTTTTTTAAATAAATCAAAGAAAAATTTAATTTTTTCTTTGATTTATTTTTTTATTTCTTTGATTTATTTTTCCTATCTTTGCAAAGTAATAATTTAACATAAGTAAGCAAAGAATGGAAACTAAATTACAATCACTTATATCAAAAGCTTTTCAAGATTTATTTAATTGTGAAGTAGAAGAAAGCACAATTTCATTGACAGCAACCAAAAAAGAGTTTAAAGGAGACTTTACTTTGGTTGTTTTTCCTTTTTTACAAAAATGCGGAGAAAAGAATCCCGTAGCCTTAGCTCAAAAAATAGGCGAATATGTTGTAGAAAAATCGGAAGAAATAGAAGGATTTAACGTAATAAAAGGCTTTTTGAACTTTGAAATATCACCAAAATATTGGTTGAAATTCTTAAATGATAACTATCAAAACACAAATTATGGTTATCAACCAAAGAAAGACGATAAGACAATAGTAATAGAATACTCTTCACCAAACACAAATAAACCTCTTCACTTAGGTCATATAAGAAATAACTTACTTGGCTGGTCTGTTGCTCAAATTTTGAAAGCAAATGGATACGATGTGAAAAAAGTAAACTTGGTTAATGACCGTGGAATACACATTTGTAAATCTATGCTTGCGTGGCAAAAATTTTCTGCGGGAGAAACACCAGAAAAAAGCGGAATGAAGGGCGATCACTTAGTAGGAAAATATTATGTTGAATTTGATAAAGCCTATAAAGCAGAGATTGCCGATTTGGTTGCAAAGGGAATTGAAAAGGAAGAGGCAGAAAAAACTGCTCCAATTTTGCTTGAAGCACAAGCAATGTTGAAAAAATGGGAGGAAAAGGACGAAGAAGTATTGAATCTTTGGAAAACGATGAACGGTTGGGTGTATGAAGGATTTGATGCTACATATAAACAACTTGGAGTGGACTTTGACAAAGTTTATTACGAATCAGAAACATTTCTTTTAGGAAAAGATTTAGTTCAACAAGGCTTAGAAAAGGGTGTTTTCTATAAAAGAGAAGACGGATCGGTTTGGATAGACCTTACAGCAGATGGATTAGACGAAAAACTCTTATTAAGAAAAGATGGAACCTCAGTTTATATGACACAAGACTTAGGAACAGCATGTTTACGTCATAAAGACTTTGATTCAGATAGACTTATATATGTGGTAGGTAATGAACAAAACTATCACTTTGCAGTTTTGAAACTTGTTTTGCAAAAATTAGGAATGCAATGGTCAGACAATCTATATCATCTCTCATACGGAATGGTAGAATTGCCTAACGGAAAAATGAAATCAAGAGAAGGAACGGTTGTAGATGCCGATGATTTGATGCAACAAATGGTAGAAACTGCAAAAAATCAAACATTAGAACACGGAAAGACAGAAGGCTTTACCGAAGAACAAGCAATAGAACTTTATAATCAATTATCCTTAGGAGCATTGAAATATTTTATTTTGAAAGTTGACCCAAAAAAGAATATGTTGTTTAATCCTGAGGAATCAATTGACTTTAATGGAAACACAGGTCCATTTATTCAATACACTCACGCAAGAGCTTGTTCAATTATTCGTAAGAGTGGAAACAGTGAATTGAAATTAGAAGGAGATATAACCTTTAATGAAAAAGAATTAGAGGTAATAAAAACCTTACATTCATTCTCAGCCGTTGTTCAACAAGCAGGAAAAACCTATTCTCCTGCACTAATTGCGAACTATGTTTACGAATTAGCAAAGAACTTCAACACATTCTATCAAGATACGCCAATTTTGAAAGAAGAAGACGAAAAATTGAAAAATATGCGTTTGTGTCTAACTTATTTCACTGCAAATACAATAAAAATTGCAATGAGTTTGTTAGGAATACAAGTACCGGAAAGAATGTAATAAAGAAAAAATTTTTTGCAATGGAAGAAATCTTAACACAAACAATAGAAAAAACATCTCTTGAAGACACAATGGAGGGAGGAAATGAACTTCTTGTTTTTAACGATGACGTACATACTTTTGATTATGTAATAGATTGTTTGCAGAAAATCTGTAAATTAAGCAAAGAACAAGCCGTTACTTGTACTAATATCATACATTACAAAGGTCTTTGTGTGGTTAAACACGGCACATACGATACTTTGAAAATTATGTGTGTGGAATTGGAAAAAAAAGGATTGAGTTGCGAGGTTAGATAATAATATAAAAATAAAAAAGATATGAGTTTATTTGTGATTTTATTGATTTTATTAGGAGGATTAGCCCTTGTAGTGCTTGAATTCTTAGCCGTACCGGGTACAACTATTGTAGGACTTAGCGGATTAGGACTTTTGATATACGGAAACTATGAAATTTTTCAAGCCTACGATGATTCTTGGGGATATATCTCAATTTTGATTTGCTCTATTATTTGCTTGGGATTATTATTCTATTCTTTGAGAGCAAAAACTTGGAAAAGATTTTCTCTAAACGCATCAATAGACTCAAAAGTCAATGTGATAGATGAGAAAATCAAAGTAGGAGATAAGGGAGTTGCTATTACACGCTTAGCACCTGTTGGAATGGCAGAATTTAATGGAGAAAGAATGGAAGTTTACACCTCTACATCTTACATAGAGGCTAAAACAGCTTTGGAAGTAGAAGCAATAGAGGGAAATAAAGTAAGAGTAAAAGTAATAAATAATTAAAAATAAAAAGTTATGAATGCATCTATCTTTGGAATTATACTCATTGTAGTATTCCTAATTGTATTTCTTTATTTGGTTCCAATCAATCAATGGTTCCAATGTGTGCTTAATGGAGTTAGAATATCGATTGTGCAATTGATATTTATGCGTTGGAGAAAAGTTCCACCAGCAGTTATTGTTAATGCAATGATTAACTCAAAGAAAGCAGGATTAAATTTGAGTGCAGACTTATTAGAAGCCCACTATTTAGCAGGAGGACACGTTAGAAGTGTGGTTAATGCTTTGATTTCTGCTGATAAGGCTAATATGTCTTTGGATTTCAAAACAGCAACAGCAATTGACCTTGCAGGAAGAGATGTTTTAGAAGCTGTACAAATGTCTGTAAATCCAAAAGTCTTAGACACACCAGCTGTAACTGCTGTTGCAAGTAATGGTATTCAATTGATTGTTAAAGCGAGAGTTACAGTTAGAGCAAATATTCGTCAATTAGTAGGAGGTGCAGGAGAAGAAACTGTTCTTGCACGTGTTGGAGAAGGTATTGTAACTGCAATTGGTTCAGCAAAAAATCATGCAGAAGTGTTAGAAAACCCTGATTCAATTTCTAAACTTGTGCTTTCAAAAGGTTTAGACACAGGAACAGCGTTTGAAATTCTTTCAATCGATATAGCAGATATTGATGTGGGAAAAAATATCGGTGCACAATTGCAAATGGATCAAGCATACGCTGATAAAAATATTGCACAAGCAAGAGCAGAAGAAAGACGTGCAATGGCGATTGCGGTAGAACAAGAAATGAAAGCAAAAGCCCAAGAAATGAGAGCTAAGGTTATTGAAGCAGAAGCAGAGGTTCCTTTGGCAATGTCGGAAGCCTTTAAAAAAGGTAACTTAGGTATTATGGATTATTACAGAATGCAAAACATAAAAGCAGATACTGAAATGCGTGAAAGCATAGCAAAACCTGTAATTGATGCACCGACAAAAGAAAGTAAATGATTGTCGCAAAAGGAATAAAGGTTAATAATCTTAAAAATATTGATGTAAATATACCAACAAATAAGTTGGTAGTTATAATAGGCGTATCGGGAAGCGGAAAGACATCTTTAGCTTTCGATACGCTTTTTGCAGAAGGACAAAGACGTTATGTGGAAAGTCTTTCTTCTTATGCAAGAGGATTTTTAGGTAGAATGAATAAACCCGAAGTTGAAAAGATTTCGGGTTTGTCACCTGCTATTGCAGTAGAGCAAAGAGTGATGAATAGAAATCCTCGTTCTACTGTTGGAACTACAACAGAAATTTACGAATATATTAAATTGCTTTTTGCACGCATAGGAAAAACTTATTCTCCTATTTCAAATAAGGAAGTAAAGCGTCATAGCGTGCAAAATGTTGTAGATGAAGTTTTAGAAACTTTTGAAAATAAAAGTAAAATACTTGTTGTTTCTCCTTTGAAACTAAAAGCAGAGGAAAATTTAAGGGAGAAATTAGAACTTCTAATACAATTAGGATATGTAAGAATAATAATAGAGGGAAAAATTCATAGAATAGAAGATGTATTAGAAGAAAAGAAATTAAAGCTTAAAGAAATAGATTTGTTAATCGATAGATTGACAATAGAAAAAAATAACGATGAAATTTATATGCGACTATCCGATTCGGTGCATACGGCATTTAACGAATCAGATGGTTTTTGCGATATTATAAATGTAGAAGACGAAGAGGTGTTTCATTATTCTAATCGTTTTGAGGCCGATGGAATAACTTTTGTAAAGCCTTCTGCAAACTTTTTTTCTTTTAATAATCCTTACGGAGCCTGCAAAACTTGTTCTGGTTCTGGTCAAATTGAGGGAATATCTGAAGACTTAGTAATCACACGTCCAGATTTATCTGTTTATGATGGTGTGGTAAATTGTTGGAAAGGGGAGATTATGAAAAAATTTCAAAAGGATTTCATCAATCAAGCCTTTGAAAAATTCCCTATACACAAGCCTTATAATCAATTAACTGAACAACAAAAGGATTTTCTTTGGAATGCAAAAGGAAAAGTGACAGGAATAAATCAGTTTTTTGAGTATGTAAAATCAGAAAGTTATAAAATACAATATAGAGTCTTGCTTTCTCGCTATACAGGTCGCACAACTTGTCCTGATTGCAAAGGAACAAGACTTAGAAAAGATGCTTCGTATGTGAAAATAGCAGGAAAGTCGATCATAGACTTGATGTTATTGCCGGTAGATGAACTCTTAGAATTTTTTGTTAATCTAAAACTCACCGAATACGAAGAAAAAGTTTCGCAACGTCTTCTTATAGAAATTAAAACCCGCTTAAACTATCTTATAGAAGTAGGTTTGGGTTATTTAACCCTTAATAGACAAAGTTCAACCCTTTCGGGAGGCGAGAGTCAGCGTATTTCGCTCGCAACTTCCTTAGGAAGTCCGCTTGTAGGCAGTATGTATATTTTAGATGAGCCTACAATAGGTTTGCATACTTGCGATACGCAAAGATTGATTGGTGTTTTGCTGAAATTAAGAGACTTAGGTAATACAGTAATTGTTGTAGAACACGATGAGGAAGTAATAAAAGCAGCGGATTATATAGTAGATATTGGTCCGTTTGCAGGACAAAAGGGAGGAGAAGTGGTGTTTAGTGGGGAGTATAGCAAGATGTTAGAAAGTGCTTCTACACTTACTTCTCAATTTATAAAAGGAGAGCGTACAATTCCTTTACCTGAGTCGGTTAGAAAATGGAAAGAGTTTATTCAAATTGATAATATAACTGAAAATAATCTTAAAGGAGTTAGTTTAAAACTTCCTTTGAAAGTAAAAACCGTTATTTGCGGAGTTTCAGGCTCTGGAAAAACAACGCTTGTTCGCAAAGCCTTATTGCCAAACATTCAAGGTCATCTTGGATTGTCTATGGATTGTGTGCCAAAGAGTTCTCCGATTACAGGTTCTTTGAATTTACTTGAAGCAGTTGAGATGGTAGATCAAAATCCTATTGGTCGCTCTTCGCGATCTAATCCCGCAACTTATCTTGGTGCTTTTGACGAAATCCGAACCTTATTTTCGGAACAACCTCTTGCAAAAAAACGTGGATTAAAGCCTGGTTATTTTTCTTTTAACACCGAAGGCGGTCGCTGTGAGGCGTGTAAAGGAGAGGGAAGTGTTACAATCTCAATGCAATTTATGGCAGACGTTGTCTTAGAGTGCGAACACTGTAAAGGAAAACGTTATAAAGAAGAAGCACTTGAAGTAAAATATCGTGAAAAAAGCATTTTTGATGTTTTAGATATGACAATAGATGAGGCTTACGAGTTTTTCTCAGAAGATAGTAATAATTTGTGCAAACGAATTTCTCAAAAAATCTATTCACTCATAAAGGTAGGGTTAGGATACTTAAAATTAGGACAAAGTTCCGCTACTTTATCGGGTGGAGAGGCTCAAAGAATAAAATTAGCTTACTTTTTATCAAAAGGAAATACTGAAAAAAAGACTGTTTTCATTTTTGACGAACCTTCAACAGGCTTACATTTTTATGATATTCTAAAACTTAATCAATCCTTTGATGAATTGGTTAATTTAGGGCATAGTGTTGTGATTATAGAACATAATTTAGATATAATAAAAACAGCAGATTGGCTGATAGAATTAGGTCCAGAAGGTGGAAAAAAAGGAGGGAATATCATCTTTGAAGGAAAACCGCAATCCTTAATCAAAGAAGATACCCCTACTTCTAAGTATTTGAAAGATAAATTTTAGACTTAGTATTTTTGAATATCGATTAACCTAACGCCATCTAACCACACAGCAACACAACCTACCATTTTATTTTCGCCTTTTACCTTTACAGGTTGCAAAGTTACTGCATCAACAATCTCAAAATACTCCAAAGTAAATTCTTTCCTCATTTTAAATTCTCCTTCTACATATCCTTTTACTTGCGAAACAGAAAGAGTTTTCATCAATGAAGCAGATTTTAAAAGAATTTCATGAATTTTTGGTGCAATTAGGCGAGCCTCAGGCGATAAACGTCTGTTTCGAGAACTTGTTGCTAAGCCATCTTCATCTCTATAAATAGAACATTCCACTATTTCAATAGGAATAGAAAATTGTTTAACTAAATCTTTTACTATTGCAACTTGTTGATAGTCTTTTTCACCGAAATATGCTCTGTCTGCTTTTGACCAATTGAATAATTTATGAACAATAGTTGCTACTCCGTTGAAATGTCCAGGGCGTTGTGGACCTTCCAAAACGCTTTCTAAACTTCCAAAATTGTAAGTAAATTCTGGCGTTTCTTTATAAACTTCTTCTGCACTTGGAGCAAAGACAAAATCACAATTTACACTCTCTAACGAAGCCAAATCGCCCTCTAAGTCTCTTGGATAAGTCTCTAAATCTTCTTTGTTGTTAAATTGAATAGGGTTTACAAACACACTGCAAATCAAAACATCATTTTCATTTTTTGCTCTTTTGGCTAAGGATAAGTGTCCTTGATGTAAAGCCCCCATTGTTGGCAAAAGGCCAATTGTTTTCTTTTCTTGCTTTAATTTATCTACACAAGATAATAATTCATCTATTGTATAACAAACTTGCATAACTGATATATATTATTTATTGATTATTTCTTCATCATTTTCTTCTTCAACCTCTTCGTAAGATGTAAATTCTTCATTTTCTTCTATTTGATTCTCATTTTGAGGTGTGAGATTCTTTTTAATTCTCTGTATTTTATTTGGTAATTCCAATAAGAAATTGATTATAGTGATTACAATGCTAAACCAAAATGCGTCAGAAAAACTCTCAACCCTAAAATCGCTTACCAAACGTGAAGTTAAAAGAATGATAAACGCATTTATAAAAAGTTGAAACAATCCAAAACTCATAAGAATCAAAGGAGCAGATAAAAGTTTTAAAATAGGTTTCAAAAAAGAGTTGAGTAAACTAATCACAAGAGCTGAAATAATAGCAGTAGTAAAAGAACTGATTTGCACAAAGTTAAATAGATAACTCGCAATCAAAACAGAAATAGACATAATTAAAACCTTAATCCAAAATCTGCCTTTGATTGGAGAAGGAGAATCATCATTCAAGTTAATTTTATAAGCTTTCATTTTTATCTTTATTTAAATTGCAAATATACAATCCTTTTTTCAAAGAAAAAAACTTAGTTTTTTGAAAAATGTTCGTACATTTGCAAAAAAACTAAACAAAAAATAAATTAGAAATGAAATTACTTGAAGAAAAAGTTGCCCTAATTACAGGAGCATCTCGTGGAATTGGAAAAGCAATAGCTTTGGAATTTGCAAAACAAGGCTGTAATATAGCGTTCACTGATGTAAGAGAAGATGAAAATATGAAGGCTTGTGAAGCTGAATTAATAGCATTGGGTGTTAAAGCAAAAGGATACGCTTCTAATGCAGCATCATTTGAAGATAGTGCTTTACTTGTAGAAAACATAGTAAAGGAATTTGGTAGAATAGACGTATTAGTAAACAACGCAGGTATTACAAGAGACAATTTGTTGATGAGAATGACAGAACAAGATTGGGACTTAGTAATAAATGTGAACTTAAAAAGTATATTTAACCTTACACACGCTTGTCAAAAGATAATGTTGAAACAAAGAAGCGGTTCAATAATCAATATGAGTAGCGTTGTAGGAGTTAGCGGTAATGCAGGACAAAGCAATTACTCAGCATCAAAGGCAGGAATCATAGGATTCACTAAGAGTATCGCCAAAGAATTAGGCTCACGCAACATTCGTTGTAACGCAATCGCACCAGGATTTATCATAACCGATATGACAGCTCAACTTTCAGAAGAAGTAAGAAAAGGTTGGGAAGAAAAAATTCCATTAAGAAGAGGAGGAAAACCAGAAGAAGTAGCAAAAGCATGTGTTTTCTTAGCATCTGATTTAAGCTCTTATGTAAGTGGACAAGTAATCCACGTTTGCGGAGCGATGAATTGTTAATAAATATAAACAAAAAAATAAATATA
Organism: Bacteroidales bacterium UBA3388; assembly: GCA_002358855.1. Classification (GTDB taxonomy): domain Bacteria; phylum Bacteroidota; class Bacteroidia; order Bacteroidales; family P3; genus Onthomorpha. Next base: position 52,862 of record DEPQ01000067.1, read on the forward strand.
TATGAAAAAATTTGATCCAGCAACAGCAATCAGCGCTGTTCAAAGCATTTCAACAGAAAGAGGAGTGAATCCTAATATAAACGATTCAGCAACCTTTACATTCCCTTACGGACAAACAATGACAGATACTTTCCACGGAGAAACAGAAGGATATTACCTATATTCACGTCATTGGAATCCATCAAACTTCGCATTATGTCAAGCATTGGCAGCAATGGAAGGTACAGAAGCAGCTTGGGTTACAGGCTCTGGAATGGCTGCAATCACATGTTCTTTAATGCACTTCTTGAAAGCAGGAGATCACTGCGTAGCTTCTCAAACAGTTTATGGAGGAACATTTGCATTTTTAAAGAATTATATCGTAAAATACGGAGTTGAAGTAACTTTTGTAGACACAACAAACCTTGAAGAAGTAAAAGCAGCAATGCGTCCTAATACAAAAGTTGTTTATACAGAGTTAATGTCAAATCCTTTGTTAAGAATAGCAAACATAGCTGGCTTAAAAGAAATAGCATCTAACGGAGGAGCAAAATTATTAGTAGATAATACATTTACACCAATGATATTCTCTCCATATAAATTAGGAGCAGACGTTGTAATCTACTCAATGACAAAATTTGTTAATGGAAAGAATGACTGTGTAGCAGGAGCAATCTGTGCAGACGCTGCAACAATCAACGCAATGATAGATGTAAATGACGGAACAGCAATGTTATTAGGACCAGTGTTAGATTCTTTCCGTTCAACTTCTATTTTGAAAAATCTTTACACATTACACATTCGTATGCAACAACACTCTAAGAATGCAGCATACCTTTCTAAGAGATTTAACGAAATAGGAATAAAAGCAAACTATCCAGGAAATGAAGATCATATAGATCACGCTTTAATGACTGCTCAAATGAACGAAGGATATGGCTACGGTGGAATGATAGCTATTGACCTTGGAACAGCAGAACGTGCAAATCAATTCATGGAAGCAATGCAAAACAAAGGAGTTGGTTACTTAGCAGTATCATTAGGCTACTTCCGTACATTATTCTCTTGCTCAGGAAAATCAACATCATCAGAAGTACCAGAAGAAGTACAAAAGAAAATGGGTATGAGCGAAGGTTTAGTTCGTTACTCAGTAGGTTTGGATAACGATATGGAACATACATTCCAACTAATTCAAGAAGCATTAAAAGAAATTAACTTTATCTAAAAATAAAACGCTGATTCAAAAAAATAAATCAAAGAAAAATTTAATTTTTTCTTTGATTTATTTTTTTTATTTCTTTCATTTTTTTCCTTATATCTTTCCCCAATATTTTCTTAAAAACCATTCTGTTGAGAAACAAAGGATAATTATAAACCAATACCAAAATGTGTTGATTAACTTGTGGTTTGATTCTATTTTATGAATGATTGGTTTGGCGTCTTCTTGGTTATCTAATATTTTTTCTAAGTCTTGCATTTGTGAAGGGTAGAGTAGTTTTCCGTTTGTTTTGACTGAAAGGGTGTAAAGTAAATCGTGTTTCGCTACAAGGTCGATTGATTCTAATTCGTTTGCGGAAATTATAAAGCTTCCTTCGGTTTTGTAGTCTAATCCTCCAAAATTTGTAGTTGCAGTAAAGTTATATTTTCCTGGATCAAGTTCTGAAATTTCTAAGGCGTAGGCGTTAGACGTTTTTGTGAAGATATAGTCGTATTTATCACCGTTTTCATTCTTTAAGTTTATCTTTACTTCTGGTGTGTTAATCAATTGATATGATTGGTTGTAGAGTTCTGCTTCTAATCTTATTTTTTGATTTTGATTATAGATGTTTTCGTGTTTTATTTTAAAGGTACTTTTGTCCTTATCGCTAACAAGATATTGAATTGTCTTGCTAATGATTTCATCAACCTGCTCTGTTGTGTTTTTATGTAAATAATTTCTTAAACGCCATTTCCAAATATCTTCTCCACAGATTGTTGCTGATTTGTTTTCTGCATTATTGTTAAAACAAATCAAAGGATAATCTGTTTTAAGAGTGTTTTGTGTTTGGTAAAACAATGTTTGAACGCCTTGTGATAGGTCAAATTTAGCCAAAGGTGAAGAAAGGGGTGGAAGTTGCGAGAGAATATCTATTGATTCTTGGCTAAGAGAAAATAAAGAAAAGTCTTTGTTGAATTGAGGTAAAGCAGGAGTTTGAGATGTTTTGTTATAAGCATTTATTTTTACTCCATTATTAAGTTTATTCAGTAGGTTAAAGTCTGTTCTCTTTCCAATAATGTAGAGGATAGGTGTAGAGTTTTCTTGAAATCTTCTAATGATTTCATAACTCTCTTTATCGTATGGTAATTGGTGAGCAATCAAAAGATTAACCTCATTTTGTTGTGGTAATTCTTTAAAGTTAGAAATGTTAATGAGGTTATAGTTTTTATTTTTGTTTATACTCTGTCTTAAAGATGAGATATCAGGGTGAGGGCCTGCAGAAATAAAAACTATATTCTTACGAGAGTCTAATATTTTTACAAAAAATTCTCTTTTATTGTTTTCAATATTTATTTCATCTTTTAGTTTCGTTACGTTGATTGTAAAAGATTGTACACCAGTTTCAAGAGATGTGAATGTTGTAGCAAAATCTAAGAAAAAATCTTCTTGGTTTATGGTGATTTCTTTGCTGAAAATGTTTTTCCCTTTATGAATTAAATCAATTCTTACTTTCTCATTTTTTGCTTTTTTTGCTTTTATGCTGATTTCTAATGGGCAAATATCTTCGGTATATGATATATCGTTGTAACGAATTGAAGAAATGCTTACGTCTTTTTGTGTGTTTGTGTCTCCGAGTGCTATTGTGTAGATAGGACAAGGGTTTCTGTCAAGCATATTCAAAGGATTTTTTCCATAGTTGTTTATTCCGTCAGAAGCAATTATTATTGCAGAAAGATTTTGATTAAAATACTCGTCTTGAATTGTGTTTAATAAATCTGAAAAATCAGTTTGGTAATCCTTGAAATCAAAGGAAGAATTTTCTTTTGTTTCGCTTCCGAATGAGTAAAGTTTTACTTCAAAGTTTTTATTTAAAGACTTTGATAATGAATTTAATGATTTGAGATATTCATTTGAATAAAATAGTGAATCTTTTGTCTTGATTATTGAAGCGGAATTATCTTGTGCAATTACAATTATTGGTTTTTCTATTTTGTTTTTAGAGGTTTTAACAATAGGATTAAGCAGTAAAAAAAGTAATAAAGAGATTGCTAATCCTCTTAATGAAAAAAGAATAATGGATTGTTGTTTTGAGAAAGATTCTTGCTTGTATAGATATACAAACCATGATATTGCAAATGCAAAAACAAGAATTGGAATTAACCACCAAAGAGAATAATCTGTGAACATATTGTTATGCTATTCCTCTTTCTTTTTTAATTTTTTCGTAAGCGTTAGTTATTTCTTGGAATTTCTCTTTTGCGGCTTGTTGTGCTTGCTCTCCTAAACTTGCAACTTTGTCAGGGTGATATTTTATGCACATTTTTTTATAGGCTTTTTTAACTTCTTCATCAGAGGCTTCTTTTGAAATTTGCAAAATAACGTAAGCAGAATCTGTTTGTTCAAAATACATTGCCTCAATTGTCTTATAATCAGCGATAGAAAGACCTATTAAATTAGCAATTCTTGAAATTAAATTTTTTTCTACTTCAGAACATAAACTATCTGCACAAGCTATTCCAAAAAGATAATGTACTAATTGAAGTTTTGATGAATAAGGAATTGAAAGTCTTATTTTTTCGCAAGCTTGATAAAGATCGATTTCTTTGTCTAATAGTTGTCTGAGAATATCTAATTTGTTTCTTGCGCTATCTTCTCCAAAATTTTTAATCAAAAAGCTTTTTACAAATGAAAGTTCTGATTTCATTATTTTTCCATCAGCTTTCATTATAGCGGCAGAAAGAATTAACAAAGCCATTGTAAAATCGCCTCGTTCTTCTCCTTGATTGTATTCTTTTTTTACAAGTTTTTCAAGTAGTGAACCTACACCGTATCCAATTATACCGCCAAATATTCCTCCTCCCATTATGAATCCGAATATACTGGCAACCCATTTTATAATACCCATACTTACTTTTGCGTTATAAATTCGTGCAAAGATACAAATTAACTCTTAAAATGTTTTATCTTTGCAAAATAAATAGAGTTTTTTTTGATATGAATACTATTATCATTTCTTATTTAGTACTATTTTTTGCCTGTATTTTGAGCGGGTGTTTTGTCTTTGTCTTAAAAAAGCATGAGAAGATTTTATCGTATATAGGAATTTTTGGAGGGGCTTTCTTGTTGGCTGTGTGTTTTGTACATTTGCTTCCTGAGGCTATTGGTTTGCAAGGTGAAATTCATAGTTGTGCTCATCATTCTCACGAGCATAATCATTCGCATTCTTTTTTGAGTGTTGGATTGTTCGTGTTGATTGGATTTATATTGCAATTGGTTTTGGAATTGCTTTCAAATGGGGCAGAGCATGGTCATTTGCACGATGAAAATCATTGTTGTGAAAAAAAATCTCTTGTTTCTGCATTGATGATTCTTTTAGGTGTCTCAATACATGCTTTTTTGGAAGGATTTGCTCTTGTAGTTAATGGAGAAATCAATCATTCTTTGCTAATAGGTGTAGTGTTGCATAATATTCCTATTTCAATGCTCGTTGTAAATGCGTTTATGCTTGCTGGTGTTGCTAAGATAAAATCTTTTGGATATTTGTCTGTGTTTGCAATAATGGGCGTTTTAGGTTCGGTATTAAGTATTTATTTTGATTTTTTGCATCATTATATGGGTTATGTAATAGGTTTTGTTGTCGGTATTTTACTTCACGTTTCTATTAGTACATTATTTGACTCAAAGGAAAGTCATAAATATAATTTTGTCCGTTTTGTAGTTGTGATAATCGCATTTGCCTTAGCGATTGTTTTGTCTCACTAAATTCAGAAAAAAGATAGTAAATGAAACTCTCAATAGTAATAGTAAATTATAATGTAGAATATTTTTTGGAGCATTGTTTGTATTCTGTACAAAAGGCTATTAAGAATATAGATGCAGAAGTGTTAATTGTAGATAATAACTCGGTTGATGCTTCTGTTAAAATGCTTAAAGAAAAATTTGCTCAATTTTGTTTAATTGAGAACAAAGAGAATGTAGGCTTTGCAAAGGCAAACAATCAGGCTATGAGAATAGCAAAAGGTGAATATATTCTTTTGTTAAACCCTGATACTGTTGTGGAAGAAGATACTTTTGAAAAATGTATTTCTTTTATGGATTCTCATAAAGACTGTGGCGGTTTAGGAATAAAGATGATTGATGGGCAGGGAAACATACTTAAAGAAAGTAAAAGAGGGTTTCCTACGCCTTGGGCTAGCTTTTGCAAGATGAGTGGTTTGACTTCGCTGTTTCCTAATTCTAAAAAATATGCTCAATATTACATGGGACATCTTTCTTACGAAGAAACAAATCAGGTAGATATACTTGCAGGTGCTTATATGATGATGAGAAAAGAATGTCTTGATAAAGTAGGATTGCTTGATGAAGATTATTTCATGTATGGTGAAGATATTGATTTGTCATATAGAATAACACTCGGCGGATACAAGAATTATTATTTCCCAGAGGCTACAATAATTCACTATAAAGGCGAATCAACAAAAAAATCAAGTCTTAATTATGTCTATACCTTTTATAATGCAATGGCAATATTTGCCAAAAAACATTTAGATGCTAAACAAAATAAGTTATATAGTTTTATAATTAAATTAGCTATTTGGATAAAGGCGTTTTTTGGCTTTTTTTTAAGAATTTTCAAAAACTTTGCGTTGCCGTTCTTTGATTTTGTTCTAATTTATGCTGGTTTTTATTTCTTGGAAAAGGCTTGGGCAATTTATTATTGGGGTTGGGAGGATTATTACCCTCCTCATTATATGCTAATTGCTGTTCCAAGTTATATTCTTATTCTTTTGACTTCGGTTTACGTTGCAGGAGGTTATTCAAAAAAGATAAGAATACCAAAAATCATTTCTGGAATTTTTTCGGGTATGCTTGTGTTATTGGTTTTTTATTCCTTGTTGCCTTCGGAACTTAGATATTCGCGAGCATTAGTTGTAATGGGTTCGGTAATGAGCCTTGGAATTTTGCTTTTTGTTAGATTGATAATCAGATTTCTTCGTTCAGGAAAATTATCTTTTAATAATGAAGATTTTTTACGTTGTGCAATAATTGCAGATGAACAAGAGGCTGAAAGAATTGCTAATTTAATTCATTCCACAAGTCTTAAACCAGAATTTATTGCACTTGTTAGCGTAGGAGAGAAGCCTGATAAGGAAAGTTTTGTAGGAAATATTTCACAAATTGATGATATTATTAGAATTTATTCTATAAATGAGGTGATATTTTCTGCAAAAAGTCTTTCGCAATCAAGCATAAATAGTTTGATGAACCGTTTGGCAAAAACAAATGTTAAGTTTACGATAGCACCTCCAACAGCTGATTTTATAATCGGTAGTAACACTATAAATTCTCCAACAGATCTTTATGTGGTTAGTTTGAATAGTATTACAAATGAAGATAATAAGAGAAAGAAACGACTCTTTGATTTTATTTCTTCTTTGTTTTTGTTAATTTTTTCTTTGATTTTGATGTGGTTTACAAAGAATCCTTTTGGTTATTTAAAGAATTGCTTTATGGTTCTTTTTAATTTTAGAACTTGGATAGGTTTTGGAAATGATAAAGACAAAAATGCAAATGGTCTTCCTAATTTAAAAAAATCAATTCTTTCACCTTTGGATATTATGAAAAAAGAAAATTTGAACAAACTTGATAAACAAAAACTTAAATTATTGTACGCAAGAAATTATAGTGTGTATAATGATATAAATATTTTATTTAAATGTTTTAGAAACTTAGGACAAAAATAGAAAATGTTGATTTTTTTCTTTGAAATATTTGTTAGAATTAAAATATTTTCTATTTTTGCACCGAAATAGTAGATTTACAAACGAAAATAGTACGCTTATAGATAGGATTATTACTTTTTTTAAAATTTAAACAAAAATAAATTAGTATTGTATTTAAAGAATATGTAATGCCTTTTTAGGTATTATAATTATAAAAAAAGTTTAATCTTATGAAAAGAATAGATGAAAGAAGCGACTATGAGTTAGTCCAAGCCTATATCAACGGTGAGCAAGATGTGTTCAACATTCTTGTGAGTAGACATCAGCAAAAGCTTTATAATTATATACATTCTGTTGTTAAAGATAAAGATGCGTCAGACGATATCTTCCAAGATACTTTTATAAAAGTTGTTAATGTGCTTAGGAGTGGCACTTACAGAGAAGAAGGTAAGTTTGTGCAATGGATTATGCGAATAGCTCACAACCTTATTATCGATTATTTTAGAAAAGAGCAGAAAATAAAATGTATCCGTTCAAATGATGAAGTTAATGTATTTGATGTGATTGGTAATTTTGAGGATTCTATTGAGACTGTAATAATAAAAAAACAGATTAGTAGAGATGTTAGACGCCTTATAAAGCTTTTGCCAGAGGAACAACGCAGAGTGTTAATTATGAGACACTATGCAGATATGTCTTTTAAGGAAATAGCAGAGAAAACAGGCGTTAGCATAAATACAGCACTCGGAAGAATGAGATACGCTTTGCTTAATATGAGAAAAATGGCAGAAGAAAAATCTATGCTTTTGACTGTTTAAATTTTCTCTTCAAAACAATATCATATAATCATCTTACGTTTAGACTAAAACGATTGTTAAACAAAAAAGGTGATTATATGATAGATTTTTACCACGTTTATGAACAAATCGAGCTTTGGGAAGAGGATTTAAAACGTCAAGAAGAGATATTATTTGGCAGTAATTGTGAAAATATTCCCTCAGAAGATTTGATAAAAAAGATAGTTTCTTATTCAACATCGCAATCCGTTTATAGCAAAACATTAGATGAAAACATCAACCTTTGCCTTAACTAATAAAATGTTGATTGCAGGACCTTGTTCGGCAGAAGATTATTCTCAAATAAGGAGTATAGCAGAAGGGATTGCAGAATTTAAAGTAGATTATTTTAGAGCAGGAGTTTGGAAACCAAGAACAAGGCCTTCCGAATTTGAGGGTGTTGGCGTTGAGGCTTTGAGTTGGCTGAAAGAAATCCAAAAAGAATTTTCCTTAAAAGTGTGCACAGAGGTTGCAACCCCTAATCACGTTGAACAATGCTTGTCTTACGGAATAGATGCCTTATGGATAGGAGCGAGAACGACAACAAATCCTTTTTCTGTTCAAGATATTGCTGAGGCTTTGAGAGGAGAAAAAATTCCAATCTTTGTTAAAAATCCACTAAATCCTGATTTAAAGTTATGGATAGGGGCAATAGAAAGATTAAAAAGAGTTGGAATAGAAAATGTCTATGCAGTACATAGAGGATTCTCTTTAGCAGACAATGGAAACTATCGTCAAACTCCGTTATGGCAAATTCCAATAGAATTAAAAAGAATATTTCCCGACTTAAACATTATTTGCGATCCAAGTCATATAGCAGGAAAAAGAGAATTAGTAGAATCGCTTTCACAAACTGCAATGAATTTAGGATTAGATGGCTTAATGATAGAGGTACATCATAATCCTGAAATAGCAAAAACGGATTCTAAGCAACAATTATCAATTAAAGATTTTGAAAATTTAGTTAAAAACCTAATTATTTCAAAAACTGAGGAAAATATTCTACCAGAAAAAATAAATATTTTAAGGAAAGAAATAGATGATATAGATAATAAATTGATAGAGCTTCTTTCAGAAAGAATGGAAGTTTCAGATAAAATTGCACAAATTAAGAAAGAATCAAATCTCTCTGTTTTGCAGATGAATAGATGGAATAAATTGCTTTCTGATAGAATGGAATATTCTAAAACAAAAGGACTTTCGGAAGTTTTTACAAAAGAAATTTTTGAACTTATTCACGAAGAATCAATCAGGTTGCAAGATGAAATTATCAAGACTATCTAAAAATTTTTTAAAAAAAGACTTGCTATAAATAAAAAAATACGTACATTTGCACAAACTAAGGAATTGTAAGAAATCATTAACCAAAAAAATAAAAAAGATGAAATTAAGAAGATTATTTTTAAGCGTAGCTGTTGTAGCATTGATGGCAGCTTGCGGTGGAAAAGCAACAGAAACTGCAACAGAAACAGTAGCAGAAGAAACAGTAGCAACAGAAGCAGTAGTTGAAGAAACAACAGAAGCTCCAGCAGAAGAAGCTGCACCAGTTGTTGAACAAAAGAAAGCAGATCCATGTGAAGCAAAAGTAAAAGCATTCGAAAAATGGGTTGACGAATTCAAAGCTGCTCAAAAGAACAAAGCTAATGGAGCAAAAGAATTAAAAGCTTTCTCTGAAATGTTGAAACAAGCTGCTGACCAAGAAGCTACAGTAAAAGAATGTGTTGAAAACGCAGATTACAAAACTCGCGTTCAAAATGCAATCATGCAATGCAAACAAATCAGATCTCAAAAATAATTTTTAGAATTTGATTAAAAAAATAAAAGGGTTCGGTTAAATGCCGAACCCTTTTTATTTTTTCATAAACTAAATCATATTATAAAGGGCTTGTATCAAATTATCTGAGCCCTCAAATATTTGACTAATTCTTGTAGCCACCATATAAGCAGGAGCAGTCAAAAGTTTATTTTTCTCATCAATTGCAACCTCAGTCGCATTGCAAATTTTATGATTACAACCCAAAGCAATAGCATCCTTTGCTGCTTGACAATCACCGCCAAGTGTTAATGTAGGATTTTTATCTCCTAAAACCTTTGCTAAAATCATAGGAGCAATACACAAAGCTGCAATAGGCTTATTTGCAGAGTTAGTTTGCTTTACAGCATTTTCTATTTCCTTGTTTACATTCATTTTTTCTCCACAAAAAGCGTAATCACTCCAATTTTGAGCCGCTCCCATACCGCCAGGTAACACCAAAGCATCATAATCATTCACGCAATACTCACTCAAAGGCTTGATATTACCTCTGCAAAGTCTTGAAGCCTCAGTCATTAAATTACGTTTTTCTCCAGTAGGCTCACCTTTAATGTGGTTAAAAACTGAAAAATCGCCTTCAGGAGCAAAACATTGATATTCCATTCCTCGTTTATCAATAGCCAAAAGCACAGACAATGTTTCGTGAGTTTCGCTTCCGTCTCTGTTTCCGCAACCTGCTAAAATAACTGCAATCTTTTTCATAATTTATTTTGAATTTAAAATACGTTTTTCAATCAAAGTAGTGGAGTAACCTTCAATAAATTCAATTGTTTGAACGCTTCCACCTCTTGAAACAACAATATCATATCCCACAATGTTTTCAATCTTGTAATCAGCACCCTTCACAAGAATATCAGGCTCTATTTCCTTAATCAATTCATAAGGAGTATCCTCATCAAACAAAACAACTGCATCAACACTCTGCAAAGCAGCTAAAATATGTAAACGAGAATTTTTATCTTGCAAAGGACGATGTTCACCTTTCAAGCGTTTAACAGAAGAATCCGTATTTACGCCAATAATCAAACGCTCACCTAAATCCTTAGCCTTTGCAAGATAATCCACATGCCCTAAATGCAATAAATCAAAACAACCATTAGTAAAAACAATTCTTTCGTTTGCGTTTCTCCATTTAAGAATCAATTCCTTTAAATCCTTTCTGCAAACGATTTTTCTTTCAATTTGTTCTATTTGTGTCATATTTGTTTTTTCTTTTTAAAGGAAAAATATATAAAAGCAATCAATCCAACGACTATTGTGCCAATTTGTGAACTTATCCAACTCAACCAACCGCATACGTATGCAATTGGTCGTGAAATTGTGTAGGTTTCTAATACTTCTGCAAAGATTGCAGGTTGCAAGCCTATGCCTCCCGGAGTTATCATAGGGCCAAAGGCTCCTAAAACAGTAGTTACTAAGGCTTGAATAGGGGTTAGAATCTCAGTTTGACTCAAACACTTAAAGCAAACAAAGGTTCCAAAAATCCATAACGCCCAAATCAATAGAGAATAGAAAATGAAAAGCAAAGGATTTTTTAATTTGAATATGCTTTTTATTCCTTCTAAAAATCCTTTTACTAATTCTTTGGTCTTATTTAAGGTTTTATTGTTTTTAATCTTGCGTTTGAATGCAAAAAACAATGCAACTACAACAATAATTACCACCATTCCTATTATAAATAGTTGTAAAAGATTATTGAAATCAAGGTTAAGGTTTTTTTCTATGTAATCTAATAATAAATCTTTTTGAATTACGATAGTGGTTAATAGGAGTAGGGCAAAAATAACCATATCTATAATTCTTTCTGTAATGATTGTGCCGAGAGATTTTTCAATTGGAATATTATCACTTTGTTTTAGCATTGTACAACGCACAACTTCGCCAAGTCTTGGCACAGCTAAATTAGTCAAATAGCCACTCATTACTGCTAAAAAGCTGTTTGTGCGAGATACTTTACAACCAAACGTCTCGCTCATCAATCTCCAACGTAATGCTCTTACATAATGCGAGAGCAAACTAACTATTATAGCAAATCCAAACCAAAGATAATTGGTCTTAGATAATGAATCCCAAATTTGTGTCCTTTCTTCTGCTCCGAGTTTTGTCCAAAACCACCAAATAAAAGCAAATCCTAATGCAGTAAAGAAAAGGGTTTGGAGAATGTTTTTTAGTTTTGACTTCAAGAGTTACTCAACTTTATTATTTTTTGGGAAGATAACAGTTGGTTTATGATTTTTTGCTTCTTCAAAGTCCATAGAAGCAAACGATACAATAATGACTACATCTCCCACTTGAACTAATCGAGCTGCTGCTCCGTTCAAACAAATCTTCCCAGAGCCTCTTTCACCTTTTATTACGTAGGTATCAAATCTTTCTCCGTTGTTTATGTTGTATATATGAACTCTTTCGTTTTCTATTATATTGGCTGCGTCCATCAAGTCCTCATCTATTGTGATTGAGCCTATGTAATTCAAATCTGCCTCAGTAATAGTAACTCTATGTATTTTTGATTTTACAACTTCTATTTGCATTCTATTTTAGTTTTTTTTCGGTTTGCAAAGTTATGAATTTATATTGAAAATTTATTCTTAGACTTATTATTTTTTTTTCTTTATTTTAGAAAAATATTTCTTTGTTTTATTTTGGCAAGAAGCAGAGAACAAAAAATCTATAAATAACCCACCAGTTTACCGCATTGAAAATAATAGCCCAAACAAAAGCAGGAACTTTTGTAACTTTAGCAAGGATTGAGCAATCACCACTTTTCTTTGCTTTGAAAAAAGATAAATAAAGTATTGCAAAACAAGCTTTTGTGTTTTCTATTAAAATGATTGTTGCATAGGTGAAAAGCAAATAATTTTGAATATAAAGAGGAGTAGGAATTAAGATAAAAAAGAGGTTTATGCACGCAAAACATATTGTCCAAACCATTGCGTAGGTTTTTCTAATGTAAAGCAAAAGTATAATGAAAGAAAAAATTGTGATAACAGTAAAAACAAGATTTACATATTGTGTTTCTATACATAAAATAAAGAGAAGGGAAATTAAGGCACAACCTATGTAACCTGCCAAAGAGCATAAAACCGTTCTTAGTTTGCTTTTGCTCACGCTTGTACAACTTCCCTCTGTTGAGGCATCAAAATCTATTTCTTTTACTTTGTTTCCTAAGATTAGTGCAACGATTGCGTGAAATGATTCGTGAAAAAAAGTATTTAAAGTATTCAACCAAATACCCGGTTTTTTACTATAACTAAGAATAATACAGATAGATATAATTATTATTTTGATTGCCATATTTCCCATGCTTTTTCTGCTTGATAAAACAACATTTTCGCTCCGTCAATCGCTATCGCACCTTTTTCTTTTGCTTTTTGCATCAACAAAGTAGGGGAAGGATTATAGATTAAATCAAAAATTTGAGCAGTAGAGTTAAGTTTTTCTAAATCAATATCAGGTATTTTGTCTTTCAAAGAGTGCATTCCAACAGGTGAGGCGTTGATAAATAAGGAAAAGTCTTCGTATTCATTGTTCATTTGCTTGTATGAGATTTGTTCGTTTTGAGGATTGCGACTGACAATCTTTGAGGCAATATTGTGTTTTGTCAATACGAAAGAAATAGTTTTTGAAACACCACCACTTCCCAAGATATAAGCTTGTTTAACCTTTGAAATATCAAGTTGATTCAAAAGACTATACTCAAAACCAAAAGCATCGGTATTGTATCCTTGAAGATTTATTTGGTTGTTTTGACGAGTAATTTTCACACAATTAACATTCCCACAAGCCTTTGCAGTAGAGGAGAGAGAATCTAAGTAAGATAATATTTTTTCCTTATAAGGCATTGTTACGCAAAAGCCACTTAGATTTTCATTCTCTTGAATTAAATCAACAATTTGCTCAATCTCTTTTATTTCATAAAGATTGAAACGATGATTTAATCCCAAACCTGCAAATTTTTCTTCAAAATGCTTTTTGGAATAAGAGTGGGAGAGAGGAAAACCTATGAGTCCGTAATCTAAGCCTTTGGAGTTTTCTTTTTTGATAAGCCTTTGTAGATTAAATATGCAACAAATAAAACACCTAACCCTAAAAGAATATAAGAAAGTTCATGACTATATTGGTCAATCAGTTCTTTATTTCCATGACCTAAATATCCCAATAACGCTAATATTATATTCCAAATTCCAGCACCTAAGGCAGTGAAGCAAACGAAAGTTGCAATATTCATTTTTGCCAATCCAGCAGGAATAGATATTAACTGACGAATGCCGGGTACTAATCTACCGATGAAAGTCGAACTTTTGCCGTGTTTATCAAAATACTTTTCGGCTTTTTCTACCTTTTGCTTATCAAGAAGGCACATCTTTCCGAAGCGAGTCTCTACAAACTTATAAATAATTGGTCGTCCAAGCCACAAGGATAAAAAATAATTTATCAAAGCCCCTATAATAGCACCCAAAGTCGCAAAAACAACAACTAAAACGATATTCATATTGCTGCCTTCCTCTAATGCCTTGTAAGCAGCGGGCGGAACAACAACCTCAGATGGAAAAGGAATAAAACTACTCTCTA
>DEPQ01000088.1:0-27054 GCA_002358855.1 Bacteroidales bacterium UBA3388
AATTAAATCAAAGAAAAAACGACTTGCCTAAGTGAATAGACAAGTCGTTTTCTTAATTATATAACTAAATTGTTTAATATTCCCACATATCTTCTTCCATCTCGAATAGGTAATCTTCTATTCTTTGAGATTCCATCCAAGCATCAATTCCAGAAGCATAATCTTCTATACGTCTATTGAAGTCATTTGATTCTCTGATAACATAACTTGAAAAGATTCTTTTACGGAAAATGTCATCGTAAGAACGTCTTGCTCTGTCGTTATCCATATTGTAAACTTCTGCGTTTGCCAACAATTCTCTTACTTCAGGGTCATTGTATCTTATCCAAGCAAGTGGCATTTGCACAGGAGGGGTTCCTTCTTCTTTTTGTTGCATATAAATCAACGCAAAACCTATTATTCTAACGTCTTCAACTGAACGATTTTTATCAATAAACCAATCTTCTTTGATACGTAACATTGTAACATCTTCTGCTTTAAGAGATGTCATAATTGTATCATAAGTTATGATTTCATTGCCATCTATATCTGTGTCGTATCTTTCCATAACTTCTGAACCAGCAAGACTTGCTTTCAATTCTTCCCAATTCACTACATTTTCAAACATATCCCCATCAAAACCTCTTATTTGTCCACTTGTTAAAGCTTCATCTAAGATTGTGAATAGGTTTTTTCTTCCTTGATCTGGAGCAATTGGATAATAAAATACTTGATTTATTTTTTCCTTAAAGTCAATTACTCTCCAAACTCTATGAGCCCAAACAACATCTGCTTCTCTTACGTATGGAAAGTCAAATGCTTTTTTACCATTTTCTATAAGTTCTGATTCTTTTGTATAGAATCCATCAGAATTATCTTCTGGTTCATCTACCACTTGTGCAAACAAACTTGGTGATAGGAACAAAAATAAACCTAATAATATAACTTCTATTTTTTTCATAATCACAAAATATTATTTAATTGTAAATATCATGTCTTTATTAGATACTTGCACTTCTCCAACAGGGCCAACCGCTGTGATATCTTCAAGATACACCTTGGTTCCTCTTCTTGCTTTCTTAATTTGAGCTATTATGTCTGGTGGGAATTTTGCTCCTGTAACAGTTGTTGCAGGTTTTGCATCCCCTCCTCCAATAATTTGAACTTTAAACGAAGCAATCCTATATGTAACAGGGAAGTCAAAATCTCCTTTTTCAACACGTAAACCACCTTGTGCGGCTAAAACGTCTTTATCTATTTTACCGCCTTGTTGTTTACCTACCATAGCAATCGGATTAGGAATACGTTTTGTTCTAAACTTCATTGTTCCCATATCCATTTCTTTTCCACCTATTTTTGCTCTTACATTTATTTGGCAAGTTTCTTGTTTAGACACTTTTACTGTGTATTCTCCATCTTTCACCTTTGTCAAAACTCCACCAGCTCCAGAAATTGTCGCTACAATATCTTTTGAGTTTGCACCAGGCACTGATATTGACAATGGATTGTCTACCCCAATATAAAAGACATTCATATTAGTTGGAGATATTGTTGCTGATGGTGCTGCAACGAAATACTCACTTTCAAATTCATAAGGAACTTCTTCTGTCTCTTTTTTAACAAAGATTGTACCTTTGTATTTTTGTTGTCCTAATGCACCTGCTCCAAATTTTAATTTAAGCATACCAGAGTCACCAACGATGTTTTGTCCTCTAACCTCCCCTCTAAGTTCACTCTTTGAGTCGTATGCAGCAACTATAACGTCTGCTTCATATTGACCACCTTGAATTATGTAAGTAGATTTAGGCAATACTCTTGCAACAACTTGATCAAACTTAAAGTCATCAGCAGATATTTGTGAATAAAGATAGTTTACCAAGTCCATTTCAGCATTTTGAATTTCTGATTTAAACTTATTTAAAAGCACCATATCTGCTGTGATAATCATATGAAAGAAATTGTACTGTTGCCAATTAAGACTTTGACCTGCTGCATTCTTCCACGTACCTTCAGTTTGGATTTGCATACTTTTCAACTGCTTTTTATATGCTTCACTCGAAACATAACTTAACATATCCGCTTGGTAAGCTTCTATTTTCTTCCTTAACTCCAAGGCCTTACCTGCTGAACCATCTTCTGTTCCTGCTAAGAAATAACGTGTAGGCTCATTGTAATTATCTTTCTTAACAATTGCACTAAATCCTTTTTCTGCTAATAATTTTTTAGATTCCGCAACGCCACCTTTCAAACCATCTGTCATTGCATGCAATTCATATTTAATGTTGTCTATATAATCCAACATTACTTTTGTCTTTTTTCTAACTTCTTGTGCTTTCGCCCAATTCTCTCCTACCTTACCTGGATTTCCATTGTAAGCATTCTCAAATGCAATGTAAGAACCTTCAACTTTACTTGCAATCAAATTATTACTTACTTCAACACTATCCCCTACTGTAACGAAAGCATTTAATATTTCTGCGGAGACATTAAGAGCCAACATCGCTGTGTACACTAAGTACATCATTGATATCATTCGCTGCCTCGGCGTTTCCGGACAATTCGTAGCACCCATAGTTCTCTATTTGTTTAAATTATTGTTTTACTTTTTACTCTTATTGAATTAAAACTATGCTTTTGTTTGCATTGCAGCAAGCATATTTCCATATATATCGTTCAATGCTCCAACCTTCTTTGAAAGTGCATTTACTTGTTCTTTGTATCTCAATACGTTTTCTGCTGTATCTGCAAAGTTTACAACCAAGTTGTCTATTCTTTCTTGAACTGCTTTTGTTGCTTCTAATTGAGTAGAAGAGTTTTGTATTTGCATTTCATATAAAGCATTGATTGAAGAAAGGCTTGATGCCATAGTTTTCAATTCATCTAAGTATGAAGCATCTCCAACAGAAAGTGTATTTGCTGTTTCTTTATAAATGTTTGCTAATGTAGAAACAGCTGATGTAGCTTCTTGTACTGATGATAAGTATTCTCCTGATACTAATAAGTCTTTATTTAAGTTGTCTGCTGTTTTCTTGTATGCAGATGATAATTCTACTACTGATTCTGATGCAACATTGATATTCGATGTGAATTTTTCTGATGCAGCTGCTGCTCCTGCTATATTGTTTAAGCCAGCTGTTGTTGTAGAAAGGTTTTGCAATCCTTTTCCTAAACTTTCTATTAATTCTGGTCCTATTTTAGCATCTGCTAACATTTTGTCTAATTCTTGTGTGCCAGAGAATCCTCCTATTATTGTTGTTCCACCAGCAACACCTCCAACAACTTGTACACCTTCTACTCCTTGTGTTGCTTCTGCTTTTTTATCTTTTTTCTTTTCTTTCTTTTCTTTTTCTGCTCCGTGATGTGCGTCTTCCATTCCTGCTAATTCAGGATATACTAAACTCCAATCGTATGTTACGTGTAATGGTTCAAACGCTGATGCAAAGAAAATTAAAGCCTCAATACCCATACCAATGATAAGCATTATTTCCGCACCTGGCCAGTGATTGATTTTGAACAACGCTCCAACAATTACGACCGCTGCACCTATACCATATAATTTCGCTGTTGTTTCTTTATAAGCTTTACTTGTAACTATTTTATCTATAATTCCCATAACTTTCTATTTTTATTTCTTAAATGATTTCTAATTTTAGTTCTCTATTAATTATTCTTAGTTTTTATTATTCTACGTAAACATTTGATGATGTTTTAGGATTATCTCCTCTTACTCTTCCTAAATATGATTGTACACAACGGAAGCCTATGTAACTCTTGCCAGAGTCTTGGTACTCATATGAACGTGTCGCTGTTTGTATGAAATATTTTTGATCTTTCCAAGAACCTCCTCTAACTGTTTTTCTTTTCATTACAGGAGCATCATCTTCTGATGCAAGATAAACATTTACTTGATTCAAATCATGTGCAAAATTGTAAGCTGATTCATTGTAAGCATCTTCACACCATTCTGCAACGTTACCTGCCATATCATAAAGTCCAAATCCGTTTGGTGCATAGTGAGCAACTAAGATTGGAGTTACTCCTCCGTCATCTCCATAGTTACCTCTTAAAGGTTTGTAATTAGCAATGAAACAACCATTGCCATTTCTCACATAAGGACCACCCCAAGGATAAGGTGCGCCATCAACTCCTCCTCTTGCGGCATATTCCCATTCTGCTTCAGTTGGTAAACGGAAATCTTCCATTCTTTCATATTCCTTTTTAGCCAAATAATTGTTCATCATAAGTGTTCTCCATACAGAAAACGCTTTTGCTTGCTTGTATGAAACTCCAACAACAGGATAGTTGTCATAACGAGGGTGGCTAAAATATGAACGAGTTGCTGCATCGTTATAAGAATACGCATAATCGTGTACCCAACACAATGTATCAGGATAGACATTGATTACTTCCCTTCTATAGAATTTGTTTTTATTATTCAATCCATCTGGACGAGACGCAAATGATGAGCCTCTATATTCCTCTGATGCTGTAGTCTCAAAATTCTTTTGGCTTGCAGCTCTAAGATCTATCCAATAATATTCATAATTCAATCTCTTGGCGTCAATTTGCATTGCTCCATAGAATCTTTCATCAACAGGAATAAACATCTCTGCTAATGCTTCTCTTTCATCTGCATTTTCCAAAGTCCAATCAATCTTCTTACTCCAATTGATGATAGGTGTTTCTAATTCTTCTCCCCATTGATCTGCTTCAATCAGATAAGTTTCAGGAAAATCTACACCTAATAACTTATAGGCAATAGAGTCTCTTACCCAATACACAAACTGACGATACTCGTTGTTTGTAATTTCTGTTTCGTCCATCCAAAAGGATTGTACTTGTACTGTACGAGGTTGCCAATCGTAAAGTTTGTAAACATCTTCATCTGAAGAACCCATTAAAAAACTTCCTTGAGGTACATCAACCATTCCATATGGTTGCATATCCAAGAAATCTGGTCTTTCTTGTACACCTATAACTTCTCCCTTGTCAGAAGAGCCACAGCTGAACATTAGAAAGGCTGTTGAGATTAACAAAAATATTTTCTTCATATCACAAATTATTTTCTTATTATAATAAAATACGTAAAGTTTACTTTATATGTTTCAATTTGTTTATTTTAGAATCTACGAGTATTTCTATAAATTGTAGGTGGTTTAGGAGGATTTTCTATTTTGAAACAGAATCGTGCAAACAATTCTAACGATCCGAATGATTGCGTTGAAATTCTTGATGTAGGTATGTCATAAGAAATACCTAATTTAAAATCTCCGAAAGCAACGCCTCCCATTAACACTATCGCATCTTGAACTCTATATGTCATTCCTCCCCAAATTTTATGCTCCCACTCCATTAACAAAGAAGCATCTAATTGATAAGCAGATTTTGACACAAAGTCTGTTTTTAATAATGCAGAAGGTAGTAGTCTTAATGACGGATAAGCAGGAAGAGCCCACTCATACCCTGCAAGAATATAGTAAAATCTTCTATTATCCCAATATAAATTTTCACTTGATGTTTCTAGTAATTTTGATGTTGAAAGGCCTATGTATAATTTCCCTGGTATTTGATAATAAATTCCCGCTCCTAAATCAAAAAGAAAATCACTTTGTTCTGACAAATCTCCTAAGACTGGGTCTGAACTTGTTCCTACTTGATCATCTTGTGTAATTTGGTCTGCTCCTATCAAATGTGATTTATCCAAAGTAGAGTTGAATAACTGCGCTTCAACACCTATTGCTAAATTACCAGTAGGAAATTGTATTCTAAAAGCGTAATCTATTTTTGCGTGAATGTTATCACGAAATCCTATCTTATCCGAAATAATGGTTGCACCGATTCCTCCATGCAAAAACCGAACTGGCATATCAAAAGAGAAATTCATTGTCTCTCCAGATGAGGCTTCTGATGCTTCTCCATAAACATCAGTCAGTCCCATACCCATCCATTGATTGCGATAAAACCCTGTCAAACACATAGCACCATTACTACCTGCATAACCTGGGTTATATGACAAACGGTTAAACATATATTGTGAAAATTGAGGTTCTTGTTGCGCAGACAAGAAAGACGGACTCGCTAATGCTAAAACTAGCACGCAAACCGCTGTACTTAATTTCACAAATCGTCTGTGTTTATCTTGTATAAATTGTAACATTTACTATCTATTTTATTTCTTTTCTACTTCTTAGAGTACTTGCCGAATCTATAAAGCAGTCGTGCAAAAGTAAGCAAAAAGTTTATAAAAAAGAAGTTTTAATTGTTTTTTTGTTAATAACTATTTTCAATTTCTATTATTACATATTGATTATAAATGCTTTAGAAAAACTCGTTTTTTTACTTCTTTTTAACAATGTATGCTGATTTATATGTAATTTTTAGGTCTTTGAGTGCTTGTTCTGCTAAGTTAATATCCGAAAAAGGACCAATATTTACATAATAATAGTCTGCATTTAAAACTTTTTCTGTTCTTATAATGTTTTTATAGTTTATAGGCAAGTGTTCTATTATATTGTCTAAATCTTCCAAATTGTTTATTGAACACAATCGAACATAATGAGAAAAAGCAAAAGCAGTATTATTTGCAGAGCTTTTCAAAGAAAGAATTGAATCAAACCTTGAATTACGAGAACTATCAGGTAGATTTTCTTTATCAAATTTGGCAAATATTTCATCTTGCTGGTTTAAAATATCCAGATAATCGTCTTCCAATATCTCAACTTTTACCTTTGCTGTCCCCGTTTTATGTAATAGAATTTGTTTTGCAGCTTTTGACGATAAATCTATAACACCTTTTTTAGGACATCTGTCATTTACTTTAACTAAAACAGAACGTCCATTTGATAAATTTGTAACTTTTACCAATGTGTGCATAGGTAAAGTTTTGTGAGCAGCTGTATATTTTTTTTGTGTAAATATTTCCCCCGATGATGTACGCCTATTCTCAAACATATTATGATAATATGTTGCCTTACACTCAAATTCTTTTAATTGTTGAGCGAATGCATTTACTGAACAAAACAATAAAATCAATAACAATTTATATATTTTCACCATGCTTTTGAATCTTCGTCAAACCATTTGTCTTGCAATTTCATTACTTGTTCAATTACATCTCTTACTGCACCATTTCCTCCATTTTTATGAGAAATATAATCAGCTATTTGTTTAATTTCTTCTGCAGCGTCAGCAGGACATGTTGCCACTCCTACCATTTGCATAACATCATAGTCGGGAATATCATCTCCCATATAGAGAACTTGATTTGCTTCTATTTTTTTTTCTTCTAAAAATTTAGTAAAAATCTCTTTCTTACGATGAGATCCCAAGTAAACATCCTTTACACCTAACATAGCCATACGCGATGCTATACTATTGCCACTTCCTCCTGATATAACTGCGACAATATATCCTTTTCGTAAAGCATATTGTATTGCATAACCATCTTTTACATTTCCACTGCGAACAATTATTTGATCATTAGCAGACCAAATATTACCATCACTTATTACTCCATCGTAATCAAAAACAAATGCTTTTATATCGTGCAGTTTTGATTTATAATTCATAGAACTAAAAATAAGTTTTTTTCATTAAATAATTCTGTACATAATCTTTCACACCTTCTTCCAAAGAATAAAACGGTTGATTGTAGCCTACAGATTTTAGTTTATCCATAGATGCTTCTGTAAAGTACTGATATTTATCTCTTATATCAATAGGTATATCTATAAATTCTATATTTTTCTCTATTCCCATTGCAGAGAATGTAGCAGAAGCTAAGTCATAGAAACTTCGTGCTATACCTGAGCCAAGATTATATATACTACTTTGAGGCTTATTAGTCATTAAATAAAACAATACATCAACAACATCTTTCACATAAACAAAATCTCGCATTTGCTGACCGTCTTTATAATCATCTCTATGAGAACGGAAAAGTTTAACCTTATTTGTAGATGTTATTTGATTAAAAGAATGATAAATTACAGAAGCCATTCTTCCTTTATGATATTCATTTGGACCATAAACATTAAAAAATTTCAATCCTGCCCAAAAAGGAGGTTTTTTATCTTGAGATAATGCCCACAAATCAAACTCTTGCTTTGAGAGTCCGTAAGGATTAAGCGGCTTTAGTTTAGAAATAATACTCAAATCATCTTGATAACCATTTTCTCCTCCACCATAAGTAGCAGCAGATGACGCATAAACCATTGGAATATTATTTTCTACACATATATTCCAAATATTTTTAGTGTATTCAAGGTTTAATTTCACAAAAACATTCCAATCAAACTCTGTTGTATCAGTTCTTGCCCCTAAGTGATAAACGCCCTCAACTTGATTTGCATTTTCCTTGAACCATTGAATAAAATTTTCTCTTTCTATTTTCAAAGAAAATGCTGAATGTGCATAATTATTTACTTTTGCTGTCTTTGAAAAATCATCTACTATAACAATATTAGTTATATTCTCCATATTCAATTTACGAAGCATACAACTGCCTATAAATCCTGCTGCACCTGTTACTACTATCATACTATTGCTAACTTTAGTTTTTATTACAACTATATTCTATTATTTTTTCATAAATATCTCTCCACCCATACCACTCTCTTTTATTAGAAAGACTTTCATTATGCCAAATACTGATCATTTCTCCACCGACTTGCTTTACCTCATCAGTCATTTGTCTAATTTCTTCAAAAGCTTGTTGTGGTGAGAGTTTTAATCCATTTTTCAAAGCAACATCCATATACCCAAAAGGATAAACTTTTAATTTTGTTTCATAGTCTTGAGCCAAATCATAAAAGTTAAAACTACTACAAATACTTGCCCTAAAACCTATATTATCAGAATACCCCATAGAAAAGTCTTCTTCTATACTTCCAGTTGCCATTAAATTTCTATACCCCTCCGGTAAACGAAAATGAAGATAATGATAGCGTGAACGTTTTATTGGTTTATGCAAAGTTTCCTTTAACATTTTTATTTGAGCGATAATGAGTTGAGGATAATCAAAACTATCATAAGAAGGATGTACTCCAACCTTACCATAATCACATAGATGCTTTACTAATCTCTTAAACTTATTGTTGTATGGATTTATGTTTTTATCATATTTCCCATAATCACCAAAGAGAACGAAAAATATAGTGTTAACATCATATTTTTCAATCAACGAAATTATAAAATCAAAAGTATCATAAGGATCTTTTTGTATTTTTAATAGCACTTTCAATCTATCAAGACAAAGAGATATATCTCCTTTTATTAAATCTCGGGAAAATCCTAAAAAATTTCTTGATAATCCTTTGCACGTATAGGAATAAGCAGAATCTATATCTATAGTATTTACATAAGAAAACTCATTGTTTTGTGAAGATAATTCAGGATAACGCTCTAATATCTTACTTTTAAAATCTTTAACCCATATATTTACTACTGGTCTTTTTAAAAAACCTTTTTTATAAGCTAAACTATCTTCTGCTTTAAAACGAGAATGCTTATCTTTTACGTATGGCAGATACTCTTCATATCGGGAAACTAAATAAAAACACGCTGCTAAAATATCGAAATCACATACTGAATCTTTGGAATAACTTTGAAAAAGATAGGGATTATTATTTTTTTCAAAATAATTTAATTCTACTATTTCAATTATTGTTTGAAACAACAAAGGAGTAGAACTAAGTAAGAAAAGTTCATTAGTTATTGGCTGTGTAGTATAGGATAATTTTGGACCATCATATTGAATAAAGTATTCTTTATCTATTGTGATAGAATACTTTATCGACATCAACTCTTTAAATACTAAATTTAGAGTATAGCCCAATCTATTAGTTAATTTATCTACATAAATCAACAACATATTTTATCTTAATTCAAAATTATCTCCCAAATATTTTTTTCTAACTTGCTCATCATTTGCTAACTCTTGCGGAGTTCCATAGCGGAAAACACTTCCTTCAATAAGCAAATATGCTCTATCTGTAATTGACAATGTTTCATGAACATTGTGATCGGTTATCAAAACACCGATATTTCTATTCTTTAAATCTTTTACAATATTTTGAATATCCTGTACAGCTATTGGATCAACTCCTGCAAATGGTTCATCTAACAAAATAAATTTTGGATCAGCCGCTAATGCTCTTGCTATTTCAGTTCGTCTTCTTTCTCCACCTGAAAGTTGTATCCCTTTACTTTTTCTAATATGAGTTAGACTAAACTCTTCTAACAAAGCATTCATTTTATCCTCTCTTTCTTTTTCTGAGAGTTTTTTATTGAATTCTAATATAGACATTATATTATCTTCAACGGATAAAGTTCTAAAAACAGATGCTTCTTGTGCAAGATAGCCTACTCCCTTCTGTGCTCGCTTATACATTGGCATATCTGTAATGTCTTCATCATCTAAAAACACTTTACCAGAGTATGGTTTTATCAACCCTGTCATCATATAAAACGTTGTTGTCTTTCCTGCACCATTTGGTCCCAACAAACCAACAATTTCTCCCATTGAGACTTCAATAGAAACACCCTTTACAACAACTCTTTTTTTATATTTCTTGACAATATTTTCAGTATATAGCCTCATTTTTCTTTGTTTTATCCGCACAAAGTTAAGAAAAAATATTTTTATTCAGTGATTTCTTTTGCTAATTCAAAGAATTTATAGCAAGGAAACCCTACAACATTATAATAATCCCCTTGAATATTTTCTATTCCTATTGCTCCTATCCATTCTTGTATACCGTATGCTCCTGCTTTATCAAAAGGCTTATATTTATTTACATAGAAATCGATTTCTTCTTCAGTCAATTCTTTGAATTTAACCACAGTTTGTTCAGAGAAATATTTTATTTTATTATTATGAGTCTTTAAGCAACAACCTGTAATAACTTTATGAGTTTTAGAAGACAATAATCTAAGAAATTCTTTTGCTTCTTGTACATTTTTAGGCTTTCCTAAAATAATGTTATCTACTACAACTACTGTGTCAGAAGTTACAAGAATAGATTTTTCTGCAACATCTTTTTTGTAATTTTTTGATTTTTTAATAGCCAAATACTCAGCCACATCTTCAACATCTAAATTTGGAGGGAATGTTTCTTCAATATCTACTGAATCAACAACGACTTCAAAACCCATTTGTTCCAATAATTGTTTTCTTCTCGGAGATTTTGAAGCTAAAATTATCTTTGTTGAAAGCAAATCAGAAAGAGACATTTTACTAATATATATTTATTATCATAAATAATCCTGATACAAATATCATTCTTAATAATTCAGAAAGAAATCCGTAATCTTGAATAGATTTGGCTTTTTTTAATTCCTTTAAAAAAAACAACATAGGTGCACAAACAATCAGTGCACAAACTATTAAATGAACACCCGTATAGTAAGTAAAAAGAAAAAAAAGCGTTAAAGCAAGAAATAGAATAGATAGAACGTAAACGACATTTTTTGTTTTCTTTTCTCCTAACAACACAATAAGAGAATGACTGTCACATTCTCTATCGCCCTCTTCATCTTGCATATCACAAACTATTTCCCTAATTAAAGTCAATAGAAAAGTAATTGCTGTAAAGAATAATGTAACATACAACAATTCTTCTTTCAAAGGAACAATTATTACCTTGAATAAACCTCCTGGATTGTTCATTAAGGCAAACAATTCAAACAAAATAGGTAATAAAATTATCATTGAATACAAAATTGCAACAACTATATTTCCTACAAGAAAGTTCCTTTTGTATTTAAGAGAATAAAAATATGACATAAATACAAAAACTATCATCAAAGAGCCTAAATGTAAAAATCCATTTAAATAACCAATAACATAACCTATTAAAACGGCAATAATTGATAAAGCATAAAACAACGTAAGTACTCTTTTTTCAGATATAATCCTACCTATATATATATCTTTCTCTGCTCTATTTATATTATCTATATCTTGGTCAAAATATTCATTTATTAAAATAGATGCAACTACTATAAGTAGTATTGATAAACAAAAGATAAAATACTCTAAATTAGAAATAGTGCTTGCTAATCCCCCTACAAAATTTTCATAGAAGGGTTCTATCAAAAAAAACCTTACAACAACAAGTGCAATAAGACACAAAAGAATACTTTTCCAACGAATAAAATTCAAAAAATCCTTCATCAAAACTATTTCTTCTTAATTTCTTCTTTTACTTTCTTACCATTTTTAAAAATAGTTTCTGATAAAACATTTCCTCTCTTATCATAATTTTTCCAAGTGCCAGATTTTTGTCCATCAGTGTATTCTCCCTCAGCAGATTTTTTATTTGCAGAATAATATTCAATCCACTTACCATTTGGTTTTCCTTGTTTAAATTCTTGTTCGCGTTGCTTATACCCATTTTGCGCATAAAAAATCCACAATCCGTCCTTTTTACCTTCCACATACCCACCTTTCTCAATTAAAATTCCTTCTACATAACGTTCCCAACGTCCATTCATAACACCTTCCTTATAATCCGCTTTTTGATATATCGTGCCATTCTCATCATATAGGATTTCCGTACCATTTTTCACACCTTCTTTATAATCGGTTTGAGTCTTACGAGAACCATCTGGATAAAAAACTTCCCATTTACCACTCATTTTACCCTCAACAAAACGTCCTCTGGTATTTATCTCTCCATTTTCAAAATAACTTTCCCAAATACCTTCTTCTTTTCCTGCTACATAACTTCCTTTGTGATGGAGCTTACCATTTTCGTAGTAAGTATTCCACAATCCTTCACGCATTCCATTTCTATAATCTCCTTCTCTCCACTTTTCAGAAGTTTCATAATAATAAATCCATCTACCAATCTCTTTATCGTTTGAATACGCTCCTTCACTTCCTTTTTGTCCATTACTCCTATAATAATAAGTCCAATTGCCATCACGTTTTCCCATCTTCAAATAGCCTTCCATATCCTTTTTACCATCAGAAAAATACCAAATAGCATATCCATCAAGGGCGTTGTCTTTATATGTTGCTTGTATTTTTATCTTTCCATCAACATAATATTCATTATATTCGCCTTGTTTTAAACCATCAACAACATTATAAGCATACTGCAATTGTCCATTTTCGTAAAACGCTTTACATTCCCCTTTTCCTGAAAATATTTCTTGTTTTTGCAATTTTCCATCAGCATAATAATCCTTCCATTCACCAACTTTTAAGCCTTTGTCATTATATTCTCCTACTTTTTGCAAAGCTCCATTTTCATAGTACCAATGCCAAGCTCCTATTCTTACCCCTTTATCAGACAAAGTTCCCTCAGTTGCTTTTTGACCATTGTGCCAATATTCTACATATGGCTTTTGTGCAAATAAAGCACTTACAGAAATAAATAAAATCAATAAAAAATTAAATATGTTTTTCATACAATATTATTTTGGTTTAGAATATGTTATTCTTATTTTTATCGGCTTTATAGGATTGTTTGCTCCATTTAAGATTACTCTATTTGCAGAAGAACGTCTCTCATCTGGAACAAGATATAAATCAAGATTATCAATATTCCCATTCAAATAATTTTCAAAATGCATAGTAACATTTATCCTATACGAATTAGTAGTGTGCTCATACATACCATCGTAATAAGTATCCGAAACTTGTGCATCGTGAATTAAGACCATAGTTGTATCTCCGTTAGAAATATACTTTCTATAACACAATAATTTTGTTATTGGCAAAACACTCTGATCTATATCTGCAACAGGTATTTCAATAACTGCCCTATTTATAGCAACATTATTATGTTCTGCTCCATTATTTATAGAATCTTTCCAATAGTTTCTAAAAGCCTGTTCATCTATATCTAATTTTGCCATACTTATTCCCATATTTCCTAAATAGATATACTCTCCATTTAAGCCCAAAGTATCCCTATCCAAATTGCTTATTTCACTTCCTGCAAAATCATACTCATATCGCATAAATCTATTGCCTCTTTCTGGAAAATTCAATTTGTACGTTTGTTTCTTTGAGTCTTTCTCGTAATACAAAGTAAGTCCTGTCATAGAAGAAGTCATATCTACGTATGCCATAAAGCCGTTTTCTGTAACTTTTTCTGCAACAATTTTTATCCCTTTTATCAATTCTTGAAATTGATCATTGTCTCCTTGAAAACCTTGTATCTTTTGGCAAAATTCATTGTCAGTTATTTTCAATCGCAAGTGAGGATTCAATGTATCCGTCCCCATTACAATATCTTTATTGACATCTATTTCTACCTCAGAACTAAAAATAGGCATAGATTTTACTGCAACATCATCAAAAGAGTATCTTTTATTAGTATCCAATACGTCTTCAAGTTCATAAATTGAAACTTTCATTCTTGTAGGTGCCAATGCAGTATCAACAGAATAGCCTCCCGAATACGCTAATGTTAAATAAATTGAATCTATTGCAAAAGTTGTAAAATCTTCTGCTGTTGAAGACAAACAAAGTTGCGTAAAAATCTTAGAAGAAACTATTCCAAACTTATCATCTTTGTATTCACCGAAAACATTGTATCTATAATTTGCTGTTAGCAAAGAGTCTTCCTTAAAAAAGCAAGAAGCCATCTTAACATTTTCAAATAAACCTACTGTTAATTTATCGTTTTCATCAACCAAATCAATACCTAAAGTTTCATTTTCATCAACACAAGAAAACAAAACAAACAAAGGTAATAACAACAACCACTTTAATTTATTCATAGTCTCAATTCTTATTCCTCTTCTATTACTGCTAATGAATCGTAAAGAGCATTTATTTTCTCTTTTTGTTCATCAAAAGGAGAATATTCAATTACTTGTTTTTTACTTGCAATAGCAAAATCTATTAACTCTTGATTTACACCCTCTTGTGCAACAACAACTGCATCAGAATATGATATTGCAGCCTTCATTAAATTAAGATAAGTAGGTTCTTTATAGATTTTCCAATCTTTTGCAGTTCCTCCTTCAGCTTTTAGTTTCTTTAAAAAACTTTCTACCAATGAACCTTGAAATTCATCATTAAACAAACTTAAAACAACCTTACTATCATTGAAGAAAGGATTATTTTTATACTCCGTTCTTTTAACATAGAAAGGCAACAAAGCAGCAAACCAACCTAAGCAATGAATAATATTTGGTTTCCAACTAAGTTTTTTAATTGTTTCCAACACTCCTCGTGCATAAAATATTATTCTTTCGTCGTTATCCTCAAACAAATTACCATCAACATCAAAAGCATTAGCCTTTCTTTGAAAATAATCTTCGTTATCAATAAAATAAACTTGCAATCTTGCAGATTGAATAGAAGCAACTTTGATAATCAATTGATGGTCACTATCATCAATTATCAAATTCATACCAGACAAACGAATAACTTCGTGTAGTTGATTTTTTCTTTCGTTTACGCCCCCAAATTTAGGCATAAACAATCTTACTTCTTTACCATGTTCTTGGATATATTGAGGAAGAAATCTTCCCACGTTTGCCAAATCAGATTCCAAATAAGGAAAAACTTCTTGATTGACATATAAAACTTTCGTTTTTACCATTTTCTATAAATTGAATATAATATGCAAAAATACAAAAAATTAACAAAAAGGACAGAATCTTTTAATAAAATTTTCTTTCTTTTAACATAGGAACAAATTTAAACTCTCCATAAGATTGAACATCTACCTCCGTTTCAGAAATCTTTTGAATCCTATACATTATTTGAGTATCATCGCCTATAGGCACTACCATCACCCCTCCAACTTTCAATTGAGCAACAAGAGTGTTTGGAATTGAAGGAGCAGCACAAGTAATCAAAATTTTATCAAAAGGAGCAAAAGCAGGCAGGCCCAAATAACCATCACCAAAGAAACATTTAGGTTTTAGTTTCAAAGCCTCAAAAACCATTTGTGCAGAATTATGTAAAGGCTTAAATCTTTCAATAGTATAAACTCTTGCTTGCATTTGACAAAGCACACTTGTTTGATAACCAGAGCCTGTACCTATTTCTAAAACCTTTTCATAAGGAGCAACATCTAACAATTGAGTTTGGAAAGCCACTGTTGAAGGTTGAGAAATAGTTTGTTTGCATAAAATTTCCAAAGCCCTATCCTCATAAGCCAAAGTATCTAAAGAAGAATCTAAAAAAAAGTGCCTTGGCACCTTATTTATAGCATCTAAAACCCTTTGATCACTAATTCCTTTTTTCTTTAAATGCTCCACCATCAAGCGTCGCATTCCTTTGTGCTTATAACTATCAACAAACATTCTTTAACTCAATTTATTTAGAAACAGAAAGCAAAGATACGAAATATATTTAAAATAATTTGTACCTTTGCAAACAACAATAATTTCTTAGATATGAAAAGAGCACTTTACATAATAGCACTTTTAACCTTAGGTTTAACATCTTGTAATGAATTTCAAAACGGACAAGAAGTTCCTTCTTATATTCGCTTTGAAGGATTTGAAATGATAGAAAGCCCAGATTTTACATTTTCTCAGTCAAGCGATTTATTAACTTGTGACATTAGAGATGTATGGGTTTATGTTGATGAAATATATATAGGAGCATACCCTCTACCTTGTTCAATTCCTATTTTAAAAGAAGGAAAACATAAAATAGATTTAAGACCAGGAATAATATATAATGGTATGAACAATATGAGAGAAGAATATACATTCTACACTTCTTATGTTGATTCAGTAAATCTAATACCTGGCGAAGAAATCCACATAGGAAAACAACCAATAATGTATAGTGCGAAAGATTGTAGCATACCTTTCAAAGAAACTTTCGAGAGTTATTTTGTTAATTTCAAGCAAGCAGACGTTATAGGAGAGGAACCTAAAACGATGACAGTAATAAAAAATGACAGTGTTGAGTATGGAGAAAATTGTGGTGCGATGTATTTTGAAGATGGAGGACATAACAGATATATTTCAGTAGATTCTATTTTCTTTACAGGCGAAAAAGGAATAGCATTAGAGATTGATTACCACTCAAACATTCCTTTTGAAATAGGAATCTACGGACGCAGCAGTTCAGCCGAAGCAAATAAATACATAAGCTCAGCAAGACTAACTCCACCTCAAAATAACAAATGGCAAAAATCCTACATAATTTTAACAAACCTATGGATTTCATTAGGAGAACCAACAAGTTTCTATATTTATTTAGAAGCTTTTAATCCAAATAATACGAAAAATTCATTTGTTCACGTTGATAACATAAAAGTTGTGCATTCCCCTAACGCCAACTAAACACAGAACAAATAATTTTTATGAATAAAAAACTACAAACAACAAAATACGTAATCTTTGATGTGTTATCTTCAATGATAGCATGGAGTTTATTTTTCATTTTCCGAAAAACAAGCATCGAATCAGGCTCTTTTGAAGACATAAACGCTGTTTTTGCCGACAATAACTTCTATTATGGTCTTTTAATAATTCCTTTATTTTGGGTGACTCTTTACTATGTTCAAGGCTACTACCAAAACATTTATAGAAAATCACGATTAAAAGATTTTTTTCAAACATTTTTTGTTTGTTTTATGGGCGTTGTCGTTATTTTCTTTGCACTTTTACTTGACGACAAAGTAACAACATACAAAAATTATTACCTTTCTTTTTTTATTTTATTTTCCTTGCATTTTGTTTTGACCTATTTACCAAGACTAATCATAACAACAATCAAAGTACACAACGTTCACAAACACAAAATCTATTTTCCAACAATCATAGTAGGCGATGGAGAAAAAGCAATTAAAATATACAACGACTTACAAAACGAAGAAATCTCCTCAGGCAATAAAATCATAGGATATGTAAATAAAAGCGGAGAAGAAAACAATATTTCAAATTTAAAATGCTTAGGTTCAATTTCACAACTCACTCAATTAATTGAACAATACGCAATAGAAGAAATTATAATTGCCTTAGAAAAAGAAGAAGAAAACGAAATCTACAACATAATCTGCCTATCGGGACAAGAAGTAGAAATAAAAATTCCTGCCGACAGAAAAGATTTTTTAATGGGGAACATAAAAACAAACGCCATCTTCAACACTCCCCTCATCACAATAACACAAGGACTAATGGCACCTTGGCAACAGATTTTGAAAAGATTGTTTGACATATTTATTTCAATAATTGCAATCACAATTCTCTCACCTGTTTATCTGATTACCGCAATAATAGTTTACTCAACGAGCAAAGGACCAATTTTTTACAAACAAGAACGCATAGGATACAAAGGAAAACCATTCTATATGCACAAATTCCGTTCAATGTACACAGATGCAGAAAGCAACGGCCCTATGTTATCAAGCGGAGACAAAGATCCAAGAATCACACCCTTTGGACGCTTTATGCGAAAGGTACGTTTAGACGAAATTCCTCAATTCTACAATGTCTTAAAAGGCACAATGAGCATAGTAGGTCCACGTCCAGAAAGACAATTCTTTATTGACAAAATCGTACTTCAAGCACCAGAATACAGACTCTTACACAGAGTAAAACCAGGCATAACCTCGTGGGGACAAGTCAAATACGGATACGCCGAAACCGTAGATGAAATGGTAGAAAGACTTAAATACGACCTTATTTACTTAGAAAACCTATCACTAACAACAGATATAAAAATCCTATTCTACACAATAATCATCATAATTCAAGGAAGAGGAAAATAAAGCAAAGAAAAATTAAAATAAGTCTTTGCTTTATCAAATTATTTCAAAGAAAAAAATTAAAAAAGTAAAGAACAAAACAAGAAAGTCTATTTAAAAAGATTCTCCCCTACTATTCTTGCGGCACAGGCCACATAATCGTTGCAAGATTTCTTTTCTTTTGTGCTTCCGGGCTCTAATCCGAGAAGTTTTTTGCAAACAATTTCTCCGTTTTCTTCTCTAAATTTTTCGCCCATTGTTTGCACCATTGCAAAATAGTCTTTATTGCTTGTGCTTTGTTGTTGATATTGCAAAAGCATTCCTACAAGCAAGGACATAGCCGACACACAACCGCATACTTCTCTGTAACCTGCAAGTCCGCGACCAAAGGGTAAGGAAATTTTTTCAGCCACTTCTTTTTCCACAGGTAACAAATCGCTATACGCCATAACGACTGATTGAGCACAATTATAGCCTTCATTGTGGAATTTCCTTGCTAATTCTACTCTTTCTTCGATATTAACCATAATTTTTAGGGTTTAAATTCCAAACAAAGATAATATTTTTTTGTAATTTCGCAAAACTTATGAGTATATTCTTTAAAACGAAACATTATCTAAGATATAAGTTTTTAGCAAAGGACGAATATTCTTTGCATTCACCTTTTATGTTTGATTTTTTCACAAAAGGCTTGAAGAAGTCTTGCAAAAACAAGGATATTTGCTTTGAGGCTCGCTTTGAGTCTTTGATTTCAAAAAGCAAGGCAAAGAGAAAATTTTTGTTTAAGGCGTTTGAGTATCTTAAAGCACAGGGATTTGAGATTATTTATGTGGGAAATGAATCTTTTTCGCAAGAAAGGATAGCGGATTTAAGACTTTGCAAAGAGAATACGGCTATTTTTATTGAGGGGATTTACAAAGAAAGAGAAAATCTTGAACTTTGGGAAGGGATTCAAGCCGATGAAGGGTTTAAACTCTGTTGTGATTTCTTTGATTTTGGGGTTATTTTCTTTACAAGCAAGCCTTTGAAAAAACAAAACTATATTTTGCGAAAGAAATAAGTTTGTTTCGTTAATCTTCTTTTATGTTTTGTACTCCGTAAGGGCTTATTACCTTAACGCTGTCAAAGTCATCTCTTGCTCTTAGGCCTTTTGCGTAGTCTATTCCGCCTTCGCTGTGTCGTCTTACGGGCAAATCGGTGCGTACTATTGCGGAATCTTTTCGCCAATAAAGGTCTTGACAATAGAATGTGTCTAAATCTTTGTGGTTTATAATCACTACGCTGTCTTTTAGGTAGTAAAGATTGTCTGAAAGGCTTTCTGCGTAATGAGATGAAAGGTTTGCTTTGATTGTTTTGTCGTTATTGAGAAAGTTTACATTTAATCCTTGTGGAAAAATCATCTTTGAACTGTCGGCAAAGTTGTATATCTCAATTTTTTTTGCCTTTAATTCGGTATCAACAACACCATCAACACTGCGTAAAAGGTAAGCGTCATTTATTACCTGCGTAGGAGTGTTATTATTCTTTACGTATTGTTGTTTAGGTGTGTCTTTACCACACGAAAAACAAAAGTATGAGAAAGCAAAGGCAAGAATTATCATTGCAAAACTATGCTTTCTCATACTCAATTTATGTGTTTTGTGTTATTAGTCTCTTGAACGTGCTGTTGTTCCTTTGCCTATCCAACATCCTACTGAGAATCCGTCTCCTGGATTGATTGAATTGAAGAACATATCTGCTTTCAAAGGCCATTGAGAGCGTGCTACGTTCATCACTCTTTGTGCATCATCTGCAAGAGTTGGGTCTATATTTTTCACTTTCGCTGCTTCATCATACGCAACCCATGCTGCACCACGGATTTTTCCTCCGTGAGAAGCACAAGACACTGAACTCTTCAAGTACATATTTGCAACCATAAGCACAGCCTTTCCTTCTAATGATTTATCGTACTCTGCAACTTTGTAAGCCGCTGTTCTTGCTGCTCCATATTGTCCTGCGTTCATCAATGCTGTTGCTAACATAAACGAAGCCTTTGCTTTTGAGTCGTTATCCTCGAAATTCTTTACTGCTTCTTCTAAATATGGTACTGCTTCTTCGTTTCTGTCTTTTTCTATCAACATTTGTCCCATCATAAAGGCTGATTTAGCATTTGGTTCTAATTTATGAAGGTTTTCTGTCGCTTGAAAGAACAATTCAGACTTTGTACATTTTTTTCTATCAAGGTTTGTAGTGATTTTTCTCAACAATTCAACATCGTTAGGATTTGCTGCGAATTTTGGTTCGTAGATAGGAATGATTTTATCGCAAGAAGCAAATGGTTCGATGATTTGTTCTGTTAGTGCAAGATAACTTTGTGCATTTTTAAGGTTTGTTTCTACTTTTTTTATTGCTTTTGCATTTCCTGATGCTTGTGCTTGCTCTAATTCTGTCTTTGAAACTTTGATTATTTCTTCTAATGTTTCTGCCGCAAAGTCGTATGCTTCAAACAAAACGTCCATTTGCTCTGAACTTGCCTTTATTGCAGCCAAGTGTTTCACTGTTGCTTCAACATAAAGCGGACAATATTGTGCGTCTAATTGCTTTCCGCCTTTTTCTGCTGCTTCTTTGAAGTATTTAAAGATTTGTTCTGTTTCGTTTGGTCTGTATTCTGATAATATTTTTGCCTTTTGAGCAATATTATTGTACTCTTCACCAAACGCTTGACTTCTTACGTCTTGTAGATTCAAATACTCATCAATGTATTTGTTCTTCATTTCTACATTAGGTGCGGTTGCAATCATAGTTTTTAATATATTTGCTCCTCTAATGTATGTATTCACATGATATTGTGGACAATGCTCAACAACTTTTGTCCAAGGCTCGTAAGCATCTTTGTAATTCTTTTGTTTATAGAACTCTTGGTATAAAGAATTGTTCATTATACAAGCAGTAGAGTCCTCTGGGGTTTTGCCAAACTTTTGTGCATTTACTGTTGTTGCACAAAACACTGCTGCAATCACAGCTAATAATGTTACTTTCTTCATTCTTCGTTTATTATTTTATTGATATTTTCTTTTAAAAAACCATCTGTCTTTTGCTGAAAACGAAACTCCTACTCTTAAATAATCTTCTCTTATTAAATTGTTTGCTTTCGTTCCTTGTTTTCCATATTCAAGATATATATTTACTTGTGTTCCTTGTTTCTTTATTGGAAGTCCAAAACCTAAGGATACTCCTATTTGAGAAATGTCTGTGTTTCTCAAAGATAACATACCTGTTTGATAATTTACTCCAAAACGATAGGCTATTTTTTCAAAATAATTGCCATAAATATCAGGCTTATATTCTGCTCCTGCATTAAATGTGTAATTGTCTTTTAGTATTTCTGGATAGCGAATGCCTTGCAAAGAAAACTCAGACCATTGAGCGTAGCCAAAATCTAAGCCAACTAAAAATTTATTCTTTCTTTCGTAGGATAGTCCAACGCCGAATGATTGAGGTAATTCTATGCTTCCTTCTGTATTTTCATATTGTACAGAATCTCTTACAATTTCTACCGCTGCGTTATAAGTAAATGTGTAATGACGATATTGATTTTGTGTTGGGATATGTGTAGGTAACACATAATTTGCTCCTATTGTGAGTGCATCTCCGTTAGTAAATTTTTGAGAGTACTGCATTGCTAAATTGAAATTAAAGGCTGAGATAGAATAGTTGTATTCTACTCTTGATGAAAGAAAGTTTGCCGAGTCTGGAAAAGAAAGTGTAGAACTTCTATAATAATTTCCAAACATATATTCTGCATTTAAACCTATTGAGAGTTTTTCAAAAAATGATGGTTGATAAGAAAGTCCTAACATTACTTTGTTTATTCCACCTTCTCCACCATAAATGAATTTGTGAGAGCCTATTATGCTATCTGTTGGAAAGCTTTCCGAAGCCGTATAGTCAATTACAGAGACTGGAACTAAACCTCCTGCCATTTTCAGTGTTTTACTAAGTGGAAATGCAAACAAAATGTGCGATATACCTCCTGTATTTCCTTTTGAAGTTGCATTTTCTGATTGTAAAACTACATTATTGGAATAAAATCCAATGTCAAAAACAAATGATTGAGTATCTATCGCTGAATAAGAAGCTGGATTTCGATAGTTAACAAAGTTATTTCTTCTCAATCCATTGTAAATTCCGCCCATTGAGGCGTTTATTGTGTTTGTAAAGCTGGAATTATCTCCTATTCCATACTTTGAATATGGTGAACTGACTGTATTTTGAGCCCCTAACTCTAATACAAAAGCCATAAACAATAAAACAAATACTATTTTTTTACGCATCTCTTTTTTTAATATTATAATCTAATATCATATTTAAACCTTGCAGAACTAAATTAGGCTCTACAACAGCATTTATATTCAAATTTTCTGATAAAAGGCTTGCATCTCCCCCTGTTATAATGATTTGACAATCGCTATTTTGCTCTTTTGAAATCATCTCTATCATACCTCTTACCTCGGCTATTGTTCCATTCACAATTCCAGATTTTATGCAATCAAAAGTATTGAGCGAACAAACCGAAACTTTGCTTTCATTTATTTCTACTAACGGAAGTCTTGCTGTAAAAGTATTTAAAGCTTTTGATTTCATTTGAAATCCTAATGAAATGCTACCTCCTTTGTATTTTCCTTTGTTATCAATAAAATCTAAACAAATACAAGAACCTGCATCTATCACTAAAACATTTTCTTTCGGAAAAATATTGTAGCCACCTACTATTGCTGCAATTCTATCGTTACCCAAAGAATATTTTGGCAAATAATTAACCTCAACAGGCAAAGACAAATCTTCACTCATTATAAAAAGTTGAGTTTTTTCTGATAAATAATTCATCACATCCTTTGTTTCTAATCCAGATACTGATGAAAAAATAGAGGCCTTTATATCATATTTCGCAAACAAATCATCAATGAAACCAATATCTAAACGACCTACTGCCGTAACAGAAAGTAATTCTTCTTTCTTATAAACAGCCACTTTAGTTCTTGTATTACCTTTGTCTATAATTAACTTCATTGAACAACTAATCGTTTGTCTGCGTACTTTCTTCAGTTAGAGGAAAGGGATAAAGTGCTTGAAAACTCGACAATTCCATAACTTTATCATAAAATTCCCTTTCCATCCAACATTCTTCTATATTTAAAGGATTATTATTTGAATCAAAAATTTCGTAAGTCTTTCTAATCAATGTTCCTTCCACATCCCAATAGTATTCACTCCTTTCAAAAGCAACCTCAGCACAAGCAGAATTATACGTATTGTAATGTCTAATAAAGAGAATCAGTTTTCCATTTTCGTCATATAGCCTTTCGTAGATAAAATCCCATGCTTTGTTTTGATTATATGTGTATTCTTTGCAATAAAAGAAGTTATATTCTCCCGAAGATTTAACTACATCAAATCTTTTCTGCAAATCATCATAACTACTTGTTTGTTTGCTAAACTCAACGAGTGTTTCGCTATCTTTGTACAAAGCATAACGAAAAGTTAAACTATCATTTTCTTCAAGAAACACTGCATAGTTAAGCAAATCTTCTACTTTCAAAACAAATTCTCTT
Organism: Bacteroidales bacterium UBA3388; assembly: GCA_002358855.1. Taxonomy (GTDB): domain Bacteria; phylum Bacteroidota; class Bacteroidia; order Bacteroidales; family P3; genus Onthomorpha. Next base: position 24,248 of record DEPQ01000088.1, read on the forward strand.
GCTTCATCTGATTCATCTTGAAGAATCAACTCCTCATCAGAAGGTTCATAATCTTCACTCTCTTCTTCGTAAAATATTTCTTCGCTATAGTTTAGATAATTAACTGTATCAACATCTTGTGCTTTTAAATTTGTATAGTAAAAGCACAAGATCAGAAGAAAACATATAATTTTACAAAACTTCATTTAAGATTTCTTTAATCAATATCTTCACTAAACATTGGATCCCAAGGTGGTAATACTATTGGTTTTTGATCCAAGTATTTCAAAATATCGCTTGATATATATTTTTTATCAACTACAACTCTGAACATATACTCCTCAAACCATTCGTCTGTCATTATCAAGTGTCCTTGCCAACCATGACTTGCTCCCCAACTGTTTTCTACAAGCCATTTCTTTGGATTTCCATTTTCATCTAAATCAACAGCGCACAAAGTCATTGCGTGAGAAGAGCCACTTGCGAATGTTTGTATTCTTTCCTTTTTGTTCATTCCAAATTCTGTTCCCATCAATGAGCCATAGTCGTAAGTATTGATGTCTAACAATCCTTTGTCAGAATATAAGAACTTTCCAACATCACAAGAGAAATACATCATTGTTGAATCCTTGATTGAAGCAATAGCAACTTTCTTTATTTCTTCAATAGGTAAGTTGATATATTTCCAATTTTCCCCATCCATTACGTGTCTATCGTTTTCTATTTCATAAACTTTGTAAAATTCTCTTGAAGGATCATTCATTAACATCACGTATGTATTCTTTAAATCCTTTCCAACATACTTTTCATAGAATGATTTAGGAGTGTATTTTTCTGTTGAGATTTCTTTTCCGTTTGCATCTCTCAATGTGTAAGTAAACTCTTGAACAGGTTCTCCGTAAGCATAAACTAACATTTTGTAGATTTGAGAAAGCATTTCTATCTTTCTGTTTTCTAACTTTTCATATTTGATTTTTTTGTCGTTTTGCTTCATTTGTCTTAATTCCAAAGCATATTCTTTTAATTTCAAGATGATTAACTCATCTATCTTACGAGTATTATTGGAATTATAAGTCTCTGGTTGAACTGTTGAAGGAACAAGACCATATTTTGTAACTAAATCAGATATTCCTGTGAATTGTCCGCCATCTGAAAGAGGGTTTTTCAACAACCATTCGTTGTGTTTGCTATCCAAAGGTTCGTCAATGTGTTTTATAATCAAAGAAAGGAATAAATTACTCTTTTCTAATTGATCATAAAAGAACAAATAGTTTTGACTAAACTCAAAAGCACCAAGATTATACTTTGCAATCATAGCACTTCTCATTACATTGAATCCTGTAAACATCCAACAACGACCAGAAGACTTTTGATCAGTAATTCCTTTGCTCATTACTCTGTGAGAAAAGTGTGTATCGTACTTATTGAAATTGTCTAAATTCAAAACTAATTTTTGAATACTATTGTTAGCAACAGCATTTCTTATTGCTTTGTTTTCAGTTGTTTGCTTATATGAGTTTCTTATTTTATTTAATGACTCTTCATTCAATCCACCTTCTTGTGAAAAAGCCATGAGACTTCCACAAGTTAAAGCCAATGCTAATATGAATATTTTTTTCATTTTAATTATTTTATTATTTATCTAAAACGTCTCCTATTGTATTGTCATATACTTTTTTATAGTCTCTGATTTTTCCGAAAGATTCTTCATCTATAATTATTTCTCCGTCATTTCTTACTTTACCTACGGCACAGCAATTGACACCTGAAATACTTAACATATCAAAGAACTCATTTTCCTTTTCAGAATTAACAGTTACAATAACTCTGCCTTGACTTTCTCCAAACAAGAACGAATCTAATCTTACATCTCCCGCAGTGTAGATTTCAAATCCCATATTTCTTACCATAGCACTTTCTAAGGTTGCAACAAATAAACCTCCTTCGCTAATATCATGAGCAGATTCTATTATTCCTTGGTTGATTAAATCACTAAGTGTGCGTTGCATATTTGCTTCTTTATCCAAATCAAAATAAGGAGCAGGAGATAATTTTACTCCTCTGTAAGAATACAAATATTCTGAACAATTTATATCATCAACTATTTCTCCTAACATATAAATTGTAGCGCCTTGTGTTTTGAAGTCAAGAGTCATTTGTTTAGACTTATCAACTGTTCCTACCATACCAATAACAGGAGATGGATAAACAGCTTCTGTTTTTCCATTCATTACAGCTTGATTGTAGAAACTAACATTTCCACCTGTAACTGGAGTATTGAATTTTCTACAAGCAGAACTCATACCTTCTATTGCTTTAACAAATTGCCAATAAGTATTCTCATTGTATGGATTTCCAAAGTTTAAGCAATTTGTAACAGCCAAAGGATCTCCTCCTGAACAAACAATATTTCTTGCAGCCTCAGATACCGCAATTTGTGTTCCAACGTATGGATCAGAATATACATATCGAGAGTTGCAATCACAAGTCATAGCAATAGCATTGTCTGTTCCCTTAACATTAGCTATTCCTGCATCTGATGGTCTATTAGTTGACATATTTTTTGTTCCTACCATTGAGTCATATTGCTCATAAACCCAACGTTTTGATGCAATATTAGGATGAGAAGCCAAATATTGGGCAATCTTTTTTGCCTCTTTAATATCTGGTTCAGTTACATTATCTTTATTAAATTCAAATGTTTTTTGATAATATGCAGGTTCAGCATATTTTCTATCGTAAACAGGAGCACCACCTCCTAATACCAAAGATGCAGCAGGAACTTGTGCAACTAAATTTCCTTTATGATAGAAATAAAGCATATCTTC
>DEPQ01000088.1:27191-32807 GCA_002358855.1 Bacteroidales bacterium UBA3388
TCCCAAGCTTCCATGTTTTGTTGTCTTAAAGGCACTTTGTCTAAATCAATTTTCATTCCCGAAGAACCCTTTTCACTCATCTCAGAAGTAGAACAAATGATTCCTGCAGCACCCATGTCTTGCATACCAACAATTGCTCCACTCTTACCTAATTCCAATGTAGCTTCCAATAAAAGTTTTTCTTGGAAAGGATCCCCAACTTGAATTGAAGGAATATCATCAGCAGTGTTTTCTGTAACATCGGCAGATGCAAAAGTAGCACCGTGAATACCATCTTTACCTGTTGCAGACCCTACAATATATATTGGATTACCTTTTCCTTTTGCTACTGCTTTGATTAACTCCTCTTTCTTCATTATTCCCACACTCATTGCATTGACCAAAGGATTGTTCTCAAAACTATCGTTAAAGAAAACCTCTCCTCCCAAAACAGGAACACCAAAAGCATTTCCATAATGAGAGATTCCTTTTGTTACACCACGCAACAACCATTGTGTATGAGGATTATTCAAATTACCAAATCGTAAAGAATTTAATTGAGCAATAGGTCTTGCTCCCATTGTGAAGATATCTCTATTTATTCCACCAACTCCTGTTGCTGCACCTTGAAAAGGTTCTACTGCACAAGGGTGATTGTGCGATTCTATCTTAAAAACACAAGCAATTCCACCACCTACATCAACCATACCAGCATTTTCTTCACCAGGAGCAACTAATAATTGTTTTCCTTCTCTTGGTAAAGTTTTTAAATACTTAATAGAGTTTTTGTAAGAAGCGTGTTCACTCCACATAACAGAGTAAATACTCAACTCAACATAGTTAGGACAACGGCCTCCTAAGTACTCTTTAATTTTATCATATTCCTCAGGCAATAAGCCTAACTCTTTTGCATTTTCTACTGTTGCGATTTGATTACTTTCCATAAATTAAAAAAATTTTATCTTGCAAAGGTACTATTTTATTTTGAATTTCATATTTTTGTGCGTAATTTTGTGAATCAAAAAATTTAATTTTTTAATTTTAGTTATGAATTTCACAACACAAATACCTATTTCCAAACATAAAAACAACATTTCACACAAAGATAAAATTATGTTGTTAGGCTCTTGCTTTACAGAAAATATTGGAAATAAACTATCAATTAACGGATTTGAGACTTTTATAAATCCTTTCGGCATTTTGTATAACCCATTCTCTATTTGTAACAGTTTAAATAGAATAATAAATCTAAAATTCTTGGATTCAGAGGATTTAGTCAAAGTAAACGAATTTTGGTTTTCATACGAACATCACGGAGTTTTTAGAGATGAAAAATGCGATAACCTATTACAAACTATAAATTTAGGAATTACAAAAGCGAATCTTTTTTTAAAACAAACAAATTGGCTAATCATTACCTTAGGAACAGCTTGGGTATTCTTTCTAAAAGAGAATAATAAAATATTAGGCAATTGCCACAAATTAAATCCTCAACTTATTGACAAAAAACTTTTAAGCGTAGATGAAATTGTAGAAAATACTTCTCTAACTATCAACAACATAAGAGAAATAAACCCAAATATTAAAATTATTCTTACTGTTTCGCCTATAAGACATTGGAAACAAGGGTATAGAGAAAATATTATCAGTAAAAGTGCTCTACATTTAGCAACAAATCAACTATGTGAAACAATTAACGATTGTTTTTATTTTCCTGCATACGAGATTGTTATGGACGAATTAAGAGATTATAGATTTTATCAAGCAGATATGCTTCACCCTTCGGAAATTGCGGTTGATTATATTTGGGAAAAATTCTCAACTCACTTATTTTCAGAAGCAACTACAAATCTTTGCAAAGATTATAGCAGACTACATTCAATGAAACAACACAAAGCTTTTAATCCTGAAAGCCAGGGGTATAAAAATCATTTAATAAAAATAGCAAAGTTAGAAAAAGAATTATATGAAAAACGTAACAAATTATTTTAAGATTGAAGCCTGTATAGGAACCTTGCAATCGGGCTTAGAAGCCGAAAAAGGAGGTGCAAATAGAGTAGAATTATGCGACAATCTCGCAGAAGGAGGCACAACACCCTCTGCTGCATTGATTCAAATGACAAAAGAAAGATTGAAAATCCCTGCTGCTGTAATGATAAGACCAAGACACGGTGATTTCTTATACTCAGATTTGGAATTTGAAATAATGAAAAGAGACATTTCTTTTTGTAAGAGCGTTGGCGTTGAGGCAGTTGTCTTTGGATTGCTAACAAATGACGGAAGAATTGACTGCGAAAGAACAAAAAAATTAGTGCAAGAGGCTGGGAATATGGAAGTTTGCTTTCACAGGGCAGTAGATTTGAGTCGTGATTATTTTGAAGCAATTGAGCAAATAATAGATTGTGGTTGTAAACGAATACTTACCTCAGGTGCTGCAAACAAGGCAGTTGAGGGATTTGAGAATATCAAAAAGGCACAAGAACTTTATGGAAATAAAATCGAAATTATGGTTGGCAGTGGAATAAATGCCGAAAATGTTTCTAAGTTTCATGAAATTGGAATAAGGAATTTCCATCTCTCAGGAAAGGTTCAAATCGATAGTCTTATGATTTACAGAAAAGAAGGTGTGTCAATGGGAGCTATTTCTGCGGAAGAAGAATACAAAATCACACAAACAGATTACAGAAAAATAGAAGAAGTAAAAAAAGTCTTAGAAACCAAATTTTAAAGATAAACACCTAATTATCTAACACAAGGATTTTCTCTTGCGTTACACCTTTATCTGTATAAACCTTGATTATGTAATTACCTGCATTCAAGTGTTTTAAATCTAACACTATCTCATTCTCAAAAAACTCTTCTCGTTTTTGCAACCTTCCTAACACATCAAACAGCTCTACAAGTTTAATCTGATAATTACTTTTTACAAATACTTCATCTCTTGCAGGATTAGGATATATATCACATTTATTTTCTAATCCTGCTATTTCATTTATACCATTTAACAATGAAGTATTAAGAACTATTATTGGACGAAAATTAAGAGTTGTTCCTTGCACAAAATGATAAATAGAATCTTCATTAAAACGTTTCCATTGCCCATTCTTTTTCAACCAAGGAGTATTAGAACTTTGCGGACCTATTAAAGTATCTTTCATTAGAGTATCATAAACACTAAAATTTGCATTATATTCTATGTTAGAAGTTGCATTACCAACAGTATTGCCATAACGCATTCCTGTATCAGCAGGATTAACAAAAAGTTCGCCTACAATAATAAAGTCATTAATTGTAACGGCATCAGGAAACATATAAAATCCTAAATTCCTCCAAGTTATTGAATCAGACTGCATATTAGACGGATAAGCGTATGCAGCAGACAACTTTTCAAAATTATGTTTCTCAGATGTAATATAAAATTGTGGATTCAAACCATAAACTTGTCCTCTTACTTGTGCTGCAACACCAATGACAGTAACCATTGAATCAAAATGAAAATGCTGTCCAAAAGCCTCTGGTGTATATGAATTACGACCAAACCATGTGCCACCAAATGAAAGAGTTGGATAGAAAAAAGTACAACCCCAAGCAGAATCATAATATGGAACAGGTGGATAAACACTTCTTCTTGCCTCGCAATGATACTCTTCTAATGTCCCATTAGCAAGAGCCACTCCTGGAACAAAAACTCTACAATCCCATGCAGAAGAATCCTGTTTAAAATCATTATTACGATAAATCAAAACTGTATCATACTGAGTAACCAATAAGGTATCTTCACTCAATCGAGAAATAATCAAAGGTGTTGGCGCAAATTGAGCGTAAATATAACTACTTACAATAGCAAATAAAATAAATAAAACTATCTTTTTCATATTTCATTCCCCTTATTTATATATATTCTCCAAATTTAAGTTCTCACAATTACCAACATAGTAGCCCGGCAAATATTCAGGTATAATAAAACTTCTATAAGACACATTTTGCAAATAAGAAGTCTCTATCCATTCAGTTTCATGCATATTTATATTTATAGGGAAAGGTTTATTAGTTATCGTAGTATTAATATTTTCATGACAATCTGATTCAGTACCTCTAACAAATTGAAAAGTTGCATACGCATCTTCCAAAGTTCCATTTTTATATTCACCCACCAATCTGAACGCATCATACTTCATCTTTACTATTCCATTAAACGAACCTATATCTGACCACATGTATCCATTTCCATGGTGAACATACGTGTCTACGGGTAGATATTCTATTGTAGTATAGTTACTTGATGGTGTAGTCTTATAAAAATAATTGTCTATTGTAGGTTCTATGTTTATATCATATACACCTCCCCTATCATTCTTATCTCTTGCTAAAACCATTAAACGTTCATTATGTTGGGAATATGACATATCTATTATATCTTTTGACATTATTCCTCTATATATTTCTGACGACAAAAGGTTTACAAATTTCGCATTATTATAATTCTTATTAAATTTCACTCTATTTACAATAACTGAATGCATTCTACCAGAATACATACTAAATGTTAATGCAAAATTATCGCTTTCCAAGTGTTTTATTTTTACATTATATATTCCTTTTGCTATGTTAGTATCATAATAGGTATTTGTCAAATTATCATAATATTTTATCTCCATAATATTTTTAACTATTTGCATATCAGGCGTTGTAAACTTTCGATAAGCAAGTAGTTTTGATGTTCTAACAGCGTCAAGTGTAGAATAATTATTCGCAGTATCGAATATCAATGACACTAATTCAGCATTACCTTGCGATACACTTATATCTTGAAATTTTTCAAATAAAGTATCCTTATCTGTTTGAAAAATTCTAACTTGATTTAATGATACATCATGCAAAAGCACACAATCAAAGTATTTATCTGGCGGATACACCCATATTGGCGAAGAACCAACTGACTGTGATGGTAAAGCGTATGGTTCATATTCTTTTTTTATAGTACCCATCGCAAATATGCTTGTTGAATTTAAATTATTTGCATCTGGAAATGTTATTATTTTATTTATTGTGTATCCTATTGGTATGTATTTCACATTATCTACTCCCGCAACAAACAAGTCGTTCAACGGAACACTTGCTATATAACCTTGCCTGTTTATTGTATTGAAATATCCGCAAAAATAAACTGTATCTTTATAGTAATTTATATCTGTTATTCTTATTGAATCGGGCATAGTTACAAATAAATATTTTGTACAATCGTCCGAAACAAAATCATCTTCTTGTGTAAGTACTATTTTTGATATTATCTTTCCATCAGATTTTTGATAATCTGTTTTCCCTACCGTTCTATAAACAGGCGATTTGTAAAAAACAGTATCAAAATCACATATTATTGTCTTTTGCGTATGAGGAACTATGGTATCCGAATGAGACAAAAAATTTATTGGAGAAGCACTTGCCGAAAGTTGCCCACATCGGAAAGGGGCTTGCGAATACAATGAACCAATAAAACATATTACCAAAAAGAAAAACAAGAAAAATCGACGATTCATAAGACTTTTTTTATATTATGGGACAAAGATAAAACAAAAAAAATGAATCGCCAAATTTTTTCAAAGATAAAATAAAATAAAGCAAAGAGATAGGAGATTA
>DEPQ01000088.1:32850-74676 GCA_002358855.1 Bacteroidales bacterium UBA3388
TAATCTCCTATCTCTTTGCTTTAATAAACTATCTATTTATTATCTATTTACAGATATTTTCTTTGATGTGATACCTGAGTTAGATATTATCTTAACAAAGTAAGCTCCGTTGCTAAGATTTGATGTGTTGATTTCAAATTTATTATTTCCTGTTGCCAATGAAACTTCTCCTAATGAAATCACTTCTCTTCCTAACATATCTACTACAGAAATATTAGCGTGAGTTGATTCTAACATAGAGATTTCAAGATTTAACATATCATTAACTGGGTTAGGATAAGTTAATGTTTGAAGTATTGCTCCTTCTGCTTCTTCTAATCCTACTAATGAAAGTATTTTAATATCTATTGCTTTGTAATCAGCGTATGAAGAACCTGTTCCGTTTACTAATCTTGTTTCTGAACCATCGTAGATTTTGTATGTTGTACCACCATCTCCGTATGTGTCAAATATTTCAAATACATAGCAACCAGTTTCAGTTAATGGAACTTCTACTGTATCTCTTACAACTACTTGTTGTGGATAATAATCTGCTTCTTCTAACACATTACCATTTCCATCAGAAAGTTTCCAACTGCATTCGTAAGCATATTGGTCTGTTTTTATGATAATTTTAAGTTTATCTCCATTTCCTTCTTTTGGAGCATCTTTTTTAATTGTTGCAGTCTTTTGAGAATCTTCAATAGCTGTACCATTTATTGAAACTATGTTAGCAAATACATTTGTGTTTTGACCAACATTTACTGCTACATCTGGCAATTCAACGAATACTTCTTCATCTGTTGTTATGCTTCCTGTCCAATCAAAAGTTTGATTTCCTGTTACTGCTGAGCCATAAGCAATTTGCATATTTGTTATCGCATTTGCTCCGTAGTTATAAACCTTTAATGAAAGCGATGCTAAGTCATTACAACCGTTTTGACCTTGTGCTGACATTGTTGTTGACATAGCTGCAAGTTCTGGAAGATTTGTAACTGTAGGAATACATTCTGAACCTGTATATATTTCCTTTGTATCTTTTGCAACAAAAACAATCAATCTTAAATGTCCAAGTTTTACTAATTCATTGCTGATTGAGCCAGGAACATTGTAAGTATATGTTCTTTGAATCAAAGTTCCAGCAGGAATAACTGTTGATCCTTCAGGTGCAGTGATGTCATCACCCCATTGTCCTGTTAACATATCTCTTAACATACTCATGTGAATATATTGACCGTCAGAAGTAACTTGAGAAGGATTGCCACTTGCTCCTGATTGTGGTCCTATGATGCTGTCTTGTACTAAAACAACGTTTAATTTGTTTGATGCAGTTTCTGCATCTGCTGTGTAGTATGCTTCAACATTTACAGTCATAGTTCTTGTTGTTGCATCAATACTTGCTTGTGCTGCAACATTTACGAAAGATGTTTGAGCAAGAATTTCGTTTCCACAAGAAACGAACTGTCCTCTTCCCAACGCCATAGAAGTAACAGTTTGTCCATAATAGTCATCATAGTAAGTAAAAGTTTCTCTGTTTATCGTGCCAGAAGGGAAACCTGTTACTTGTGCTTGATTCATTAAAGCATTCCCCCATTGGGTTGTGTAAGTATTTGCAGCATAACTTCCTGCGTGTATGTTTATACCAAATACTCTACCTGGATTAGCTGCTTCGTATTCTCTTACTCTTTTATGTCCGTCTGGACAATATCCACAGTTGATACCTGTGTACTCTTCAATAATTACATTTTTGTTTGCAGGCTCTGTCGAAACAAACTGAGGAGTTTGGGCTCCTACTGCAAAAGCCGCAAATAATCCTAAAAATGATAATACAATTTTCTTCATACTCTAAATTATTTAATGATTTCAGATTGCGAAAATACGCTTTTTTAATGAATTGACAAATTTTCAGTAAAAAAATGTAAAATAAACATTAGTTATTTTTTATTTGCAAGTCTTAATGCTTTTTTATGTATCTTTGCAATCAAATGTTAGCAGATATGAATTCTACATATAAACAAGGAGATGTTTTAAAGAGAATAGATTCTCCAAATGATTTAAAATCACTTAGTAATGATGAACTTTTGTCTCTTTCAAAAGAGGTAAGAGAATATATTTTGGAAGTATTGAGTGAAAATCCTGGACACTTGGCTTCAAGTCTCGGAGCGGTAGAACTAACAATTGCTCTTCATAAAGTATTTAATACTCCCGAAGATCCTATTGTTTGGGATGTAGGTCATCAAGCCTATGTTCACAAAGTGCTAACGGGAAGAAGAGATGAATTTGTAAATATTAGAAAGTTTGGAGGTTTAAGCGGTTTCCCTAAAAGGAGTGAAAGCAAATACGATTCTTTTGGAGTAGGACACTCATCTACTTCTATTTCTGCAAGTTTAGCTATGGCTATTGCGGACAAACTACAAAAAAAGGACAATCATCACATAGCCGTTATTGGAGATGGTTCAATGACAGGGGGAATGGCGTTTGAAGCTCTTAATCACGCTGGAACAACTGATGCAAATCTATTAGTTATTCTTAATGATAACGGAATTTCTATTGACAAACGTGTTGGGGCTATGAGTCAATATTTAACAATGATTACATCTTCTGCTACATATAACCGATTAAAAAACAGAATATGGAATCTTATGGGAGGAAATACTTCCTATAATAAGCCTAAGAACTTCTTCAAGAAAGTGTCTTTTTCTTTAAAATCTTTATTTTCTGGCAAAAGTAATTTCTTTGAAGCTTTAAATATTAGATATTTTGGTCCTGTTGATGGGCATGACTTGATTTCTTTGATTAAAACCTTAGAGGATTTAAAAAATATAAAAGGCCCTAAATTATTACACATAATTACAAAAAAAGGAAAGGGACTTCCTGTTGCGGAAAACAATCCTACAACTTATCATGCACCGGGTGTGTTTAATCCTTTAACAGGAGAAATTCCTGAAAAGCAGACTTCTGATGAAATTTTAAAATTTCAAGATGTTTTTGGAGAGACTTTGGTAGAACTTGCAAAAGAAAATGAAAAAATAGTCGGCATTACACCTGCTATGCTTAGCGGTTGCTCTATGAATAAATTGCAAAAAGCATTTCCAGAACGAACTTTTGATGTGGGAATCGCAGAAGAACACGCAGTAACTCTTAGTGCTGGTTTTGCATGTCAAGGAATGATTCCTGTATGTAATATATATTCTTCTTTTATGCAAAGAGCTTACGACCAATTTATTCATGATGTTGCTTTGCAAGGCTTACCTGTTATTTTATGTCTTGATAGAGCTGGATTGGTTGGTGAAGATGGTGCAACGCATCATGGTGCTTTTGATTTGGCTTACTTAAATTGTGTGCCAAATATAATAGTTGCTGCTCCAAGTGACGAACACGATCTTAGAAATATGTTGTTTACTGCTATAAATCAAAAATCTCCATTTGTCATTCGTTATCCAAGAGGTAAAGGATATTTAAAAGATTGGAGAAATGAGATGAAACAAATAGAAATTGGCAAAGGCAAGAAAGTAAAAGAAGGAAAAGATATTGCGATTCTTTGCATCGGAAATACTATTCACATTGCAAAACAAGTCGCAAAAGAACTTGAAAACAACGGATTAGAGATTGGTTTGTTTGATTTTAAATTTTTGAAACCTCTTGATAAGGACTTGGCTAAACAAGCCTTAGATTCATACAACTATATCGTTACTATGGAAGACGGAACTATTAACGGAGGCTTTGGAAGTAGCATTATAGAATTTGCAGTTAGCAACAACTATCACAATAAGATTGAAAAAATTGGTATTCCCGATGAATTTATCGAGCAAGGTAGCGTAAAAGAACTGCAAAAAGTTTGCAAAATGGATTGCGAAAGCGTAAAAGAAAGAATATTAAGACTAAAAAAGGCTTAGTAAATTAAGATATTTCCAATCATTTTGCCGTTTATAGAGATTTTATAACTTCCTGACGGAATATTTTCTATGGTATATGTTAGGTTTTTAGGGCAGGTGCAATTTGTTTGAGCATCTGCCTTTTCTGTTATAGCAATTACATTGTCTTTTATTTCGGCTGAAATCTGTATTTCACTATCACAAGGATAGATTTCATTGTATTTATTTATTGTTAATCCAGATTCTGTTCCGTGATAACTGAATGCTGAATTTTTTTCTGTGATTTCTTGCGAAAAATCAGTCAAACAATTTGATTTTTCATTGATTAAAATTGATAATTGAGTGTTTTTTTCACTGCAAGCAGTTATTGAAAATATTAGTAGTAACAACGAAATAACTAAACTTATTTTTTTCATATTTTTATTTCTTCAATATTACCTTCAAGGTTTGTATTCCTTCGTTTATTGTTACTCTAAATGTATAGGTTCCTTCTGGTAAGGCGGAAATATCTACGACTGATTTTTCTGCAAAAATCTCTACTAAATTTCCAGAAGTATTAAATACTTCTATTATCTTGGCTTTTTTACTCAAATACACAACTCCCTTGGTAGGATTTGGATAAAATGTTAATTTTTCGTTGATTTCGTAGTTATTCCTGGGCGAAAATATTGCTATATATATCTTTGCCTCTTCGTTTACCCTAATAGTACGAGGATTTTCAGTATTTCCATCATTCCACTTAACGAATTGATAACCATCAAAAGCATCTGCTGTAATTATTACTTCTGAATTGTATTCGTATATACCACTTCCGTACGCATCTCCCATTACAATATCATTGGATTGAACGTCTAATATCAATGTTTCGGCTTCAAAAATTGCATAAAGAGTGGTATCGTTTGCTAATTGAATCTTTCTTGGATTGTCTATATTGTTATCACTCCACGAAACAAATTTATAACCTACATTCTCTTTTGCAGAAATAGTTGCAACTTCACCCTCATTGAATATTCCTCCACCTTTTACTATTCCCATTGAAGAATCTTTACTCAATAGTTTTATTGAAACTTTCTTTACTTCTTTTTTAGATTCTTCTTTAACAACTTCTATTTCTGACTCTGCTTGTTGTTGCTCAACAATTGTAGTCTCTGGCATTTTATCAACAACTACATTTGCAAATTCAATAGGTTGAGAACTTAAATTATGCAAATAAATTGTCAATGAATTGATCAATTGTGGGTAATCTATGTATAAAACTTCTCTTTTTTGCGGAATTTTTGATAATCCCTTTGTGTAATCATAAGATTCTTTTGAACTATTTTTAGCAAATAAGTCTAATGTATTGATTTTGTTTAGATCAAATTTCAATCTCACCTTATTTTCAACAGGTTTTGCTACAATTTCTTTCTTAATTTTGGAAATTTGCTGTTCTATTCCAAGAGATGCTACATAGTCTTTATCACTTGCAACAGGCATTGAAACAATAAGATTTTTTGATGTATTTTTCCAAGTGTTCGTAAACACTTTCGGAGGCCGTATTGATTTAAATGTTATATTTTTTAATTTTTTACAATCTTTAAAAGCATAATCAGAAATTGTCAACAAGTCCTCTCCAAAAGCAACTGAGCTAAGGTTACTACATTTTTCAAAAGATGCTATCCCTATTATTGCTGTGGAAGTCGGTAAATCAAGAGTTTCTAATTTCATGCACTTATAAAAAGCATAATTTCCAATTGATTTAATATTATTCCCTATTTTCAAATCTTCAAGACTTGAACAAGAATAAAAAACGTAGTTTCTTATTGTATCCATAGAGTTAGGTATTTCTACGGATTTTAATTTATTACATTCAGAAAAAGCATATTCCCTTATTTCTTTTGCATTTGAGAGTTCTATCTTTTCTAAATTTCTACATCTTTCAAAGGCATATTTTTCTATGTATTGAACTGATTTTAAGTTAATACTTTTTAGATTTGTACAATTTTGAAAAGCATAACTTCCTACAAAGGTTATAGATTCTGGAAGATAAACCGAATCTAAGTTTACACAATTAGAAAATACTGCGTTACTAATTGAGGTTATCGAACTTGGTATTTTTACTGATTTTAGTTTGCTACAATATTCAAATGCGTTATTATGTATTTCTCTTAAACCACTTGGCAAAAATATTTCTTCCAAATTTTTACAATATACAAAGGTTGAATTATTTATTTCTTTTACTAAATTAGGTATTTTTATTGATTTTAAACTTGAACAAGAAGAAAACGCAGATGAACCTATGGTAACTAATGATTCAGGTAAGTTTATCTTTTGTAATTTAACACATGAAGAAAACGCTTTGTTATCTATAACTTTTAAATTATTGGAAAAAGAAAGTGAATCTAAGTTTTTACAAAATGCAAAGGCTGCTTCGCCAATATATTCAAGTGAAGAAGGAAATTTTATATTTTTTAATTTTTCGCAAGAATAGAATGTGTAAGTTTCTATATTTTTAATCTGATTCGGAATTATTACCTCCTCTAAGGAAGAACAATTAGAGAAAGCGTGTTTTGAGATTTCTGTCAGAGAATTTGGCAGATTGATTTGTTGTAATTTAGAACATGACAAAAAGGCTGAGGCTCCTATTTTCTTGACACTTGTTCCTAATTGAACCATTCTTAGATTGTTACAATTGTGAAAAGCCTCTTCTCCAATTATTATTACGGAATTTGGAACCACAACTATTTCTAATTCTGTGCAATTACTAAATGCGTTATTATCGATGGCTGTTACGGTGTAATTTATTCCATTATTACTAATTTCATTCGGTATTACAAGATTACCAGAAGGTTTATTATATCCTATATACGAGGCTCTTACCTGAGTATGAACAGGAGCTGTTATTGTTACTGTAGTTGTACCACTATTGATATTGAAATATAAAATTTGACCAGAAGAAGTTATAGAACTAAAATCAAATGCTATTGATTCTATACAAATAAATAAAAATAATATTGCTATGACTATTCTTTTCATACTTTGCTATTTTTGAGGAGGATAATCTATTGAATAATGTAAACCAACACTTTCTTTTCTTTGTTCAGCCATTTTAATAATTAAGTAACTATTTGCTATAAGATTCCTTAGTTCGCACAACTGCGGAGTTAGAACTGATTTATTATAAAGTTCTTCTGTTTCTTCGTAAATCAACTTCATTCTTGTGAAAGCCTTCCTTAATCTTAAATCACTTCTAACTATTCCTACGTAATTAGTCATTATTTGTTGCACTTCTTTGACTGATTGTGTTATAAGGCTTAATTCTTCATTTAAAACCATACCTTCTGAATCCCAATTAGGAACTTGATCACAAAAATCAGTTTCTGATATTTTTTTTATGGAATCTAAATATGCTCTATGTGAATATACTAATGATTCTAATAAAGAATTTGATGCTAAACGATTTGCTCCGTGAAGTCCTGTGCAAGAACATTCTCCCGAAGCATAAAGATTTTTAATACTTGTTCGAGAATATTGATCTACTTCTATTCCTCCGCAACAATAATGTGCAGCAGGAATTATTGGAATCATTTCTTGTGTGATATTTATTCCTATTTCTAAGCATTTTGCATAGATATTAGGAAAATGTCTCATTATTTCGTCCTTACTTATTCCTCTACAATCCAAATACTCGTGTTCATCTCCACGTCTTGTCATTTCTGCATTCACTGCACGAGCCACAATATCTCTTGGTGCCAAGGAACCTCTTTTGTCATATTTATCCATAAAAGGTTCTCCTGACATATTCTTTAATATTCCTCCTGCCCCTCTCATCGCTTCTGTGATAAGGAAAGAAGGTTTCTCTCTTGGATTAAATAAAGATGTTGGATGAAATTGAATAAACTCCATGTGACGGAGTTTACCTTTTGCTCTATGAACCATAGCTTGTCCATCACCTGTTGCAATCAATGGACTTGTTGTTGTAGAATAGACATTACCATTTCCACCTGTACACAACATTGTTACCTTTGAAAGATATGTGTCAATAGTATTTGTTTTTTTATCTAATACATACGCCCCAAAACATCTTATATCATCACTTCTTCTATTTACTTCTTGACCTAAATGATGTTGGGTAATTATATCAATGGTGTATTGATTTTCTTTTATGATAACATTTGGGTGAGAACGAACTTTTTCTAATAACGCTCTTTCTATTTCAAAACCAGTATTGTCCCTATGATGTAATATCCGGTATTCAGAATGACCACCTTCTTTTGCTAAATCGTAAAGTCCTGTTTGTTTTTTATCAAAATTAGTTCCCCATTCTATTAGTTCTTTTATTCTATCGGTAGATTCTGTTATGGTTATCTTTACACTTTCTAAATCACAAAGTCCTGCTCCTGCAATAAGTGTGTCATTTATATGTTTTTCATAAGAATCATTATCATACATAACAGCAGCAATGCCCCCTTGTGCATACTTTGTTGAGCACTCAGAAGCATCTGACTTTGTTAACACACATACCTTTCCGTAATCTGCAACTTTTAAGGCATAACTTAAACCTGCTATTCCTGAGCCGATTACTAAAAAATCTACCTTAAATCTCATAAATACTATTTTAAAGCCTCTGCACCACTACATATTTCTATTATCTCATTTGTAATAGAAGCTTGTCGTGCTTTATTGTATGTAAGTTTAAGATCTTTTAATAAATTTGTTGCATTATCTGTTGCTTTATGCATAGAAGTCATTCTTGCGCCATGTTCAGAAGCAGAAGAATCTAAAAAGCATTTAAATAATTGCGTTTTTAACGATTGTGGAATTATTGAATTTATTATTTCAACCTTAGAAGGTTCAAAGATATAATCGTTATTTATGTTTGAACTTTCTTCAAAACTTATAGGAAGAAATGTTTCGTATGTTAAAATTTGCGTAGAAGCATTCTTGAATTGATTATAGATAATCTCTATTTTATCATATTTCTTGTTTATGAAGTCTTTTATCAATTCCTCCCCTTCATTTGCTACATTCTCAAACGACAAATTATCCCAAATATCATCGTTCTCTCCTATAAAGTTTATCAAATTGTTTTGTTTTTTAAAAAAGTCTGTACCTTTCTTTCCAAAAGTTTTGACATCTATTTTAATTCCCACATTATTCTCTTTGTAATATTCTATTCTTTGATTTGTGGCCTTTATTACGTTAGAATTAAAAGTAGAACACAAGCCCTTATTACTTGTTAGTACTATAATCAAAACATTATTCAAAACTTTTGATTGTCTTGCGAGAGGTAATTCATCTTTTTCGCTTCCACAAAGATTTTGAATTATCTCCGTCATCTTCGCAGAGTATGGTCTCAACTTCAAAATTGCGTTTTGAGATTTACGCAATTTTGAAGCAGATACCATTTTCATTGCACTCGTTATCTGTTGGGTTGAACTAACAGAAGCTATTCTTGTTCTAATTTCTTTAAGATTAGCCATAACTATGCTTTATATTTTCTACTTATATCCTTTGCTATATTTTCCAACTTGTTCATAATTTGATCATCAAGTTTTCCTTCACCCAAAGAATTCAACAATTCTTTTTCTTTACTTTCAAGATGGAAAATAAACTCTTCTTCAAAGTTTTTAACTTTATTTACTGGCACATCTCTCAACCAACCATTTGTTCCACAAGCAATAATCGCTACTTGATGTTCTACCTTCATTGGAGAATATTGTGCTTGTTTTAATATTTCAACATTACGTTTACCTTTTTCCAAAACAAACTTTGTTGCAGCATCAAGGTCTGATCCAAATTTAGAGAAAGCTTCCAATTCTCTATATTGAGCTTGGTCTAATTTCAATGTTCCAGAAACTTTCTTCATTGACTTAATTTGAGCCTTACCTCCAACACGAGAAACAGAAATACCTACGTTAATAGCTGGTCTTATACCTGCATTGAATAAGTTTGTTTCAAGGAATATTTGTCCGTCTGTAATAGAAATTACGTTTGTTGGAATATATGCCGAAACGTCTCCTGCTTGTGTTTCAATAATAGGAAGAGCTGTCAAAGAGCCTCCACCCTTAACAAGATGTTTTATACTTTCTGGCAAGTCGTTCATATTTTTTGCGACATTGTCTTCGTTGATTATTTTTCCCGCTCTTTCTAATAATCTTGAATGTAAATAGAAAACGTCCCCTGGATAAGCTTCACGTCCTGGTGGACGTCTCAAAAGAAGTGAAACTTCACGATAAGCAACCGCTTGTTTACTTAAATCATCATATACTACCAAGGCTGCACGTCCTGTATCTCTAAAATACTCTCCTATTGCAGCACCCGCAAATGGAGCATAAAACTGCATTGCAGCAGAGTCAGATGCAGTAGCTGCCAAAACAGTCGTATATGCCATTGCTCCTTTTTCTGTAAGAGTTCTCACAATGTTCGCAACAGTAGAACCTTTTTGTCCGCAAGCAACATAAATACAATAAACTGGTTCACCTTTGTCGTAGAATTCTTTTTGATTCAAAATAGTATCAATTGCAATAGCAGTTTTACCTGTTTGTCTATCTCCAATTATCAACTCTCTTTGTCCTCTTCCGATTGGAATCATTGAGTCTACAGCCTTTAAACCTGTTTGCAAAGGTTCTTCAACAGGTTGTCTAAAAATAACACCTGGTGCTTTTCTTTCAAGAGGCATTTCAAATAATTCTCCTTCAATAGCACCTTTTCCATCTATTGGTTCCCCAATAGTATTAATAACTCTACCTAATAAGCCTTCCCCTACTTTTATAGAAGCAATTCTCTTTGTTCTTTTAACGATATCTCCTTCGTTTATAGATTCTGATTCTCCTAAAATTACGACCCCAACATTATCTTCTTCAAGATTTTGAACTATCGCTTGTACTCCATTATCAAACTCTACCAATTCTCCTGCTTGAACGTTCATCAATCCATAAACTCTCGCTATTCCATCTCCCACTGTTAAAACAGTACCAACTTCTTCCAATGTAGCATCTAAATTAGAATTAGAAAGCTGTTGACGTAATATCGCTGTAATTTCCGATGGTTTAATTTCTGCCATATTTATCGTTTTTTAGAATATCCTTTCGTATATATTCTTGTTAAATTCCTTTTTTAATTTTGTTATCTGTTTACTGAAACTTGCATCAAATTGTTTGCCCTCAACTGTCAAAGAAAAACCTCCCAACAATTTTGGATTAACAAAAAGTTGTAAATCAATCTTTGAAGACAATTTCTCCTCAATTTCTTTTCTAATATCATTTACAACATCCTCATCGAGAACTTGTGCAGTAGTAAATTTCACTGTTTTAATATGTTTATACTCTTTATAAAGCTCTGTATATCTATCTGCAATCTCATAAAGATAAACATCACGTCTTTTAGATACTAACAATTCTATAAAGAGTATTGAAACATTTTCTACTTTCCCTGAAAAAATTTCGTGAATGATATTTTTCTTTTTCGAAGGCTTGATAACAGGATTCTTCAAAATAGCTTTCAACTGAGGAGTCTCTTCACAAACCTTTTTAATTAATAACATATCCTCATAAACTCTTTCTATCAATCCATTCTCTTGTGCAAGAATAAACAAAGACTGAGCATAACGAGTTTGTAATTTAAAACTATTCATCGTTTCTATTTAAGGTTTATTTCCGACATTCTCTTACTGATAATTTCATTACTCTTCACCTTATCAGAAAGTTCGTGTTTCAAAAGATCTTCTGCAATTTCTATTGAAAGGTTGGCTATTTGATTTTTCAATTCAGTCATAGCATGCAACTTTTCATATTCTATATTTTCCCTTGCAGCAACAACAATTCTTTGAGCTTCTTTTTGAGCTTGTTCTTTTGCTTCTTCAATCATTTTTTCTTTAAGCTCCTTAGTTTGTTGTAGCATCAAATCCCTTTCTTTTTGAGCTTCAATCAATAATCTCTCATTACCAACTTGCAATTGTTTCATTTCCTCTCTTGCGATAGCAGCTTCTTCCAAAGATTTCTTGATTTGCTCCTCTCTTTTACTCATCATATCAATGACAACAGGCCAACCAAATTTCCACAAGATGAACAAAAGAACTCCAAAAGTTATGGTCATCCAAACAAGAAGACCAATATCAGGTGTTAAAAGTTCCATATATTATGTAATATTATAAAAATTCTTGCATAAACATAGCAACAAAACCAATCGCAGTGCTGCTATGTTATAATCTTTCGGTTTGTTATTTCATCAATATAACCAACAAACAAACCACATTAGCAAACAAAGCAACCGCTTCAACCAATGCAGCAGCGATAATCATATTAGAACGAATATCACCAGTAGCTTCTGGTTGACGAGCAATAGCATCCATACCATTGCGTCCAATATTACCAATACCGATACCTGCTCCAACAGCAGCTATACCCGCTCCGATACCTGCTAAACCATAACCGATTGTAGCATAATTGCTAACAGCTTCTAATAATAATGTTAAAGATGTCATAATAATTAGTTTTTGTTATTTAAAAGTTATTATAATTTACCTTATAAAAAGTGTCCAAAGTTATAATTATTTTCTCAAACCAAAGAGAAAATAAAGAAAAAAATATATCAAGCATACAAAAATACACTATTTATCAATCAATTACAAAGAGTTTATTAAAAATTTATAATAAAAATATTGCAGAAATTAAACAAAGATGTATCTTTGCAAACGCAAAATCAAAGATTTAGCAAAGTCTTCGTAGCTCAGCTGGTAGAGCAATTGACTCTTAATCAATGGGTCCAGGGTTCGAGTCCCTGCGAGGACACTATTTTCATCAGCGATTCTAATTCGCAAGTTGGTTCTTATGGGAATTAAAGACATAATCAAAGAAAAAGCGAAGCAACACTTTGAAAACGTAGTTGCTATTCGTAGACATCTACATCAAAATCCAGAACTTTCTAAACAAGAAAAAGAAACATCGGAATATATTTGTTCAATCCTTGATACAATTGAAGGAATAGAATACAAATCAAACGTTGGTGGTTACGGTGTTTATGGTTTTATAAAAGGTAATATGCCTTCAAATAAAACTATTGCACTAAGAGCAGATATGGACGCTTTGCCTATAAAAGAAACCACGAAACTTCCTTTTGCTTCTATCAAAGAAGGAGTAATGCATGCGTGCGGACACGATGTTCACACCGCAGTTCTTTTGGAAACAATAAAGATTCTTTCAGAATTAAGAGATGAATTTGGAGGCAAAGTGATGTTTATTTTCCAACCTTCCGAAGAGCACTATCCAGGCGGTGCTATTGCAATGATAAATGATGGCATCTTCAAAGACGTAACTCCTTCCGCGATATTTGCACTTCATACAACACCTGAAATAGAAGCTGGAAAAATCGGTATTAAAGAAGGAAAATATATGGCATCAACAGATGAAATATATATAGAAGTAAGAGGGAAAGGAGGACACGGGGCAACACCAGATTTAAACATAGATCCAATAGTAGCTACCTCACACATAGTTATAGCACTTCAAACATTAGTTAGCCGAAATGCTAACCCGACACTACCAACTACATTTTCAGTAGGCACATTCTTAGCAGAAGGACGCACAAACATAATTCCATCAAAAGTTTATTTAGAATGTATTATTCGCACTTTTGATAATGATTGGAGAAAACAAGCACACAAACTAATACATAGAATAAGCGAAGAAACCGCACAAGCATTTGGAGCAACGGCAGACGTATTTATTGATCACGGGTACCCATATCTTTATAACGATCCAAAACTTACAAGAGCAACACGCATTTTAGCACAAGAATATCTTGGAGAAAAAAACGTATTAGACATAGATATGAGAATGACAGCCGAAGATTTTGCATACTTTGCACAAAAAATACCAGCAACCTATTTCAGACTTGGAACAAAAAAAGAAAATTGTGAAATAACTAACTTACACACTTCCAATTTTGACGTAGATGAAAAAAGTATGCAAGAAGCCATTGGGTTGATGACATACTTAGCAATAGAAAATTTAAAATAATAAAAAACAAGAGGGCTTTACTTTATTTGTAAAACCCTCTTATTTTTTCTATTATGTAGTTTTGTTGTTCTAAATCTAACTCTGTATGCATTGGAAGAGACAAAACTGTTTCCGAAAGTCTTTCTGAAGTTTCTAATTCTCCCCCTTGACGTGCAATTTGCAAAAATGCTTTCTGTAAATGCAAAGGAATAGGATAATAAATCATAGCAGGAATATTCCAATCCTGCAAATACGCCTTCAATTCATCTCTTGTACCGTCCTTTATCTTTAAAGTATATTGATGATACACATGAGTACTATACGACATTTCAATAGGAGTTTCTATACTCTCTATATCCTTCAAACCATTCGTATAAATCTGAGCCGCATCGTAACGAGCCTTTTGATATTCTTCAAGATGCTTCAATTTTACATTTAATATTGCGGCTTGAATTGAATCTAAACGAGAATTTACTCCCAAAATCTCATGATGATACCTAACTTTCATTCCGTGATTTGCTATCATCTTCATTTTTTCCGCCAAAGCATCATCATTTGTCATTATCGCACCACCATCTCCAAAACAGCCAAGATTTTTAGAAGGGAAAAATGATGTACAACCTATTGTTCCTATAGTTCCAACCTTCTTTTTCTCCCCATTAGAAAAAGTATAATCAGCACCAATTGCTTGTGCAGTATCTTCAATCACATGTAAATCATATTTTTTCGCAATTGCAAGAATTTCCTCCATAGGAGCGGCTTGACCAAAAAGGTGAACAGGGATTATCGCTTTTGTCTTTACCGAGATTGCGTTCTCAATATTTTTTGCAGTAACATTGAAAGAATCATAATCTACATCAACAAAAACAGATCGAAAGCCCAATAATCCAATTACTTCTGCCGATGCAATAAAAGTAAATGAAGGACAGATAATTTCATCAGAGGGTTTCAATCCCAAAGACATAATTGCGATCTGCAAAGCATCAGTTCCGTTTCCGCAAGGAATGACATGCTTTACAGAAAGAAAAGAAGCCAAATTATTTGCAAACTCTTCTACTATTCCTCCTTTAATAAAAGAAGTTGAATCAATAACTGACTGAATAGAAGAATCAACCTCTGTCTTTATCTTTTGATATTGACTCTTCAAATCTACCATTTGTATCTTATTCATAATAGAATAGTATTTTTAGATTATTGTTTCAGCACCAAAATATGCTTGCAAAGCCTTTGGAATACGTATTCCATTTTCTGTTTGATTGTTTTCCAACAAAGCAGCAACTATTCTTGGCAACGCTAATGCACTTCCGTTCAATGTATGTGCTAATTGAGTTTTATTATTTTCGTCTTTATATCTTAATTTTAGTCGATTTGCTTGATAAGTTTCAAAATTTGACACACTACTTACTTCTAACCAACGTTTTTGAGCAGCAGAATAGACCTCAAAATCATAAGTTATAGCCGACGTAAAAGACATATCTCCTCCGCAAAGGCGTAAAATTCTAAATGGAAGTTCTAATTTTCTAAGCAATCCTGCCACATGATTCTTCATTACTTCCAATTGTTCATAACTATGTTCAGGAGTATCAATGCAAACAATCTCTACTTTATCAAACTGATGCAATCTGTTAAGTCCTCTAACATCTTTTCCATAAGAACCTGCTTCTCTACGGAAGCATTGAGAGTATGCACAACAAGAAATAGGGAGATTACTTTGTTTTTGAATAGTATCTCTAAAAATATTAGTAACAGGCACTTCCGCAGTAGGAATCATATAAAATCCATCTAACGGAATGCCATACATTTGACCTTCTTTGTCTGGCAATTGACCTGTCGCAAGAGCCGAAGCCTCGTTTACCATCAACGGAGGTTGAACTTCTGTAAATCCATTCTTGCCTGCCTCATCTAAAAAGAAGTTTATAAGAGACCTTTGAAGTTTTGCTCCTTGTGATTTATAAACAGGGAAACCTGCTCCTGTGATTTTTGTTCCTAATTCAAAGTCTATTATATCATATTTCGCACAAAGAGTCCAATGTTCTACTGCTCCCTCATACAAAGTAGGTATTTCACCTTCTTGATGTACTATTTCATTATCCTCTGCTGTCTTTCCGCAAGGAACATCCTTGTTTGGAAGATTTGGAATCGTTAATAAAATATCTCTTAAATCACTTTCTATTTTTGAAAGTTGCTCACCTAACTCTTTTTCTTTTGCCTTACACTCTCCTGTTCTTGCTTTTAATTCTTCTGCTTCTGCGGTTTTGCCTTGTTTAAAAAGCATTCCGATTTCTTTTGCTAAGCAATTTGCTTCTGCTTTTATGCTATCTAATTCTGTTTGAGTATTTCGTCTTTGATTATCTAAAGCAATCACACTATCTATCTTTGATTCTGCGTCAGCAAAGTGCTTTACACCTAATCTTTCTACTACAAAATCTCTATTTTCTCTTATAAATCCTATTTGTAACATATAATAATTTTTTATTTTTTTACTTATTTACCACTCTATCAAAAAATACGCTTTTGTTTGAAACGCTTAAAACTATTGCAAGTACGGTTGGACACTCTGGAAGCAAAGATAATTCTCTTGCAGCTAAGCCAACTGAAAACATTACCCTACTATCTATTCTGTGATCCGCAATTTTAGAACACATACTTCCTATTGCTATTCCCAAATCGTTAGAGTTGAAGAAGCAAGGTGCTAAAGGAGCATTTTCTTCTTTTTCTTTGCAAGAATTAAATCCACAATATCCACAATCTAATCCTAAAATTTTCACTTTACTACCTACAAGGATAACTGCTTGTGATTGCAAAACATTATTAGAATCTCTTAAAAGAAACTCTTGTCCTGTTGTCTTATGAAGTTCTTGTAACTTTTCAGATAATTTTTCTAATTCCTTACCGTAGGCTATTCTTATTTCCAAATTATCAACTCCTCTCGCCTTTGGAGCAGTGATTGCTGCAAGAGATATATTCTTTGCAAGAGATATCACTTGCTCTTCTACAATTTCTTTAATGTCAATCATAGCTTTATTATTTAAGAAGGTATTTTATTAACTTATCGGTTGCTTTTCCGCGATGAGAGATTTTATTTTTTTCTTCTAAACTCATTTCTGCAAAACTTTCGCCATATCCATCTGGAATAAAGATTGGATCGTATCCAAAGCCACCTCGTCCATAGCGTTCAGTAAGAATACTTCCCGAACAGCGACCTTCAAACAATTTTTCTTCACCTTGTTCTATCAAACAAATGACAGTAGAAAAATGTGCTTTACGATTTGTTTTTCCTTCCATCATTTCAAGCATTAAATCAATATTATCGTCAAAACTACATTTCTCTCCCGCAAATCTTGCAGAGTAAACACCCGGTTTTCCATTGAGTGCATCAACCATAAGGCCTGTATCGTCTGCAAAACAATCTTTTCCGTATTTTTCCCAAATGTATCGTGCTTTTTGACGTGCATTTTCTTCTAATGTTTCGCCTGTTTCAGGAATATCTTCTTTGCAACCAAGTTCCGAAAGAGTGATTATCTTTATTCTATCGCCAACAAGACTTCGTATTTCTTCAACTTTGTGCTTGTTATTAGTTGCTATTACAATTTCTCTTGCCATTTTCTTGATTTTATTTCAAGGTGCAAAGTTAGTTTATTTTAATCGGAATTGCAATAGATGTAACTCTCTTTTCAATCCTAAGGATTCAAATTTCAAAATCAAACTATCCTTTTCATATTCCTTAAAGTCCAATTCGCAAGTATTTAAAAGGCTTGAACGAGACAAAGGACTCTCCGCTCCAATGATGTCTGTGATTATTTTTTTTGCTTTTATTTCTTCTTGATTGTATTTATGTGCATAAATTATCTTTGGTAAATTTTCCTTAGAGTATTTATACAAATACAGATTCTCTGCAGCAGGTTTGTCAATCAAAACAAAAGTAGCACCAGGATTTATTTTCATTTGCTCAACAATTTCTTCATTACAAGAAAGCTTACAAAACTTTTGAGGAATCAATGCAAAACAAGTATTCCACAAAAGAAGGGCTAATCCAATAAAAAGTATCGCTTTATGATTTGCAAAATAATGAGAATAGAGCATAATAAGAATAAAAGGAATCATTATCATAAACTCTGCATTACCATTAGAAAATGCAGCAAAAAGAAAAGATAAAACAAAAATCAGCCAAAGAATTACTACAAATCTTTTCTCATTATAAAGCGAAAGAGTGTGTTTTTTATTTTTTACAAAGTTTACTATTCCTAAAACAAAGAAAGAAAAAATTAAAACAAAGAAAAAAATAAATAAAACAAAGAAATAATCGATTAAAACAAAGAGATTTCCATGTACTTGTAAGAATGTACGAATCAGGTTAATAACACTAAGCAACAATACTTGTTTTAATTCGGGCGATTGAGCATATCCTTGAACGTAATCGTGAAGAACAAATGAGAAAAGAGCATTTAAAGTCAATTGATTAGTCTCAACGAAACAACAAATCGCATACACTATCGGTATTATTAGGCTTATAACAATGAAATACAAGACATATTTCCCTCTTTTGTTCAATAATAGCCCTATAAACAAAGATATGTAAACCAAAATACTGAGTTGATGACACAAACAAGCAATCACTATCGATAAACTCATTTTCAACAAACGCAAAACAGTGTTTTCCGTCAAGAAAACTTGCAAATAATAGATTGAAAGCATAGAAAAGAAAAGCGGAAGAATGTATGCTTCGTTGTCAGTTGCAAATCGCATAAATCCAAAGTAAGCCCCACAAAACAAAATTGCAGAAAAAATGAAACTCTCACTGCGATTTATTCTTTTTATTATTCGTCTAAACACAAGCAAAGTAGATGCGGCCATTATAGCATTAAAGAGTTGAAAAAGCGTCATAGGCTCTAAGTGAGTGAAAGCAAAGAGTTGAAAAAACAAACGTGAAATCCAGCAATATAAAAGGTGATGAGGACGGAGTAATTCTTCACCATGCAAAGAGGAATAGGCGTATGAATAAGAGTCAGAAGTAGGATTGTTTGATAAAAAAAAGATATACAAAATCGCAAAGCCGATTACAGCTAAATAAGAATAATTATATTTTAATTTATTAAAGATTCGCAACTTCATTTCAAAGAGTTTTTTTCTTAATTTGATTGTTTATAACGTCAAAATCAATAAAAAACGTATATTTGCAAAAGAATTATGATAAAAAGAGAGGACATAGATAAAATAATTAACGCTGCTCGCATTGAAGAAGTAGTCGGTAATTTTGTTGAACTTCGCAAAAGAGGTGTCAATTACATTGGTTTATGCCCTTTTCACAACGAAAAAACTCCGTCTTTTAACGTAAATCCTGCCAAAGGCATATTTAAATGTTTCGGATGTGGCGAAGGAGGAGACTCAGTCGCTTTTTTAATGAAGCACGAGCATTATACATATCCCGAAGCCTTACGTTGGTTGGCAAATAAGTATGGAATACAAATAGAAGAGCAAGTTTTAACACAAGAAGAGATTGCTCAACAAAGCGAAAGAGACAGAATATATCAAGTAAACGACTTTGCACAAAAATATTTCCAAGAAATCCTATTCTCAGACATAGAAGGAAAAAGCGTAGGTCTTTCATACCTAAAAGAAAGAGAACTTGAAGAAGATACAATCAAGCGTTGGGGAATTGGATACTGCAAAGAAACGGGAGATGACTTCTCAAAAAAAGCCTTAGCAAAAGGTTTCACAAAAGAAGAACTTGTAAACGCAGGCGTAAGTCTTGTAAACTCTAACGATGGCAGCCTTTACGATAGATTTCGTGGCAGAGTTTGTTTCCCTATCTATAATATAGGCGGAAGAGTCTTAGGTTTTTCGGCTCGAACTTTAAGAACAGACAAAGTAAAAGCCAAATATGTAAATTCTCCCGAAAGTTTAATTTACTCAAAAGGCAAGGTACTTTTCGGACTTCATCTTGCAAAAAACGAAATCGTAAAACAAGATGAGTGTTTCTTGGTTGAGGGGAATATGGACGTTGTTATGATGAGTCAAAATTCAGTAACAAACGTCGTTGCCACTTCCGGAACAGCCTTAACCGAAGATCAAATAAGACTAATCAAGCGTTACACAAAAAATGTTACTCTTCTATATGACGGAGATAGTGCTGGAATAAAGGCAACTTTTAAAGCAGTTAATCTTTTATTAGAACAAGGCTTACATGTCAAGACTTTGCTTTTTCCCGACAATGAAGACCCCGATTCTTTTGCAAGAAAACACACACAAGATGAGTTTAAGAACTTCTTAAAGAATAACGCAGAAAATTTTATCTTATATAAAACAAACCTTTTGCTTTCTGACGCACAAGATGATCCTATAAAAAAGGCTGATTTAACAAGAAACATTATTGAAACCATTGCTTTAATTCCCGATTTGTTGGAAAGGAATGCGTATTTGCAACAATGCAGTAAATTATTAGAGGTAAAAGAAGAAATTCTTAGTTCAGAACTTGCAAAAATTCTTAAAAACAAATCAACAAAAGAAGCTTTCAAACAAGAAAATATTCAACAAGAGCAAGAGCAAACAAAAGAAATTGTTAGCCAAAAACCTATTGAAGAAAAAAATAGCGAGATTGAATATGAAAAAGAGAAAGCAATGATTTCTATTTTATTTAATTACGCTAATTCAATCACTACACAAGAGGTATATAATAGTGAGGGTAAGATAGAAAACAAAGATATGTATGTTGCAACCTATATCATTAGTGATTTAATCAATGATGAAGTTGCGTTTAAGTACGAAATATTTAAGGAAATCTTTGAAATATATAAAGATTACTTAACAAATAGTCAAACAATTCCAGAATTAAGATTTTTTACTTCTCACCAAAATCAAGAAATCTCAAAGTTAGCAACAGATTTGGTAATGTCTCAATACATTATTTCACCGAAATGGGAAGAAAATGAAATAAAAGTACCACGCCCAGAAGAGAAAGAAACTATCGATAAATATGTTCGCGAAACTCTTCTTGATTTTAAACTCTACAAAATCAATGGTTACATAAACGAACTCAAACAAAGAGTTTTTAAAGAAGAAGGAGAAGTTCAACTAAATTCACTAAATTTATTACAACACTACATTAACATAAGAAATACCATTGCTAAACAATTAGGAAGAGTAATGATTCCGTAAAAAATTAGCAGAATCATTACTCTTAAACTTCAATATTTTACACTAAATTATAAAAAATTAGAGTTATTGCTTGATTATTTTTTGCAATATTGGTTGATTATTTGTGTATAGTCTTAGATAATAAACTCCTTTTGGTAAATCACTTATATTTATTGCAGATGTATTATTGAAAGTCAAAAGAATTTTTCCTATTTGTGAAATTACTTCTATTTTTTCTATCGTTTTTTCAAATGTAATATTGCCAATTGTTGGATTAGGATAAAAATATATTTCAAAATCCTTTACTTCTTCTAACGAAACTCCATCACACATTTCTGTTATATCAGAAAAATACGAACTCCAATCAGAAGAATAATATGCAGAAAGACTGCCACAAGGGACTTTTAATAGTGCATTATCAGGAAGTAAGCCAGAAGAATATTCTAAAACTCCAAAAACATTCAGATCAAGCGTTGGAGGAGTAGTTGATAAAGTTGTAAATTCACTTAAACTATCACAATTAGCAAAGGAAAGACTGCCAAGAAATTGTGTAGTTGCAGGAATTGTTACAGAAGGCAAACTCTTGCAATATTGAAATGCCCAATCTCCAATATATTCCACACTATTTCCAACTATTAACTCTGATAAATTACTACAATGTTGAAATGCTTGAATGTCAATTGTTGTAACACCATCACCAATCAAAGCATATTTTAAAGAGGTGCAACTATAAAAGGCTCTTTCTCCTATATAAGTAACACTATTGGGAATAATAATTGAGTCTAAGTTTGTACAAAAACAGAAAGCCTGCTCTCCAATTGAAGTAATCGTATTAGGAATTTTTACAGAGTGCAAACGCTGATTATTATAAAAAGCTGCGAACCAACAACCCGTACTATTGTTAACGCCATTGATTGCTGTAACCGTGTAAGTCTTTGAATCATAAGTCACTGTTGCAGGAATTTCAACAACACCAATAGAATCCACACAATCAATCACTTCAACCTCATCTTCATTTAAGACTTTATAAGTTAAATAGTCAATAGTAAACTGACTTTGTGCCAAAAGCATATTTGCAAACAATGTTGCACAAATCAAAAATAATGATTTTTTCATCTCTTGTCCTCCTTTTAATTTAGTTGTTACACTATAAAGACAAGAATTTTTACTAAAACGTTTCAGTTTTGAAGAAAAAAAATTTCATAATAATTACAAAAGCGAAAAAATCAATGCTTTTGCAAAATAAATCAAAGAAATAATTTACTAAAACGCTGTTTTATTTTTCTAATTCAAAGAAATAAAATATAAAAAGTCCGAGACGTTTTTAGCATCTCGGACTTTTGTAATTTTATTCTAAATTTTCTTTTAGTTATTTACTACGTCTTGAAATTCTATCAAAGATTGGTAACGTCTAAATTCAAGATCGTGTTTTGCTTGATACTTATACGCAGGTTCTTGTTGGCATGCTTCTCTTAGATTCTTTAACAAACCTAGCACATCGTCTAATCTTGCATAACAAATTGCTCTTAAATAATGTACTTCTGAGGTTTGGTCCATGCAACAATCTAATGTACGAATTGCATTTCCTGTATTTCCTGTTAGAAGTTGCAACAATGCTAAATTGTATGTGCATTTTCTTCCGTCAAGTTGTTCTGCTGCTTCTTCGTATTTTGCTTGTTTGATTAGAATTATTGCTTGGTTCATCTCTGCTTGTTCATTTCCTGCTTCGATTGCTCTTTGTACATATTCATCTGCTAATTCTACATCTTTATATGCTAATGCCATTAAAGAAAGGTTTGCTAATATCATTCCGTTGTTTGGAGATAATTTGTCGGCTGTTTCTAAAAATCTTTTAGAGTCTTCTAATTGATTTAGGTATAAAGCGATTGCTCCCGCGTTATTCCAGCCTGCCCATTCTGATGCGAATCTTTCTGTTGCTGCTGTGTAGATTTGTAATTTGCTTGCGTAATTATGCGTTAGCGATGCTGCATACATCAATTCGTCAAAGGTAAGATTATCTGGATTTGTAATCGCCATTTTGGCTACTTCTTGTTCTGTTTTTTGTACTCCTGAGAAATTAAATGCTATTTCACCTCTTCTTAGTGTTGGTAGTATCTCACTTTCTATTTGATTAAAGATTACAGACATATTTCTAATTTCTTGCTCTCTTCTTATTCTGTCTGGTTGTGATTTTACTACGTTTATGACTGTGTTCTTTTCTCTTAATGATGAACCTTCTACTAATCGTAAGAAGTTTTCCCAGTCTTCTCCTTTTGCACTTGAAGTTATGACTACATCTTGTTTCGCTTCTTCAACGTATTTTTGGATATCTGCTTTTTTTACGTTTTCTATTTTTGCTCTTTCGGTAAGTGCTTCGGTTAGCATCTTATCTACTAAGTTTACAACAGACTCTGCTCTTTTCTTTGAAAGACCAATGTTAAATGTTTCTTCACCTTCTGGCGATGCCCAAGCGTTTACGAAGATTTGACGAGGTACTTGATTGTTTACTATGTAACTCTTCATACTTTCGTAATTCTTTTTAGCATCCATTTGTTTGTTTAATTTGTTATTCCAATTTACCTCTGACATATTTACGGTGAAGTAAACATCGGTTGCCATTATTTCGTCTGTACGAACGTTGTAATTTGATGGTGCTATACTTAAATCTCCTCTTATATCTACTCTATTTGATGTTGAATTGATACCTTCAGTGATTTTTACATTACCTAATTTTATTGCTCCTGGGTTTTCCATCGCTTCGCTCCAAGTTGCATTTGCCTCATTAACTTCTGAAGCTTTGTATGCTATTGGATTTAGGAATAGTTTAGCACTTTCCATTCCTTGACGATAGGCTACAGTATCTTTATATACGAACCTTCCTCCTGATCCTTTTTCTATGGTTTTCCCATTTCCCTCTACTTTTGAGCCTTTTAGGTTCATTGGAGATAGAATCACTTCTCCTGTTTCCCATGTTAAAACGGGTTGCAAGTAAACTACTGCTTTCTTTTGAAAATAGTTTTCTGGTATGTTTCCATTTATGGTTACTATTACTCTATCCGCATGCACTTCCATCGGATTAGGTGATATTTGATATCTTACCTCATTGTGCTTAGTTTGCATAGTTTTTATGCTTCCACAAGAAGCCATTAAAAAAACTATTCCGAGGAAAGTCAATATCGATACTGTTTTTCTCATTTTTCTTTTCTATGTTTGTTGTTAATATCAGTATAACGTATAAAATTATTAAAGTATTTTATTCGTTCACTACTTCTATTAGTACATCGTTTTTACTTACAGTTTGTCCTTTTTCTATGTTTACGCTTTTTACTACTCCATCTATTGTAGAGCAAATTTGGTTATCCATCTTCATTGCGTGCAAGCAACATAATGGTTCTCCTTTTTTAACTTTTTGTCCTTCTTTTACAAACACGTCTAATATCGTTCCAGGTATGAACGCATATATTTCTCCTGGAGCAACCTTTACATATAATTGTCTGTAATGGGTTCTTATATTTTTATTTTCTGCCATTTTATTTCTGTTTTAAATTTAAGTTTTTTTCTAAATCCTTTTTACTATTATTTTTAGAATGGTGGTAACCCGTGTTTCTTTTCTGGATTTATTTGTACTTTATTTTTACACATTTCTAATGCATGAACAATGTAATCTCTTGTTTCTGCTGGTTGAATAACAGCATCAACATATCCATAAGAAGCTGCTACATATGGATTAGCAAATTTTTGTTTGTATTCTGCTATTTTTTCTTTTCTTGTTTCTGCTGGATTTTCAGAATTCATAATTTCATTTCTAAATACAATATTTGCTGCTCCTTCTGGTCCCATTACTGCGATTTCTGCTGTTGGCCAAGCGAACACAAAATCTGCTTTTAAGTGAGAAGAACACATTGCAATGTATCCACCACCATATGCTTTTCTTAAAATGATAGTAATTTTTGGAACAGTAGCTTCTGAATATGCGTAAAGGATCTTTGCTCCGTGGCGAATAACACCTGCATGTTCTTGATCAACGCCTGGAAGATAACCTGGTAAATCTTCTAATGTTACTAACGGTATGTTAAATGCGTCACAGAATCTTATGAATCTTGCTGCTTTATCTGATGAATTACAATCAAGAACTCCTGCCAACGCTATTGGTTGATTTGCCACAAACCCTACAGTATCTCCATTGATTCTTGCGAATCCTATAACGATATTTGGAGCAAATAACTCTTGTACTTCTAAAAACTCAGAACCATCAACTATACTCTTAATGATATTTCTAACATCGTATGGTTGTGCAGGATCTGATGGGAATATGTTACTAATTTTATAGTCTTTGATTTTTGGTTTTTTTGACTCAAATGATTCTGCTTTCTTTGTATTATTCCAAGGAATATATGTAAACAAACTCTTTATTTGATCAAAACATTCTTGCTCGCTTTCTGCAAAGAAATGAGCATTACCAGATATTTCTGCATGAACTCTTGCTCCGCCCAAATCTTCTTGAGAGATTTCTTCTCCTAACACAGTTTTTATTACTTCTGGCCCTGTGATAAACATCTTTGATATTTTGTCTACTACAAATACAAAGTCTGTTAAAGCTGGTGAATAAACTGCTCCTCCTGCACAAGGACCTAAGATAACAGAAATTTGAGGGATTACTCCTGATGCCATTGTATTGCGATAGAAAATATCTCCATAACCCGACAATGCATTAACACCTTCTTGTATTCTAGCTCCACCTGAATCATTAATTCCTATAATAGGGATTCTTAATTTCATTGCATGATCCATTATCTTACAAATCTTCTTTGCATGCATTAGTCCAAGAGAACCTCCTGCAACTGTAAAGTCTTGGGCATATATACAAACAGGATATCCATTGATTGTACCTGTTCCGGTTACTACACCATCGCCTGGAAGTTCTTTCTTTTCCATTCCAAAATCACGTCCAGCATGTTGTATGAATAAATCATATTCATGAAATGAACCTTCATCTAATAATTGAACTATTCTTTCTCTTGCTGTGAGCTTTCCTGTAGCTTTTTGCTTCTCTATTGCTTTTTCTCCTCCTCCTTGAAGCACTACTTGCATTCTTGTTTTAAGCTCCTTTGTCTTATTGTTTACTGACATAATATAATTATTTAGATTGAACTCTATTTTTTACAAAAACTTTGGCAAAGATACAAAAAAACTTTTTTTTTTAGCAATTCTACATTAGTAAATACATTTTTCTATATATTTTGTTCTATTTTATCTACTAATATATATAATTAAAACTGATATATCAGCAGGTGAAACACCACTTATTCTACCTGCCTGTCCAATTGTCTTAGGTCTAATTTTTGTAAGTTTTTCCCTCGCCTCAAATGATAAAGACTTTAATGCGTGATAATCAAAATCGTCTTTTATTACTAAATTCTCAAAATGAGAAAGTTTATTTACAATTTCTTCTTCTTTTTTTATGTAACTTTCATACTTAACGAGAATTTCTGCACACTCCTCTACTTGCGATTTTATTTCAAAAGGAGTTTTATCTATTTCTGTATTAAGATATGGAACATTAGTTTTTAACATATTCAAATCCACTTGCGGCCTCAAAAGCAATTGTGAAAGTTTCGTTTTTTGAGTAATTGCAGGTGTATTTATTTCTTGAAATTGTTCATTAACCTCTTCTGGCAAAGCGCTATTATTTTTAATAAAATTAACTATTCTATCAATATTTTCTTTCTTTGCCTCCATTTTCATCAATCTTTCTTTACTTGCCAATCCTATTGAATAGCCAATAGGCGTAAGTCTTTGGTCTGCATTATCTTGACGCAATAATATTCTATATTCAGCTCTTGAAGTAAACATTCTATAAGGTTCATCAACGCCCTTTGTAATCAAATCATCAATCAACACACCTATATAACTTTCTGAACGTTTTAAAATAATTGATTCCTTATCAAACAATTTCATACAAGCATTTATTCCTGCCATTAAACCTTGTGCACCTGCTTCTTCATAACCTGTTGTTCCGTTTATTTGTCCCGCAAAAAATAATCCTTGAATTAATTTTGTTTCTAAACTTGCTTTTAGTTGTGTTGGAGGGAAGTAATCATATTCTATTGCATAACCTGGTTTTTGAATTATTGCTTTTTCAAATCCAGGTATTGTTCTAAGAGCCTTATACTGCACTTCTAACGGTAAAGAAGAAGAAAAACCATTTATATAATAAAGATTTGTAAACCTCGATTCTGGTTCAATAAAAAGTTGATGTTTATTTTTATCAGAAAATCTTTCAATCTTATCCTCAATTGATGGACAATACCTTGGACCTCGTCCTTGTATTCTTCCCTGAAACATAGGAGATTTTTCAAAACCTTCTTTTAAAATATTATGAACATCATCATTTGTATACGCAAGGTAACAACTTCTTTGTTCTAATTCTCCTTCTCTTGAATTTATGAAAGAAAATTGTTCAGGTCTTTCATCACCTTTTTGTTCTTGAAGAACTGAAAAATTAATTGAATCACCAACAACTCTCATTGGCGTTCCTGTTTTGAGTTTTTCTATTTCAAATCCTATTTCTCGCATTTTTCCAGAAAGCCCTTTTGAAGCCTCTTCTCCAATTCTACCTCCTTCAAAATTTGTTTCACCAATGTGAATTTTGCCATTTAAGAAAGTACCATTAGTCAATATTACTGCCTTAGCCTCTATCTTTAATCCAATTTTTGTAACTACACCCTCAATAGCACCATTATTTATAATCAAATCCACAACCTCATCTTGCCACAATTGTAAATGTGAAATAGTTTCAAGATGTTGTCTCCAAGAAATTCCAAACGAAACATTATCTACCTGGGCTCTTGGACTCCACATAGCAGGACCCTTACTTCTATTCAGCATTCTAAATTGCATCGTATTTTGGTCGGTAATTATTCCAGACATTCCGCCCAAGGCATCTATTTCTCTAACAATTTGTCCTTTGGCAACTCCGCCCATTGCAGGATTGCAGGAAAGTTGAGCAATAGCATTAAGATTTTGTGTAATAAGCAAGGTCTCTGCACCCATTAAAGCCGATGATCTCGCAGCCTCACAGCCTGCATGACCTGCTCCAACGACAATTATATCAAATCTTTGAAACATTTATTTTTCTTTTATAAAAGTTGAAAGTACAGACAAGCACTCATCTTCTAATTTTCTCATATTTTCACTTTCTGTCTCCGTCTTGTCTTTATTCCCTAAAAGGTGTAAAATCCCGTGAATAATAACTCTATGCAATTCTTCTTGATATGCAACTCCTAAAATTTTGGCATTGTCCTTTATTCTATCAATAGAAATAAACATATCACCAGAAACAACATCTGTCTCAGAATAGTCAAAAGTTATTATATCAGTATAATAATCGTGATTTAAAAATTCTTTATTGATTTCTAATAATTGTTCATCTGAACAAAAGATGTAGGCAATTTCTCCTACCTTTTTATTATTGTTTTCAATTACTAATTTTATCCATTGTTTTAAAATGGTTCTATTTTTTAGAGTACAAGTTGTTTGAAATGCAAAACTAATTCCCATAAGATACTATTATATGTTTTTAAGTATTCTATTTGAATTGTATTCTTTGATTTTTTCTTGTCTTTGTAATAACAATTCTTGTGCTATTCCATTTACAAAAAACAAAAGCTCAATTTTTTTCCCATCTTCAGAGACAATAACTCTGTCGCTAAGCTTTGAAATCAATAAAACATCAATATCAAATTCTGAATCTAAATCTTTGTCTTCGTTAAAAACAATATTAGAAAATATTTCATCACTACACTCTATCGAAAAACTAACTCCTCCTACACATTGTTCAAAATAAAATACAATCTCTCTATTTTCAATATTATTTTCATAGAAATAGTTTATTAACTCTAAGGTTTTTTCTAATGAAAATGAGATTGCTCCATAATAACTATTTATATTCTGCTCTTGGCAAATGTTTTCAACAAAATTATT
This sequence comes from Bacteroidales bacterium UBA3388, assembly GCA_002358855.1. GTDB lineage: Bacteria > Bacteroidota > Bacteroidia > Bacteroidales > P3 > Onthomorpha. The sequence continues at coordinate 61,799 of DEPQ01000088.1, forward strand.
TATCTTATAAGATTGAGTTAATGCAACTCTATTCTTATATTTGCTTGTATCCATTACTTATTTTGTGTTTTATTTTCCAAATTATAAAAATACCTGTTTACTTTTTCTTTATAAAAAGGAGAATACATCGGCTGAACTTGCTTAAATAACTCGACTTCTTTTTCTTCTATTTTCTTAAATTCTAAAAAGTCTTTATTATCAATATTTATTTTATCTTTTCCAACCTTTGATTCTCTTTTATTATCTTTTTCTTGTTTCTTTTCTGCTTTTTCGTGTTCTAGTAACCGAGTTAATATTTTCGCTTGTCGATTTATCGTATTACGACTTATTCTCTTGTTTACGATATCTTTTTCTGTTTGTTCCATTTGTTTAGAAATTTCATTAAGAATTTTTGATGGTTTACCACTTTCAGCTTTCATTCTTTCGGCTTCTTTTTGTACCATCTTTCTTATCATTTCTTGTTGTGCAACAGCCTTCGCCAAAGATTCATTTAATTTTGCGTTTTCACCTATTTTCTTCTTGCCCTGCTCCTGTCCTTGTTCTAATTCTTTCTTTAATCTTTCTAATTCTCTATTTAAACTTTCTTGAAGGTCTTTTAAACTTTGTTGAGATTGCTTATTTTGCTGTGAAGATGAAGAAGGGTTATTACATTGTTGAGAAGAATTTGACTTGTTACTATTTGATTGTTGTTGATTCTTCATATTTTCCAAGCTTTCTCTCAACATCAACGCTAAATTATTCATTGATGACATCGCATATTGTTGCCAAGAAAGTACAGAATTATTTTTGTAATTTGAATAATGAGCTTGATTATATTGAAGCAATGTTGATATTGATTTTTCTATGAAATCTTCCACCTTATTCAACTCTTGATTTATCAAATAACCTATTTGTGGTTGTCTTTTGCTAATTGCAAATAACGTATCAGAAATCGGTTGCATTTTTTCTTTTAAGTGATATTGTTGTTTAATGATTTCTTGATACAAAGGATCTGACACCTTTGTTTTTTTTATGTTATTCATCAAATCCTCTTGGTCTTTTGATATTTTAACAAGGTTTTTTAATATTTGCCTTACTTGTTCTATATCTTCACCTAACTGATTTGACTCATTTTCTTGCTGTTGTTGTTTTATACTATTTGACATTTGTTGAATCTGATCTGAAGCAGATTTCATTTTTTCTTTAGCCTGTTTTGACTTATTATCATTTAATTTTTCAGAGGCCTCTTTTTGATTTTTCCTTATTTCGGATTCTAATTGTTTATCTCTTTCTATCGGTTTTTGATCTTGAATTTCTTGTGATAATTTTTCAAGTTTATCTAATTTTTCTTGTTGTTGATTAAATTCTTTGCTGAGTTTTTCTTGCTTGGAAATATTTTCTTCCTTGTTTCCTTTCTTTAAATTTTCTGATAATTCGTTTTGTTCCTGTGCAAGTTTATCTAATTTTTCTGTAAGCTCGTTTGTGAGTTTTTCCATCTCCAAACGCTTATACATTTCTATGTTACGATCTAATTCTTTGGCAATATCTTCATTATTTAGTTTGATATTGTTTAGCATTTCATTGAGTTGGTTTTTATCTATCTGCTCTTTTGCAAGTTTTTCTAACTCTTCAAGAATATCTTTCATCTCTTGATTTAAGATTTTCTCAAATAATTCCTCCAACTCTTTTTGTTTCTTTAATATATCTTCCTCTTGTTCAGTTAATTTTTCGTCTAATAGATTATTTTCCTCTAATGATTGTTTGATTTCTTCAATTTCTTTTTTTATTTCTTCTTGTTTCATTAACAAATCTTTTATTTGTTCTTTATCTTGCCAAGAAAGATTTTGTTTATTTATTAGTTGCTTACTAATTTCGTTAATTTGATTTTTAAGATTCTTTATTTTTGACAAAGCGTCCTTTGTAGATTCTTTTATATTCTCTGAATTTTCTTCTTTTTTTGCTTCAATTTCTTCTTCAGTTGGAAGGTTTAAAGAGAAAATTTTACTTCTTGATATTTTCCCTCCATTGATTGCATCATTATCTCTTACTTCAAAATAATATTCTAACTTATCTCCTCTGTTAATTGACAAAGATGTTAAATCATAACTATAATAAAAATCTTGTGCATTATCGTTTTTGTTTACTTCAATAGCATTTACTTTTTGTAAAGTATCATTTCCTCTTATGTGATTGATGAAAAAATTAAGCGATGTAAAGCCGTAATCATCTTTTATTTGACCTCTAAATAATATTCTATCAGGGAAAATTGTATCTTTATGCTCTACAACTGCTATTTGTGGATATAAATCTTCTACTATTTTGATAAAAACATTTAAAGTATCCGAATAAGTTGTAAATTGATTAGATGTTTTAATGTCAAACACCATATCATTCATTACAATGTGAGAATAAGTAAACTTTCCTGATTTATCTGGCTCAAGAACTATGTTTCCATTTTGCTGAATGAAAGTTATTTCTTTTGTATCTCTCACAAAACCTTCCCAACTTATTGAAGAGCCTTTTGGAACATAAATATCATTTAAAGATGTTACTATTGTAGGTTGTAATTTAGTGTAAGCAGGCGGAATAATCTTTGCTTTGATATTTACTAATATTGGTTTTGGTTTTACTTTTATCTCATAGGTTTTACTTTCATAACCATTAGCAGAAAAACTCAAAGAAATATTTTTTTGAATCTGCGAAATATTATAATAAAACGCTGTTTTATTATTTTTTTTCATTGAAAAATTTTGCCCATTGATTTTTATGTTTACCATATCTGGTAACATATTTCCTTTAACCTTTAACTCCACAAGAAAATCTTCATTTTGCAAAACTTCAAGCTCTGTATTCTGCAATAAAAACTCAAAAGGAGCAGGTTTTTCAAAGTACTGTGTATGATTGATATAGCGATATGTACTATCCTTTAAGAAATTTGGAAACAAAATAGCAATAAATAAAAACACGAAAAGAATAGAAATTGCTATAATCCCTATCTTTTTTGTTTTCTTCTTGTCAATTGCTTTATGGAATGAAATAGGTGATAATTCTTTTGTGCGTTGGTCAATACTCGCAAGCAAAATCTGCGAATCACTATTTAGAGATTGTTGTTTTAATTGTAAAAGATTTAACAATTTGTCTGCAACCTCTGGAAAATGTTTGCCAATAATTTTTGCCGCATCTTCGTGTGAAATTGTTTTTCCTATATTTAGAAGTTTTGTCAAAGGATAAATTATATAGCAAACTAACAAAACAAGAGCGAACACACCATATAAGTAAAATATAACAGTTCTTACAATTATGCTATTATATCCAAAGAACTCTATAAGCAAAAAGAAAAGTAAAAAAATTACTAAAAGAGTTATCGAATAGAATAACCCTTTTAGTAAAATGTTTCTATAATATTTTCGGATAAATCCGTTTAATTTTTTTAACAGTAAATCGTTATTCGTGAGCATGCTCTTCTGTTGCCATGCCTATGTAAATTGCAGACAAAAGCGTAAATACGTAAGCTTGAATAAAGGCTACCAAAACTTCTAAGGCAGTCATAAACAATGCAAAGAACAATGGTAAGATAGAAGTACCATATCCTAACGCCGCACTTTGTTCTCCAAATATGAAAATAATACAAATGAAACTCAATATCATTACGTGTCCTGCTGTGATATTAGCGAACAATCGTATTGTAAGAGAAAATGGTTTTGTAAACAACCCTAAGATTTCTACAACAGGCATAATTGGCAATGGGAACTTCAACCACCAAGGCACACCTGGCATATTTACAATGTGTTTCCAATAATCCTTGTTTCCACTAACGTTTGTAATTACGAAAGTAAAGACTGCCAAACATAAAGTAACAGCGATGTTGCCTGTTATATTAGCTCCTCCTGGGAAGAAAGGGAATAATCCCAATAAGTTTGAGAAAAATATAAATAAGAAAGCTGTTAATAGATATGGTAGATACTTTCTATATTTGTGTTCACCTATTGAAGGGAGCGCAATATCGTTTTTAATAAATGATATAAAGTATTCCACAACAGTAAGCAAACCTTTAGGAGCTTGACCCTCATTTCTCTTCGCCATTTTAGCACCTCTCAATACCAAGAAGATTATCAACCCTGTTACAATAAAAATCGCAAAAACATTTTTAGTAATAGAAAAGTCCAAAGGTTTTTTCCCCGTATATACTCCATTATCATCAACACATATTATAGAGCCTTCCAAACCTTCTCCGTCAGTTTCTGTAGCTATTTTATAACCTTTGTAAGCAGAATGTCCGTGATGAAATTTACTTGACATAAAAACATCAATTTTTCCTTCATTTATCAAGATTATAGGTAAAGGAATAGAAGCATCAAACTCTCCATAAGTAAATATATGCCAATAATAAGAATCCCCCAAGTGCTCCATTATGAGCTTTCCTGCATCAAATTTTTCTTCAGTTTGTTCGCTAGCAAACACGCTTCCAAAGGAAGCAAATAATAAAGTTAAAAATAAAAATATTCTTTTCATCATTACCACGATTTGAAAGGCAAATTTAGTAAATAATTTTCGTTATACAATATTTTATTTCATATTTTTAAAAAATAAGATAAAAGCCTGCTATTTTTTAAGCATATTTTAGTTCTTATTTTTGATTCGCATCTAAATATTTTTCTGTAATTTTGCACTTATTTTTGTAAGAAAGAATTTTTGTGAAAGATACTTTTTCCTCAAGACGTATTACAATCACAGCAATTTTTATTGTTGTAGGAATCATATACATAATTAGGCTTGCTCATCTTCAAATAATTGATGATCAATACGCACGTCTTGCTGACAGAAATGCTCTTAGGCATGTAACACAATACCCTTCAAGAGGACTAATATATGATAGAAATGGCAAATTGTTAGTTTACAACGAAGCAGTTTACGATTTAATGGTTATACCTCGCCAAGTAAAGGAAATTGACACAAACGAATTTTGTTCACTTTTAAAGATTTCAAAAGAAGAATTTATCAAAAAAATGGAGAAAGCAAAAAAATATTCATCATATTCTCCATCTACATTTGAAAAACAAATATCAAAAGAAGATTTTGCTCCACTTCAAGAAAAACTATATAAGTTTGAAGGATTTTATGCACAAAGTAGAACACTTAGATTCTACCCTGACTCTGTTGCTTGCCATATTTTAGGTTATATAGGCGAAGTAAATGAAAAAATAATTGAAGAAAATCCTTATTACAAAAAAGGAGACTATATTGGAATGAGTGGATTGGAAAAATCTTACGAAGAAATTTTGAGAGGACAAAAGGGAAGTAAAATCACATTAGTAGACGTTCATAATAGAGAAAAAGGTTCTTTTCAAGACGGAATGTACGATACATTAGCGATTGCAGGACAAAATCTTTATAGCACAATAGATATAGAATTACAAAAGTATGCTGAAAAAATTATGGCTAACAAACGCGGTTGTATTGTTGCAATAGAACCAAGTACAGGAGAGATTCTATGTTTTGTTTCTGCCCCTTATTACAATCCGAATTTGTTAGTCGGCCGCGTAAGAGGGAAAAACTATAAAAAATTATCTGAAGACATTTCAAAACCTTTGTTTAATCGTGTTTTAATGGCAGAATATCCCCCTGGGAGTATCTTTAAAATTGCACAATCGTTAATTGCATTAGATATGGGAGTAATTACTCCTAACACAGGTTTTGGTTGTGACAAAGGATTAGTAGGTTGTCATAATCACCCTTCTGCAAGCAGTGTTAGAGAAGCCATAAAAATGTCTTGCAATCCCTATTTTTACAGAGTATTTCAAAGAGTTGTCCAACAAACAAATCCAAATACAGGAAAAATTGATAGCAAGTATGGATTAACTCAGTGGAATGAGGCCGCAAAACGAATGGGATTTGGCACAAGATTAGATATTGACTTGCCAAATGCAAGAAAAGGCTATATACCAGATACAACTTTTTACAACAAATGGTATCCAAGTGGATGGAATTTTTACACCATATATTCTAATTCAATTGGTCAAGGAGAAGTTGGAGTAATTCCGTTACAAATGGCAAACTTTGCAGCCTTGGTTGCAAATAGAGGATGGTTTATTTCTCCACATATAGTTAGAAATTTTGGAGATGAAACTCAAAAATTAAAGTACAAAAAATATTCGGAAAAGCATTATAGCATGATTGCTTCAGATTATTGGGATATTGCAGTAGAAGGAATGTATGGAGTAGTACATGAAGGAGGAGGGACTGCAAGAAGAGCAAGAATAGAAGACATTGCTGTATGTGGGAAGACAGGAACTGCAGAAAATATAGGAGATGACCACTCTGTTTTTATCTGTTTTGCTCCTAAAAATAATCCTCAAATTGCCGTTGCAGTATATATAGAAAACGCACAAGGTGGTGGCGGCACTTGGGCAGCACCTATTGCAAGCCTAATAGTAGAAAAACATATTAGAGGAACGGTTGAAAGAGAGGAAATGGAAAAATACTACATTGAAACAAATCCTTGTCAGCCACTTCCTTTGAAAAGAAAAATTAAAACAAAGAAAAAATAAATTTTTCCTTTGAATTATAAAAATAATGGATAGAAAAAATAAAAGTTTACTTAGAAATATTGATTGGGGAGTAATAGGTATTTATTTTTTACTTATAATCTTTGGTTGGATAAATATATACGCTGCGGTATATGATGGAGATGCTAATAGTATTTTTGACTTTTCTTCTCGTTATGGCAAGCAAATGATATGGATTGGAGCATCTCTTTTAATAGCATTCTTTGTTTTACTTTTAGACCCTAAATTTTTCTCTCAAACATCTTATATAATATACGGGATTTTCATACTAATGTTGGTTTCTGTCTTAGTTATAGGTTCAGAAACGAAAGGAGCAAAATCTTGGTTTGGTATTGGAGAATTTGGAATACAGCCCTCCGAATTTGCAAAAGGAGCGACAGCATTAGCATTAGCAAAAACACTATCATCAGTCACAGCAGATTTCAAAAAATGGAAAACACGAATTGCTGCAATCACTATAATATTTATCCCTATGTTGCTAATCCTATTACAAAACGACACAGGATCAGCATTAGTCTTTTGTTCCTTTGTTTTTGTCTTGTTTAGAGAAGGAATGTCTTCCTATATTTTAATAATAGGAGCAGCTTGCATTTTATTATTTATATTAGCCCTGCTTGTAAATCAATATTTACTAATTGGTATTTACTTTGTTTTAATTTTTGGGGCCTTCCTTTTTCTCAGAAAACGAATAAGAAAATTGAATATTTGGGTGTTTATTTGCACCTTTGTTGGAGCATCTTTATTCACTTTGGCAGTAGATTTTGTTTTTGAAAACGTTTTAGAACCTCACCAAAAAGATAGAATAGAGGTTTTGCTTGGTAAAAAAGAAGATTTCAAAGGAGTCGGATACAATGTCAATCAAAGTAAAATTGCAATCGGTTCAGGAGGAGTATTAGGTAAAGGATTCTTAAACGGAACACAAACAAAATTCAACTTTGTTCCCGAACAAGATACAGATTTCATTTTTTGCACAATCGGAGAAGAATGGGGATTTGTAGGTTCTTCTCTAACAGTAGTTTTATTCATTGCTTTATGTGCAAAACTTATAAAGATGGCAGAAAGACAGCGTTCAAAATTTGCTCGAATCTATGGATACTCTGTGGCAAGCATAATATTCTTTCACTTTTTCATTAACATAGGAATGACAATCGGTCTTTTGCCTGTCATAGGTATTCCTTTACCATTCATAAGCTATGGAGGGTCTTCTTTGTGGGCCTTTACATTCCTTTTATTCATCTTTATAAAGCAAGATGCCTTACGTCAAGAATTGATTTAGTCTAAAATAATAATCTTAAAGTTCGCGATATTTCAGTAAAAGTTTGTAATTTTGACGCTTGAATATGAAAAAAAGTAATTATAGTTTCAAAACAAATATCCAACAAGTAAAAAGGTTTATTATTATACTGATTCTAAGTATAATAGTTTTGCCATTTAACCTCTATTCTCAAGATAGAAACAAACTTGAAAAAGAAAAAATAAAATTAGAAAAAGAAATCGCTTCGATGAATAAAATCTTAAATGAGACAAAAAAAACAAAAAAAATGTCTACATCGGAGTTAAGAGTTTTGGAGAAAAAAATCGCACAACGAAAAAAGTTAATTAAAAATATAAATTCTCAAATGGGAATGCTGAATAACGAAATAAAAAGTACTCAGCAATCAATTGGAGAATTATGTAAAGAAATAGCGGTATTGAAAGAAAGCTATGCACAAATGCTTCGTTATGCACAGAAAAACAAAACAAACACTGACAAATTATTGTTTATATTTTCGTCAAAAGATTATAAAGAAGCATATCAACGATACATATTTTTCCGTCAATTTGGCGACTTACAAAAAGAAAAACTCACACAAATCCAATCAAAAACCAATGAACTATCAAAGCGAACCAACGAATTGGAGCTAAAACGCAATAATCAAGAAAAATTACTTCAACAAGAATTAAAAAATTCTAACGCCTTAGACAAAGAAAAGAAAGAAAAACAAAAAACAGTCAATCAACTACAAAAGAAAGAAAAGCAATTAGCAAAAAACTTACAGGACAAACAAAAACAAGTAAAAAAACTTCAACAACAAATTGACAATGCAATTGCTGCGGAAGTGAAGAAACAACAAGAATTAGCAGCAAAAAAGAAAAAACAAATGGAGGCTAAATCCACTTCTGGAAACTCAAAAGAAGTTGCAGCAAACAAAGCAGCAATAGAAACAGCCAAAAAGAAAAATTATACAATAGCAACCACACCAGAAGAAGTTGCATTATCAAGCAGTTTTGAAGCAAACAAAGGAAAACTTCCTTGGCCAACTTCACAAGGCGTAATAGTATCTCAATATGGTGTACACAAACACCCAGAAGTAAAAGGTGCAGTTATAGAAAACAAAGGTATTGACATAAGAACAACAAAAGGCTCTTCGGTCAGATCAATTTTTAAAGGAGAAGTATCAAGAATTGCAAAAGGTCCAAACGGATTATTAGTTGTCATTATTCGACACGGTGAATATATGAGTGTATATGCAAACCTTAAAAGTGTCAGTGTAAAGAACGGACAAAAGGTAGACACAAAACAAACAATCGGAATAGTAAGTACAAACGAAGATGGAGTAAGTGAATATAAATTTCAAATATTTAAAGGAACGCATCACTTGAATCCATCTATTTGGTTAAGTAAATAAAATAAATTAAATAAAAATGAGAAAAAAATTAGTATTGACCTTATTCGCATTAGTATTAGTTTGTTCTAATATTTTTGCACAACAACCAGCAAAATGGGACTTTAAAACAAAAAGAATCAATGATTCAATTTCAGAATTAGTAATGCAATGTTCATTAAGTGGAGATTGGCACATCTACTCTCAACACACAAAAGGAACAGAAAATCCAATCGTATTTACATTTGAAAAAAATGGAAACTATGAAAAAATTGGAAATGTAAAAGAAAGTCCAAAACCAATAGCAGAATACGACCCGTTTGCAAAGGACACAACAAGATACTTCAAAAACAAAGTAACCTTTACACAAAGAATAAAAGTAAAAGGTAAAGAAAACTTTCAAATAAAAGGAAACGTAAACTTCCAACTATGCGAAAAAGGAAGTTGTATTCCACCAGAAGATGTAGAATTTTCGTTTAACGTAAAAGGAAATCCTACAATCACAGAAGCAATTGTTGCTAACACAGAAGAAATAGCAGAAACAACGGAAACATCAACTGAATTAGTTACAGAAAACAAAGAAGTAGAAAAAGAAACTACTACAATAGAACAAGCAAGCACAGAAAAAGAAGTAGCAACTAACGACAAATCATTCTGGACCGTATTCTTTGTTTCATTTACCGCAGGATTATTAGCCCTAATTACACCTTGCGTTTTCCCAATGATACCAATGACAATTTCTTTCTTTATGAAAGGCAACACATCTAAACGCAAAGCAAGAAGACAAGCATATTTCTTTGGAGGAAGCATCATCTTTATGTTCACAGTCTTAGGATTGATTCTCACACTCATACTTGGACCAAACGCAATGTACATAATCTCTACACACTGGGTGCCAAATCTAATATTCTTTGTAATATTTATGATATTCGCATTCTCATTCTTTGGATTGTTTGAACTAACAATGCCTTCAAAACTAATAAACAAATCAGACGAACAAGCAGATAAAGGAGGATATTTAGGAACCTTCTTCATAGCCCTAACAACCGTTTTAGTTTCTTTCTCATGTACAGGTCCAATCCTTGGAGCAGCACTAATAGAAATGGCATCTGGTTCAAGCAATAGTTATGTATTCTTAATATCTATGATAGGATTTGCATTAGGATTTGCACTTCCTTTCACAATCCTTGCAATGTTCCCTTCAGTGCTAAAAAATATGAAATCAGGAGCGTGGTTAAACACAGTAAAAATAGTATTCGGTTTCATAGAAATAGCATTAGGATTGAAATTCCTTTCAATGGCAGACCTTTCAGCAGGTTGGGGAATATTAGATAGAGAAACATACCTTGCATTATGGATAGTTACATTTGCAATGTTAGGATTCTACCTACTTGGAAAACTAAAATTCAAAGGCGATGCACCGCTTGAAAAAATCGGAGTACCACGTTTATTCCTTTCATTGATTGTTTTCTCATTCGTCGTTTATATGATTCCAGGATTATGGGGAGCACCTTTGAAAGCAATCTCAGGATATATCCCACCTCAAACAACACAAGACTTTGACCTTATCAGAATAAATGCAGAAAATGCAACAGTTTCAGCAAACACTTCATCACTTCCTGTCGATAGAAAATACGCAAAAGACTTACATTTACCAACAGGATTTGAAGGATTCTTTGATTTGGAAGAAGCAAAAGCATACGCTAAAAAAGTAGGAAAGCCAATCTTTATTGACTTTACAGGAAAAACTTGTGCTAATTGTCGTGAAATGGAAAATTATGTATGGGTTGATCCACAAGTAAAACAACGTTTGACAGAAGAATACATAATGGTAGCACTTTATGCAGACGTAAACACAATAGAATTGCCAGAAAGCGAATGGGTAACAACAAAAGATGGAAAAACAATCAAGACACTTGGAAAGAAAAATCATAACTATCAAATAGAGGTGTTCAACGAAAACGCACAACCACTTTATGTTTTAATGGACGCAGACGGCAACCTACTTACAAAAGAACCAAAATCATACGACAGAGACATAAATAACTTTGTAAAATTCCTTGACGAAGGATTAGCAAACTTTAAAAAATAAAAAAAAACAATAACAACATATAGAAGGGAAGCAACATCTTCCCTTCTATTTTTTTGAAAAAAATGTTTGATTTCGTAAGCATAGATTTTGAAACAGCAGACAAATACATACCTTGCTCCTTAGGGCTAACGGTAGTAGAAAATTCACAAGTTGTTTGCACAAAAAATTGGTTAATAAAACCGATATGCTTCCCTTATTTTCATTTCTACGCACAACGAATCCATGGAATACACAAAGAAGATGTAGAAAACCAACCAGAATTTAACACTTTGTGGCAAGAAATCTCTCCTTTTTTAGAAAACAAAGTAATCTTAGCACACAATGCCTCCTTTGACATAAACGTATTAAGGAAAACTCTTTTGCATTACGGTCTTTCAAAACCAAATTCCAAATACTTATGCACCTATCAATTAGCAAGAGTAGTTTGGAATCAATCCGAAAAATTTTCTTTGGACTTTTTATGCAATCAAGAACACATATCGCTCAATCATCACAAAGCAGAATCAGACGCAGAGGCTTGTGCAAGACTATTTCTCCGTCAAGCCGAAATCTTAGGCGTTGAAAACTTTACACAACTCAAACAAAAAACAAAAATAAGACTTACAAAAGTGTAGGCTTTTTATTAAAATCTTGGTTTACTTATCTTTTTTTGCAAAATAATCAGCATAACCGAAAGCAAAATCAAGACAATTCCCAAAGCAAGATTGAGACTAAACACCTCGTCAAACACACATACCCCAATAATCACAGCAGTCAAAGGCTCCAAAGCCCCCATTATAGAAGTAGGAGTAGAACCCAAAATCCTAACAGCCACATTCATCAAACACAAAGACATAACCGTTGTTACAACCGAAAGCAAGAGAACATAAAACAACTGATTAAAATTAGTCAAAGGCTGAATAGCAAAACTCTCATCGCTAAAAGAGAATAGGCTAACGCATATCCAACAAAATATTAAAGCATAAAAAGTTACTTTAAAAGTAGGAAGATTTATAGAAGACTTGTTTACCACAATCATATATAAAGCATAGCTCAAAGCCGAAAGCAAAACAAGAATCACACCCATAGTATTCAACACAATTCCTTCACCCGAATAATACAACAAACACACTCCACCAAAAGCCAAAGCGATAGAAAACACCACAACCGAAGTAATCCTTTCCTTAAAGACCAAAGCCATAATCAAAGCCACCATAATAGGGTGAGTAAACAAAAGAGTAGAAGCCACACCCGCAGGCATATAAAGAAAACTCATAAACAACGACAAAGAAGAAACTGCAAACAAAACACCTAATGAAGAAAGAATAAGAAGTTCTTTTTTATTTATGCGAAAAGATATGCGTTTCACACCCATAATCAATGCTAAAATCAAAATAGCAAAGCCAAATCTATAAAACAAAACAGAAGTTGTAGAAAGATTTTCAGCATATAGATTCAACGCACCCAAAGGATTCATTCCATAACAAATAGCGGACAAAATCCCACAAGCAATTCCCTTAGTTTTTTCTGAAAGCATAAAAAGTAAAGTGTTTATAAAAACAAAAGAGTTTCAAAACTTATCATCTTGAAACTCTTTGCGGTCCGGACGAGACTCGA
>DEPQ01000054.1 GCA_002358855.1 Bacteroidales bacterium UBA3388
CATCAATCCCTGGTGGCACCACAAAGAAAAAAGGTTTCTAAAATTCATTTAGAAACCTTTTTTCTTTATGCTATGTTTTGATTATTTTGTGTTTTCAGATTTAATAGTTTCAATCGCTTTTTGTAATTCTTCATCACTTTCTTTTGTACACATATAGAAATATTTTACTCCGTATAGATTGCGGGCAATAAGTGCTTTTAGTGTGAGGGCAATGTATGTTTCGCTTTTTTTGTTCATTTCTTGCATTTTAGTGTCTTCTTCTTTTGCTTTTTCAATTATTTCTTTTACGAGTTTGTCTTTGCTACTTAGGTCTTTTGCGTAATCTTCGTAACTATTAAATACTTGTGTGGAGTCTTCTATTTCTTGTTTTAGGTAATTCATTACTATTTGATTCACCCATTGTTTTTTTACTTGTGTTTTTTCAACGCCTTCTTGTTTTGCGTATTTTTCAAATTCTTGTAATAATCCAAGCTTTTCGTATTCTTTTTCAAAGGTTGCAAAGTCTGGTGCTTTTTTTAGGAAATCGTCTCTGTGTTTTTCTACCCAATTAAGTGTGAAAGTGTTGAATAATCCTTTGGAACGTAGATTTATTAAATAGTCGCTTGCTCGTGAAGTGTCTGCTTCAACTTTTATATCAGGGATTATTCCCCAATCTCCTGTGGTATCGGAATTTTTTTCGTATGTTTCGTATGGTTTTTGAATACATCGTCCTTTTGGTGTGTAGTATCTTGAAGTCGTAAGGCGTATTTGACTTTTGTCTTCAAGTGTGAAAGGACGTTGAACTAATCCTTTGCCGAAGGTTTGACGTCCTATGATTGTTCCTCTTTTCCAATCTTGTACTGCTCCACTTACTATTTCGCTTGCACTTGCAGTGTATTCATCTACAAGAATTATGAGTTTTCCTTCTTCAAATACACCTTTTTTTTGTGCGTTATAGTCTTGGCGAGGGGAATGTAAGCCTTGTGTGTAAACGATTGTTTTGTTGCCTGAGAGAAAATGGTCTCCAATTTCAAAGGCAATGTTTAAATATCCTCCACCGTTTCCTCTTAAATCAAATATGAGGTCTTTCATTCCTTGTTGTTTGAGGTCTTTAACTGCTTCAACAAATTCATCAGTAGAGGTTTGTGCAAAACGGTTTAATCTTATATATCCTATGGAGTCTTCAAGCATAAACCAAGTGTCTATGGAATGGATAGGTATTTTATCTCTTGTGATATTGAAAACTATCGGTTCTTTTCGTGTTGCTCGTTTAACGCTTACTTTTACTTTTGTTCCTTTTTCGCCTCTTAGGTTTTTGAATACCCAATCGTTTTTTATAGTATCGCCTGTTGAAGGCTTGTCATCTACTTTTATTATTATATCTCCTGCAAGCATTCCTACTTTTTCGGCAGGTCCTCCGCTTATTACTTCTACTACGTGAATGCTGTCATTTAGTAATTGAAAACTAACTCCTATTCCATCAAAATTGCCTTCTAATGGTTCGTTCATTTTTTTTACTTCATCTTTTGTTATGAAAACTGAGTGAGGATCGAGTTCTTTTAACATTGCTTCAATTCCTTTTTCGCTTATTCTTTCGATATTGGCAGTGTCGGTGTAGAAATAATTGATTAAAGCAAGGGTTTGGTTTGTCTTTGCAGTTGCATAACGAAGTGTATCGTTTTGTGAAAAGGCAAAACAACTGCATAATAAGAACGTAATTAAGGTGATTTTTTTCATAGTTTTTACAATATTTATTTTATCTCTAACGTTAAAATTAAAGTTTTATTTTAAAAAATATATTATTTATGGATATTTATTTGATATTGATATTATTAGGTTTTGCATTAAGTATTGCAGGTCTTTGGAGAGTGTTTGAAAAAGCAGGTTATAAAGGCTATTTTACTCTTATTCCTATATGGAATCTTTGGATTTGGATAAAGATTATTGATAAACCGAAGTATTGGTTGTTGTATGTTCTTATACCTTTCCTTAATGTTTTTATTGTGATGCTTATGATTGTTGAAACATGTAAGTGTTTTAAAAAGAATGGTTTTTGGTATCAGTTGTGTTCTATCATTGTTCCTTTTGTGATATTGCCAATACTTGGTTTTTCTAAGAAAGAAATATATACACACCCTAAGGATTTGCCTGTTATTAAGATTTCTCAATTAAGAGATTGGATTGATTCTATTGTTTTTGCAATAGTAGCGGCAAGCGTAATTAGAACTTACTTCTTTGAAAGTTATATGATACCTTCTTCTTCAATGGAGAAAAGTTTGTTGGTAGGAGATTGTTTGTTTGTTTCAAAACTTGCATACGGTCCGCGAGTTCCTAATACTCCTCTTGCTTTACCTCTTATGCATCATACTATTCCAGGATTGAATACAAAGAGTTATCTTGATTGGATTGAACTTGATTATCATCGTTTACCTGGTTTTGGAAAGGTTAAACGTGGTGATGCAGTTGTCTTTAATTATCCTGATGGTGATACGGTTTCGACTTTTTATCAATCAAATGAAAGTTATTATTCACTTATTAGAAGATATGGAAGAGATAGGGTGTGGAATAGTAAGGAAGAGTTTGGAGAGATAATATCTCGTCCTATTGATAAAAAAGAAAACTTTATTAAGACTTGTATAGGTCTGCCTGGTGAAACACTTTCAATAGAGAACGCAGTTGTACATATCAATGGAAAACCAATAGAAAATCCAGAAGATTATCAATTAACACATAGAATAATTACTAAGGATAATTCTCCGTTAAACGAAAGAGAATTATTGGAGTTAGGTATTAGCAAAGAAGATATGGCAATGATGTATTATTTCTATTATCTTTCGCTTACAGAACAACAAATAGAAACTCTTGCAACTAATCCTTTCGTAGAGGTAGAACCTTTGAATGAAGATGTGATGCTTTCAGGACAGCAGACAAGATATTCTTGCAAGCTATTTATTCACCCTGATATTTATGACAAACAAAACTTTCTTTTACAAGCAGGTGTAGATACTATTGAAATAAATAATTTAAGAAACTATGCAACGCTTCCTCTTTCAAAAGAAATTATTGAAGAGTTGAAGAAAAATCAAAATGTAGAAAAAATCTTGCCTGTCATTACACGAAAAGGTTTTAATGATCCAAATATGTTTCCTTATACTAATTTAGGTTGGAATAATGATAATTATGGGCCTGTGTTGATTCCAAAGAAAGGTATGAAAATAAAACTAACGCACGAGAATTTTGCAATGTATGAAAGGGTAATCAAAGTTTTTGAAAAACAAGAAGCGAAAATAGGAGACGAATACACCTTTAAGATGGATTATTACTTTATGATGGGGGATAATCGTCACAATTCTGCGGATTCAAGATATTGGGGATTTGTCCCTGAGGATCATATCGTAGGAAAAGCATCGGTAGTATGGATGTCGTTTAATAAAGATATGTCCTCTTTATTCAAGAAAGTACGTTGGAACAGAATATTTAAAGGAGTGAATTAATCACTCCTTTAATTTTTTTATTCTCTTTTACCTATATAGACTTCTGTTGCACCTACTCCATATTTTGCCATTGAGGCATCAAAGTAGTGAATGTTTTGATATTTGTTTAATTCCTTGATTAGTTCTGATTTTAATATGCCTTGTCCTACTCCGTGTATGAAAATGATTTTACTTATTCCTTGAATGATTGCTTCATTTAGACATTTGCGAGCATATTCTAATTGAATTTTTAGCATTTGGTCATTTTCTAACAAATAATAATCCTCAACTAATTCGCCTATGTGAAGATCTATTTCAGCAGTGTTAGCATTTACTAAGTGTTTGTCAAGAAAAGTATTCGTGTATGCTCGCTTTGCTACATTTACAACAAGGTTTTCTTCTTTTGTTATTTTGTCTTCTTCTTTTACTATGCTTGTTTGCACAAATGGAGAGATTGTTATCATTTTGCAAACTTCATACATAAGGGCTTTTTCTGAGAAAAATCCTGTTTCAACATAGCAACCCTCTTTGAAAAATTTGCTTCCTCTTAGTTTTAATTCGCAATTGCAAGGCATTAACACTTTTGTGTCTTTGTCGTTGTGGAAAAGAATTTGAATTGCTCCTTTTTCCCATTTGCTGATTTGTTCGCGAGATATGGTTTCAAGGTGAATTTTCTCCATTTTCTCCAATGTGCCAAAGTCTTCTGATACAAATCCGTCTTCTTTTAATAGAAGGATTGAGTAAATTATGCGATTTTGAGAATTGTTTATAAGATATACGTCTATGTCTCCTGATATAAACCATTTTTGATCCTCAGGTACAAAACAAAGATAAAGACCTTCTTCTTGCTTTCTTCCAATGGCGTTTAGATATAATGGACTTATTCTGCTGTCATCGGAGTATGAAGGAGCGTATGTTTGTTCCTCTTGTTTGATGGATTGATTTTCTTCTTGTTTTGTGCAGAAGAATTTGCCGGCATCGTCTTCGCAGTAGTCTAATACCAAATCAGAAACCATTGTTGGTATTTCAAATCCATCAACTTCTACATTCGCTACGTTTGTTGCAGAGAATCCTTTTATTATTCCGCCTCCTTCTGAACTCAAAAATTTTACTTTGTCGCCTATTTTAAATTTTGCCATTATTATTCCTTTATTATTTTGTTTGCTAATGCCTTTAAGTCCAATCCGTCAAAGGTGCTTGAAGACATCATTAAAATGTTTTCGTTGTTTTTACTATTATTTATTACAAATGCTTCAATATCTTCTTTTGTTGTTAAAACTCGCAATCCTTCTTTTTGAAAGCAAGAATAAATTAAATCTTTGTCAAGGTTTGGAAGACGTTTGAGTTCAAGAGCATGAGAATTGAAATAGATTGCTGTCTCATCTGCCAAGTCCATTGTGTGAGCATATTGTACAAGAAATTCTTTTGTTAGAGAAGAAAAAGTATGTAGTTCCATAACAGCAGTGAGTTTTCTATCAGGAAATTGTGATTTCATCGCCTCAACAGTCGCTTTTAATTTTGAAGGAGAGTGTGCAAAGTCGGTATAAAACGCTTGTTTATTATTTTTTTTCACTAATTCCAATCGCTTAGACGCTCCTTTAAAAGATTGAATCGCAGAAAGAAAATCTTCTCTTTTAACTCCTATTTGTTCAAGTGCTGTCATTGCAGCATTAAGATTGATTAAATTATGCTTGCCAAATATTTGCAAAGGATATTTCTCTACTATTTCTTGTGGTAATTCTCTATAAGGAAATGTTTTTATATCTTTCCTTACTCCTTTTGCTATTTTGCAAATGTTTTCATCATCTTGGAAATATACTAAACTACCATTTTCTGCTATTTTATCTGCAAAGATTTTGAATTGTTCAACATACATATCAAAGGTAGGAAAGACGTTTATGTGATCCCAGGCGATTCCGTTTATTATTGCAATATTTGGCTTATATAGATGAAACTTTGGTCTGCGGTCAAGAGTTGAAGAAAGATACTCATCTCCTTCTAATACCATATATTTAGCATCACTCATTTTTACCATCACATCAAATCCTTCAAGTTTTGCTCCAACCATATAGTCGGTTTCTATTCCAAGTTTTTGCATTACGTGAAGAATCATCGCTGTTATAGTTGTTTTTCCATGCGAACCGCCAACAACTATTCTTGTTTTATCTTTACTTGCTTCGTAAAGATATTCAGGGTAAGAGAAAATTTTTACTCCAATCTCTTTTGCTTTTAAAAGTTCGGGGTTATCTTCTTTTGCATGCATTCCAAGAATAACAGCATCTAAATCACTACTTATTTTTTCGGGATACCAACCTATGTTTTCTGGCAATAAACCATAGGAATCTAAACGAGATTTAGCAGGTTCAAAAATTTCATCGTCAGAACCACTCACTTGATATCCTTTTTGTTTTAGGGCAATTGCTAAATTATGCATAGCACTACCTCCAATAGCAATAAAATGTATCTTCATTTTTTTTAAGATTTTGGTGCAAAGGTAAGATAATTAAAGAAAAAATGAACAAAAAACACTCAATAATGTTTGTAGATAATACAAATGTTTGTATATTTGCACCTGATTAAAAATGAAAAATAATTAATTACTTACAAAAAACAATTAAAAAATGAAAAGAACATTATTAGCGTTAGCATTGATGTTAGCAACTACTGGCTTGTTTGCACAAGTTGGTATGCAAAAGCTTGACACGCAAATGCAAAAGAAAACTGTTCGTCAAATAGAAAGACAAACAGTTAAGATGAAAAAGAATGTGAACAGAACAGCAAAAGATGGAGAAGCTCAACCTTTGTGTGATTTCTCTAATGCTACTGACTACACATTCGGAACAAATGCAGCACACACTGTTGCAGGTTGGGGTTGGAATCTTCAAGCAGATACAAATAGTTTCTTCGGAATAGCAGGAGACTACCTTAACTATTGGTTGTTAGGTGTAACTTCTGAAAATCCTGCTGGTGATGGTTGGTGGATATTCAATACAGAACGTTATGGTTATGAAAATCCAACTTGGGATAACGGTTTTGCTTATCTTGACCTTTTAACTATTTGGCAACAAGGTTTGCAAACAGGAGTAATGGATGCTTACGTTCAATTTAATCAACCAATCGATGCTACTGAATTAAATGGTATTGACGTTAATTTCAATAGTGCAATTCAAAGATTTAACTCAGAACGTTATTTCATCGAATGGTCAAATACTCCAGATTTCACAACTTACGATTCATTAGAATTCTTTGTAAGAGGTTTGGAAATTAACTCAAACGAAGCAGCAATTGGAGCAAAAAGATTAACTTTACCTAAAAACACTCCTAATGCAAATACAGTTGGAGGTTTAGTTTATTTGAGATTCCGTTATACATCTCCTGCAAACGAAGCTGGAGAAGATGGACAACCTCACTCTTATTTCTGGTTCTTAGATGACGTTACATATCAAGACATACCTGAACACAGAGTTGACGTTGTTAAAACTCAATACTACTTAGGAGGATATCACAACCTACCTGCTGTAATTACTCCTGATACATTGATTTATGCAGTTGACGTTGAAAATACAGGTGGAACAGACTACAATGACGCTGTTTTAAATAACACTATTTATTCAATCCAATTTGCAGAAACAGAAGACGGTGAAGATACTTACACACAAGTTGATGTAAACTTATCTGCAGGAGATACATTACGAAATACTACACAAACAATTGTAGAAAGCGAAGATGGTGCTGACGTAGTTTATGCAGCAAGAAGAAATGTTACATTAATGGCAGGTTCTACACACTTGCCTTCAGGAACTGTTGGAACATACGCAGTTGCTTCTACAATAACAGCAACAGGAATTGATACACCAATAGCATTAGATGATACAGTTTATTTCAATGTTGTTGATGCTTCAGCAGACTTAGATGGTTCTTATCGTTGGTCAAGAGACCGCAACGTTCTTATCGAAAGTTGGGGTAACTTCAAATATGGATTTATGAGAAGCGGTGCTAACATATACTTAACAGATGAAGCTGCTTGGAATAGAACTGGATATGAAGTTTGTATTCCTTTCACAGCAGATTACTCAGACAGAGACTTATATATCAATGGAGTTGAAGTAGTTCCAGCATTAGACTCTTGTAATGCAGGTGCTCAATTCATCGGTAAATTAAGAAAAATCAACTGGGAAGCAGAAACATTAGATGAATTAGTTGTTGAAGTTATGGACGCTTGGGATGTTCCTGTTGAATCAGAAGTTTACACTTTACAACAATCAGATCTTAACAACGGATTATGCACAGATCCTGATTTCTTAGACGTTATCACTCCTGATCAATTCCGTTCAATCTATCTTCCTTTCAAAAATAGCGTTGAATTAGTTGCTGGTGAAACTTACTATGCTTGCTATAGAATGGTTTCTAACGGTAGATTTATGATTGCTGCTGATGACCCTCGTATTGGAACATTTGGACCTGGTACAAACTACCATCAATCAGTAATGTTGGTATTCACTCCTGGTTTACCTGCATCAGCAACCTATGCTTGGGGTGGTAAATTCTATTTCCCTGAATATTGCGATGGAAAAACTCCACTTATCCACATGATTATAGGAGATGCTTCTACTCGTTCATTATCAGAAGAAATAGCAGTTGCTTCTTCATTGAACGCTTATCCTAACCCTGCTACTGACAATGCAACAATATCTTATTCTTTGAATAAATCAGGTAATGTAAGCATCGTTATCACAGACTTAATGGGTAGAGTAGTTATGAATATGGAAGAAGGAAACCAAAATGCAGGTGTTAACTACACAGTTAATGTAAACACTGCTAACTTGGCAAACGGAACATATTTCTATACTTTGAACGTTAATGGTGAAAAACAAACTAAGAAATTTGTTGTTAGTAAGTAATAACAAAAGATAACATTTCAAGGAGCAATTCTTTAAAAGGATTGCTCCTTTTTTTTGCTTTCAATTTTGTGGAAATTTAATTTTGTTGTATTTTTGCCCCCTTAAATTAAAATTTAATACAATAAAATAATGAATAGAAGCTTTGAATTAAGAAAATATTTCTTTGTTTTAATAGTTTTTTTCTTTGCTTCATTGCAAGCATTCGCAGTTCCTGCCGATACTACAATGAAATCAAAAAGGCAATCTGATAATAGATTGTTGGATTTTTATTTAGTAGGAGATGAGTTCGTTAATTTTGCTCGTTCGGTTGATAATTACACCTTGCTTTTGAATAAAAATGGAGATTACTGTTATGCTTACCTTAATGAAAATGGAGATTTAACAGCATCTTCTTATTTAGCATCAAACCCAAATCAAAGAACGAAAGCAGAAATAGACTTTCTTGCTTCAATAAATAAGCGTTTAACTTTTTCCGATAGTCAAATAACAAGTAGAAAAGCACCATTTCAAAAAATAGAAACCAATTATCCAACAGTTGGAGATAATAATTTGTTAATTGTTTTAGTGTCTTTTGCCGATAGGGCATTTACTTATACAAGGGAAGATTTTGATTCTTTGGCTTCTCAGCCGGGATATAATCGTAATGGTGCAACAGGTAGTGTGAAAGATTACTATTATGATGTTTCTTTTGGGAGTTTGAATTTGAATCCTACGGTTGTTGGGCCTTATACATTGTCTCAACCTATGGCGTATTATGGTGCGACAGGCCCTTCTTTTTCTGACGTAAATCCAAAAGAGATGGTGTCAGAGGCGTGTGCATTAGCAGATAATGATGTGGACTTTTCTCAATTTGATATGAATAATGACGGAATTGTTGATGCAGTTCACGTTATTTTTGCAGGAGCAGGTGAGGCTTCAACAGGAGAAAGTGATGCTATTTGGCCACATCGTTGGAGTATTTATTCTTATGATTCTCTTGATATTGATTTTGACGGAGTGAGATTGAAAGATTATTCTTGTTCTGCTGAAAAAATGGGTTCTGGAATGGACGGAATAGGAACAATTTGTCATGAGTTTGGACACGTTTTAGGTCTTCCTGATTTGTATGATACTGATTACGAAGGCTCGGGAGGACAAGCAACAGCAGTAAATACTTGGAGTATTATGGCATCGGGCAGTTATAATAATTATAGTAATACACCTGCATCTTTTACTGCCTACGAAAAATATCGTTTGAATTGGTTAGAACTTGACACACTTTCTCTTGCAGGAGAATATGTGTTGCCTCCTCTTATGGATAGCAACAAAGCGTATATTATTACTACGCCATACGAAAATGAGTTTTTTATTTTTGAAAACAGACAACAATCTTCATGGGATACATACATACCTAATAGCGGTGGATTGATATTTCACGTTAAGCAAGAGGGAGATTATAATATAAATTGCGACCCTAATTATCAAAAATATGACATTGAAGAAGCGGATAGAAACGATGATGAGAGCACACTTTCAACAGACGTTTTCCCTTCTGCACAATACAATAACTTTTTCACCGATTATTCTCTTCCAAATAGTATTTTATGGAGCGGAGAGACTTTAAATAAACCTATAACTCGCATTACAAGAGATACAAGTGATAATTGTATTCGTTTTCGCTTTATGATACCGGATTCTTCTGCAATAGTGGAAACTGTTCATGGAAGTATAAAACTTTCAAATACTTCATATAAAGTAAAAGGTATTGAAATTTATGAAGGGGTGTATGATTATAATTTCAAAGGCTTTGCATTAGATACTTTACAAGACTTTTCTACCGAGCAGTTTTTTGAAGCAAATGAGTTTAATGCAGACACTCTTTCTGCAATCTTAACAAATTTATCTTATGCAAAAACATATTATTATAGAACTGCTTATATTTCAGATTATGACACTGCTTATGGACAAGCAAAAACCTTTACTACTGTTGACGGACAACCTATTTTGAAAACAAATTCAGCAACAAATATTGATTTAACTTCAATGACAGTTGGAGGAGGAGTATTAGTTGCGGGAGATTTCCCTATTTTAGAATATGGAATATGTTATTCAACAACTCAAAACCCTGATACAACTACAAATGTTATTAGTTTTGTTGGAGAACTTGATAATTTTACAACTCAACTCACAGGTCTTGAACAAGCAACTAAGTATTATTTTAGAACTTATGCAATAACCGCTCTTGGAATAAAGTATGCTGCTCAAAAATCTGCAACAACCGATTTTATACCTGTTGAAAATAATGTGATAACAGGAGGTGCTACTCTTTGTGAAGGCTCAGATTTTGGAATGATTCTTGGAAGTCAGCCACAAGCAGGACAAGGTAATTTTACATATCAATGGCAAAGAAAAGTAAATGGACAAGCATGGGAAGATATTGAAGAAGAAGGGAATGTAAAAGACTATGTAGTTGGAACTCTTAGCGAAACAACATCATTCAGACGTGTGGTTTTCTCGCTTGCAATAAGAGATGAAAGTAATGTTGTTGAGATGAACGTCCTTAAATCCAAAGGGGGAAAAATAGAAGCAAAGACAGAATGGATTAGTAGTGAAGAAGATACTTTGCGTTTGAAATCTCATAAAGGTGAAATCCTTTCTTGGCAAGAGGCAAATCAAGACTTTAATTGGCATACTATTGCAAACTCGGAACAAGACACTAATTTACTATACAATCCAAGTCTTTTAGATACTGTTTATTTAAGAGCAGTTGTTCAATTAAATGAATGTCCGATAGCATATTCCGATACCTTGAAGATAAATGTTATTCAAGATGTGTCATTAGAAGAAATTGAAAGCGGAGAAATGTATTTTGTTTATCCAAATCCAAGTAGAGGACACGCACACTTAAATAATGCAAATCAAGATCGTTTAACTATAAGGATTTTTGACTCAAACGCAAGAGAGATTATAATGTTTGAAACAGCTGATGAAAAATTAAACCTTCCAATAGAAAATTTGTCAAATGGAGCATATATATTAAGAATAGAAAATAAAACTACTAAAAAAATAGTTAAAGATATTAAATTGATATTAATGAAATAGTAGAAAAAATAACAAGAAAAAAGATGAGAAAAAGATTATTGAAAATGATGACGCTCGTTGTGTTGATGCTTACAATCAGCATAGGAGCATTTGCAATTCCAGCAAACAAACAAGCAGTTACTGTTCGCCAACCAAATGGCAAGACTTTGACTTTTGTTCTTGGCGGAGATGAGTATGTAAATTGGGCTACAACCTTAGATCAATACACTTTGGTGAGAAACAGCGAAGGAATATTCACTTATGGTGTATTAGATGAAAATGGAGATTTGGTTGCATCGAAATATATCGCTTCAAATGCGAATGAACGCAGTGGAGAAGAAATAGCATTCCTATCAACTCTTCCTGTAAACTTGTTTTATTCTGATAGACAAATAGAGTTAAAAAAACAAAACGCACCTGCATCACGTCCTGCTAATAGCGATGCAAAATATCCTTCAATAGGAACAGTAAAACTCTTGGTTATACTTGTAGGATTCAGCGATAAACCATTTACTTATACTAATCAAAACTTTGTAGATCTTGTAAGTGCAGAAAATTACAACGGAACAGGATCTGTAAAAGATTATTATAAAGATAATTCTGATGGACAATTTATAATGGATATTGATGTTGCAGGTCCATATACATTACCTAATACAATGGCTTACTATGGAGGAAACAATTCTTATGGAAGCGATCAAAATATGGACTACTTTGTTCGTCACGCAATAGATGCTGCAAATCCAGATGTAGATTTTTCTGATTACGATAATGATGGAGATAACAGAGTTGATGCGATTCACATTATTTTTGCAGGAACTCCTGAAAGTTCAACAGGAAATGATAACGAAATTTGGCCTCATAGAAGTAGTGTAAGCCCTAATATTGTAAAAGATAACGTAAGATTTGGACCATATTCTTGTTCAGCAGAAAAGAGAAACTCTGTTTCAATGGACGGAATCGGTACAATCTGCCACGAATTTGGTCACGTGTTAGGATTTCCTGACTTTTACGACACAGATTACACTGGCTCAAATGGACAAGCCGTAGTTCCTGGTGATTGGGATTTGATGTCATCTGGTTCATATCTTAACAATTGTGCAACCCCTGCTGGATTAACAGGATTGGAAAGACAAATTGCTAATTGGGCTCAACCAATAGTTTTAACAGAAGGAGCAAATGGATTGTATTTGCCTGCAATTAACGACTCATCAGTTTTCTATAAGATTGATTTAGGAAACGATAATGAATTTTTAATGCTTGAACACCGTAGAAAAACAAGATGGGACGCTTATATTCCGGGAGAAGGAATGTTGATTTATCACGCTCAACAAAACAGATTAGATAGATGGTTGGAAAATCAGTGGAATGACATAAATGTAACACCAAATAACAGAGGTTGGTATATTGTTCCAGCAACAGGAAACAATGGACATACAGAAACTGCTAACGCTCCATTCCCTGGAACTTCAGGAAATTCCAACTTTACCAATACAACAACTCCTGCAAATACACTTATGAATGGAACACCTACAAATAAACCAATCACAAGCATTCAATACCAAAACGATACTGTAATTACATTCAATTTTATGTCTAACCTTCCTGCTGTAAGTACAGGAGCAGTTACATCTTCTACTATTACTTCAATCTCAGCGACTGTTTCAGGTACAATTCTTTATTATGGAGATTCTACAATCAGCGAAAGAGGAGCAGTTTGGAGCATTAGCCAACAAGCATTGAGAGATTTGGATCAAGATAGCATAACAACAAACGTATCAAATTCAACAGATGAAACATTTACTGTTGAGTTAACAGGACTTGTTCCTTCTTCAACAATCTATTACCGTGCATACGCAGAAAGTGCCACAGGAACCTCATACGGAGAAGTAAAACAATTCAACACACCAAGTGGATTAGGAACTTTATTAACACAAGCCGCAACAGGAGTTGATTCTACTCATGCAACAATAAAAGGAAAAATTATTAACTTAGGAGAAGGCGAACTTGTAGAAAAAGGATTCATTGTTTCTACTGATGAAAATAATGAATTAACTCTTGAATCTGCAACTATGATTCAACCAGATAGTACAGATGCTAATAATGTTTTCTATTTTACATTCGACACTTTAACAGAAGGAATGACTTATTACTTTAAAGCATATTTAACAACAACATTAGGAACTGCATACGGAACAAGACGTAGCTTTACAACCACTTTCCCAGCGATTGAAAACAATGTGATTTCTTCTAATCAAGCATTTTGTTTAGGCGAAACTCCTCAACTTTTAACAGGAACAGAACCAACAGGAGGTAGAGGTAACTTCACTTATCAATGGCAACAAAAAGGTAGAACAGGCTCTTGGGTGAACGCAACACAAGAATCAACCAACCAAAACTACCAACCAGAAGCAATAACAGACTCTACATATTATAGAAGAATAGTTACTTCAAACGGAGTGGTAGAACATATTTCTAATACAGTACTTTTAGATGTTAAGATTTCAAGAGGCGGTATGATTTCTGAAAATATCAGCAACGATACAATAGCCTTAGGAGAAGAAACAGGACTTTTGAAACTTAATAATTACAGAGGAACAATCATAGATTGGGAAAGAAGCATAGATGATCAAGCATGGGAATCACTAAACTTTAATGAAAGAAACTATCCTGGTGAAACACCAACAACAGAAGGTACTTACACATATAGAGTCAAAGTTCAATTAGATCAATGCCCTTCTGAATACTCAGCAGAAAAAGCATTGTACGTAAAAGACTACTCTTCAATTCAAGATGTTGAAGCAATATTTGACTATACCGTTCTTCCAAATCCTACAACAAGTCAAATAACAATCACTTCTGATGAAGCAAAAGCAGAAAGCCTAACAATAACAAATGTTTTAGGTCAAGAAATCATAAAAGAAACAAATTGCAACATCAATGGTAAAGTAATAGATCTTTCATCATTTGAAAGCGGAGTGTATTTCTTGAACATAAAACAAGGAAACAAACAAGCAACAAAACAAATAATCTTAAAAAAATAAGAAAATGAATAAAGTAATAAACACAGACAAAGCACCAAAAGCAATAGGTCCTTATAGCCAAGCAATTTTGGCAGGAAACGGAATGTTATTCATTTCAGGACAAATTCCAGTTAATCCAGAAACAGGAAAAATCCCTGAAACAATAAAAGAACAAACAGAACAAGTTTTCAAAAATATTGAAGCAATCCTAACAGAAGCAGGATACAGTTTCAAAGACGTAGTAAAAACAACTTGTTTGTTGAACTCAATGGACGATTTTGCTGCAATGAACGAAGTATATGCAAAATACTACAACGAAATGTTGCCTGCAAGAGCAGCATACGCAGTAGAAAAATTACCAATGGGTGTATTAGTAGAAATAGAAACAATAGCATACAAAGGATAATAAGCTATAATATAGTTAATCTATACTTAAAAGGTCGAAAGCTTAAAAAACTTTCGACCTTTCTTTGTTTTATTTTTTTATTTCTTTAAAATAATTTTTTATTTCTTTGCTTTATTTTTTTTATTCAAAGAAATATTTTTATCTTTGCAAAACAATATTAAATATTATGCAAATCTTCAAATGCATAACCTACCTTTGCAAGAATAATTTAAGCAAATAAAGATGTTTGCTTTCACTCTCGCTTTGATCAAACATCGTTAAAATAAATCCAATCAAAGCAAAGAGAAATTAAATTTTTAATAGGCTTTAAAATTCATAGAATTATGCGAAAGATTTTAACATTAATATTGTTGCTTGTGAGTATAACATTTACACAAGCACAAGATTGGATAAATAATGAAAGCATATTGCTTTATGAACAAGTATTGCAAAGTGATGAGAATACGCAATGTATAGAGGAATATGATTTTAATCATTTATTAACTTCAACAAATAAGTTAGGAACAAATAATTACGCTTTCAGAGTTTGGAAAAATGGAAGTGGAATTTTTGAAGGGTTTCTCAATGATCCTAATCTAATAGTTTCAGATATAGAAATATTTGATGATTCTGTTTATTTTTGTGGTTACAGAGAAGTAAATGGAAATCAAGTTGGTTACATCGGACGATTTAATATTCTACATTTTTTTTTCTAATCAAAATTGCCAATATCAAATAATGCCTATAACAACAAGTTCTAAACTAAAAAAATTAGT
Source organism: Bacteroidales bacterium UBA3388 (assembly GCA_002358855.1). Classification (GTDB taxonomy): domain Bacteria; phylum Bacteroidota; class Bacteroidia; order Bacteroidales; family P3; genus Onthomorpha. Next base: position 15,598 of record DEPQ01000054.1, read on the forward strand.
AGCATACGAATCAAATAACAGAGATCATATTGTAGCAATAGGAATAAATGGCAATAGTTATTATACGCTTGTAAGTGTGATAGATGAGATTACCCTAAACATTACAAATACCCAAGCAATTGTTCATAACGATAAAATGATAAAAATAAAAGATACCGAATATGATTTTAATACACAATTGTTATATGTGTTAGAAGAAAATAATATTGAAAACACAGGGAACTTTGAAACTTATACACTTGTGGTAGATCCTAATACTCAAACCCCTTATAGTTTAAAAGCTATAAAAGCAGAGAAAGATTATAAAATAAATGATATTATAGCGTATAGTTTAGGAGATAAGTTTATGGGGATAGGAATAAATTCAAATAATTTTCAAGGTTTGTTTTCAAAAAAAGTAAGTAATGGATTGCAACATTGTAATGTAGAAAGAGATTTGAAAACTATTATTTTAGGACAAATCACAGATATGAATATGATGATATATTCTCCCAATTCTTATACTAATAATTGGTTTACAGATAATTTTCAAGGGAATAATTATTCCCAAATAATAGAATGCTTATCAAATTAATAATAAAAATTTTATGAAAAAGTCAGTATTTCTTTTAGTAACAGTTTTAATGAGTAATTTTTCTTACTCTCAAATATTTGATACAATTTTTTTTACTAATGGTTACGCAGATACGATAAATAAGACTTATATATTCCCTGAGGTAATGAATGAAAGCGTATGTTTTGACCAAGGGGCAAATGATCCTATAATAGAACCGTATGAACATAATTATATAAGTCGTTTAACATGTGATAACAGAGCATTAAAATCCGTTGCTCAAGGATTTATGTTTGAAGATACAACTAACGTAGAAGGAGTTTTTGCGTATATAGGGTATGAGAGATATTATGATAGTCCAATAACACATTATCTTGGTTTTAAAATGGGAGTAATGGATGAGCAATATAACATAATTTATTCAAATGATATAATATTTGATGTAAGTGCTTATATTTATCAATCTTATCAGATAGGAGTTTCTTTTATGCACCTCCCTTTTGATAGTACATTGCGTTTGTGTGATTTTAAGTATATATTTATAGAATGGCCTGATAGTACTTGTGAAGGAGGAACATTTTGGCCAGCTAATAGCATTACTCCTAATACATATCTTTATTCTGATGATAATATAAGACTTTTTTTACTTGCATTTAGAGAAGAAATGAATCCTGCTGTTTCACCAGGAGGAATATGGAATGAAGAAATGTGTGTTGCTTGTGATGTAAAATACGAACCTTTATTTAAATGGTATGGTTCTAATTATTGGGAAAGTTTACATTCAATGCGTTGTGATATGCCAGGAGATTATGGTTATGGTTATACAAAAGATGGCGTAACATGTTTTGGAACGTACTATCCGCCAATTGGTTTAGCGTTTTATTATAATAATTCAGAGAATAATGATAACGCTTTGTCGGATATTGATGTTTCGCATCTTGTGAGCGTTCACCCAAATCCTGCAAGTGATATTGTAACAGTGCAATCATCTTTTAAGGTAAGGGAAATAGAAATCATTAACACCTTAGGACAAGTAGTGCTAAGGAAAGAAGGCAGTCAAAACATAGAGACCTTAGAGGTTAATTCGCTTGAAAAAGGCACTTATATCGTAAGAATAAAAACACAACGAGGATTTGCAAACAAGAAGTTAGTGATAAAATAACAAAGAAATAATTTAATAAAGCAAAGAGTTAGAAAAATAATTCTTTGCTTTATTTTTTTTATTCAAAGAAATAATTTTGCGTTTTATTTACTTGATTTCAATTTATTTAGTATCTTTGCAAACTTTTAAAAAGGAAAATTTGATATGAATATATTTGAGGAAAAGAAAAGAAAGCAAGAAGCGATTAATTCAGCGATGAAAAATATAAAGCACGTCATTGCAGTTGCAAGTGGTAAAGGTGGTGTAGGTAAATCAACAGTTGCAGCAAATCTTGCAATATCTTTGGCAAAGAAAGGTTACAGAGTAGGACTTGCAGACGCAGATATATATGGTCCTTCTATTCCTACACTTTTCAATATCGAAAACGAACAGGTAATGGCGACAGAAATAGATGGTAAAAACCTGATGTTGCCATTTGATAAGTTTGGAATCAAGATGATGAGTGTTGGATTTTTTGTAGAAAAAGACCAACCTATGTTATGGCGTGGGCCAATGGCTGCAAATACTTTGGTGCAAATGCTTACTGAAACACATTGGGGAGAATTGGATTTTATGGTTTTAGATATGCCTCCTGGAACAGGAGATATTCAATTAAGCCTTGTACAACAATTCTCTGTAAGTGGCTCTGTTTTTGTTTGCACTCCACAACAATTAGCAGTTGCTGATGTTCGCCGAGCAGTGAATATGTTTACAAATGACCAAGTTGCAATTCCTATTTTTGGACTTGTAGAAAATATGGCATACTTTACTCCAAAGGAATTGCCAGAAAACAAATACTATATCTTTGGAAAAGGAGGAGCAGAGAATTTAGCAAAAGAATTAAATATGCCTTTATTGGTAAGTATTCCTATTTCTTTGGATATTTCCGAAACAAACGATACAGGAAACCCTATTTCTTTGGAGTTTGACTCACAAGAAGCAAAGGCATTTATGGAATTAGCAGAAAAAGTTATTAACCAAACAATAAAAAAATAAAGAATATGACAGCGGAAGAAAGAACAAATTTAGAAAACAGAGTAAAAGAAGTTATAGAAAAGATACGTCCTTATTTGCAAGAAGATGGAGGCGATGTTGCTTTTGTTGAAATGACAGACGAAAAAGTGGTTTATGTAGAATTACAAGGACATTGCGGTTCTTGTCCTCACGCTTTGATGACTCTAAAACAAGGAGTAGAAGCAGCAGTTAAGGAAGTAGTTCCTGAAATCGTATCGGTTGAAAGAGTAAAATAAGATATATCGTTTCTGTATGATTTACACAAAAACAGGAGATAAAGGTACAACAAGTTTAGTTGGCGGTTCGCGTGTTTTAAAATGCTCTTTAAGGGTAGATACCTATGGAGATTTAGACGAATTAGTCTCTTACATAGGAGTTTGCAGGCAATACGTGAAAGAAAACTTTGCTTCTGATTTAGTAAAGATTCAAAATGTATTATTTAACATTGAAAGCATAGTTGCTTGCGAAAAAGAAGAATATCTTCTCAAAATGCCAAAAGTCAAAGAAGAAGATATAAAATTCTTAGAAAATCAAATAGATGAAATGAGTAAAGTAGTGCCACCATTAAAGCAATTTGTATTGCCCGGAGGTGAAGAAGGTGCGGCTCATCTCAATGTAGCAAGAACAATTTGCAGACGATGCGAAAGAAAAATGGTAGCCCTATCGCAAGAATGTGAAATAAACACACTTTGTATGCAATATATCAATCGATTATCTGATTATTTGTTTCAGTTAAGCAGGTATATAATGCTACAAAAAGGAGTTAAGGAAACATTTTGGCAACAATAACGTTATAAGAAGAAAAGAAACATTAAACAAAAACAAAAAAAGATGTATTGGACATTAGAATTAGCCTCAAAATTGGAAGATGCTCCATGGCCAGCGACAAAAGAAGAGTTGATAGACTATGCTTTAAGAAGCGGAGCACCAGCAGAAGTAGTAGAGAATCTTAGTGAGATAGAAGATGAAGGCGATATCTATGATTCTATTGAAGACATTTGGATTGACTATCCAACAAAAGAAGATTTCTTTTTCCACGAAGATGAATATTAGTCAAATCCATAAAAGAAACAAAACAGCGAGATAATTTTCTATCTCGCTGTTTTATTTTTCTAACTCAAAGAAATAATTTTCTCTTTCTTTGAGTTATGATTTCAAATAATTCAGTATCTTTGCTCATTAAAACAATAAGTGATGGAAATCGAAGAATTAAAGGAAATGAAACCGATTAAATTCGGGTTTTACTATGGTACAATTTTTGGAGGTATTGCTTTTGCGTTTCATCTTCTTTCGCAGTACATAGGGTTTACCACAAACTTTTTCTATGGCTTGATTTACTCGTTCTTTGTCTTGTTTTCTCTTATGTGGGTTTATAAGAAATATCTTTCTGTTCAAGAAAAAGAAAGTGGAATTGAATTTTCGGCTTTGATGAAGATAGGGACCTTGTTTTCTTTGACTGTTTCGTTTTTCTATCTCATTTTTACATTTGCGAGAATAGAGTTTATAGATCCTAATTTCTTAAATCAACTTGAAGAAGTGATGAAAACTTCTGGATTTTCCTTTCCACAAGATTATTCAAGCGTGATTTACACAACCGTTCTTGTTTCAAGTTTTTTAGGAGATTTTATTGGGAATATGTTCTATGCTTTTTTACTTGCTTTAATTCTTAAAAATAGAAAATTTTAACTTATGGATATATCAGTTGTAGTGCCATTATATAATGAGGAAGAGTCTTTGCCACATTTGATTGAGTGGATTGAGAGAGTGATGAACGAAAATAATTTTTCGTATGAGGTGCTTTTGATTGACGATGGAAGTAAAGACAATTCTTGGTCAGTGATTGAAAGCCTTATGGAGCGTAATCCAAATGTAAAAGGCGTTAAATTCCGCAGAAATTATGGTAAATCGGCAGCCTTGAATGTGGGTTTTGAAAGAGTGAATGGCGATGTTGTAATCACAATGGACGCAGATCTTCAAGACAGTCCTGATGAAATTCCGGAATTGTACGATATGATTAAGACAAAGGGCTATGATTTAGTTTCGGGTTGGAAGAAAAAACGTTATGATTCAAAACTTATGAAAAATCTTCCTTCAAAACTCTATAATGCTACTACACGTTGGCTTTCTGGAATAAAACTTCACGATTTTAATTGTGGACTTAAAGCATACAGAAAGACCGTTGTCAAGAGTATTGAAGTATATGGGGAAATGCACCGTTACATTCCTATCATTGCAAAATGGGCTGGTTTTTCTAAAATAGGGGAAAAAGTTGTGCAACATAGAAAACGTGAGTTTGGAGAAAGCAAATTTGGAATGAATCGTTTTGTTAATGGATATTTAGACTTGATGTCTATTATGTTTGTTTCAAAATTTGGTAAAAAACCAATGCATTTTTTTGGTCTTCTTGGTAGTGTGATGTTTCTTTTAGGAATTATCTCGGCTGCTGTTTTGGGAGTGCAAAAACTTATAGCGGTTTGCAACAATGAAGCAATGCGTTTGGTTACCGATAGCCCATATTTCTATTTGGCATTGATAACAATGGTGATTGGTTGTCAGTTATTTTTGACAGGATTCATAGCCGAGATGATTGGAAGAAACTCTCCGAATAGAAATTCTTACTTAATAGAAAAAGATATAGAGAAATGAAGATAAGAAACATTATAAAAGAATCAATTGGCGTTAAAGAATTGATTTTATCTGACGAAAATTTGATTTCAAACATTGAAAAAGCATCACAAATCATTACAGATTGTTATCGCAATGGAGGAAAGGTTTTATTTTGTGGCAATGGCGGAAGTGCAGCAGATGCACAGCATTTAGCAGCTGAGCTTTCTGGAAGATTTTATTATGATCGTCCTGCCTTAGAATCCGAAGCCCTTCATGTGAATACCTCATATCTTACTGCGGTTGGAAATGATTATAGTTTTGATCTTATATATTCAAGAATATTGTCTGCTTCTGGAAAAGTAGGAGATGTTTTAGTTGGAATATCTACCTCAGGCAATTCTAAAAATGTTTTGGAAGCACAAAAGGTTGCAAAGCAAAAAGGAATGAAAATCATATCTTTAACAGGGGAAAGTGGCGGAGAAATGAAGAATACAGCAGATTGTTTAATCAATGTACCTTCAAAACTAACTCCTCGCATACAAGAGAGTCATATTATGATAGGGCATATTATTTGTCAAATAGTTGAGGAAAATCTTTTCCCAAGAAAATAGGATAAGTATGAGACTTATAAAAGAGGCACGCTATCTTTTTTTGGACAGAGACGGAGTTATTAACCGAAGACTTGTAGGTGATTACGTAAAACGACAAGATGAGTTTGAATTTCTTGAAGGTAATTTAGAGGCTTTTGAGATTTTTAATCGTTTGTTTGATAAAATTGTTGTAGTTACCAATCAGCAAGGTATAGGTAAAGGACTTATGAGTGAGAATGATTTAGAACAAGTGCATTCTTATATGAAAAAAGAAATAGATCAATGCGGCGGAAGAATAGATGCGGTATTTCATTGTCCAAGTCTTGCAAAAGAAAACTCTATTGACCGTAAGCCTAACGTGGGAATGGGACTCAAAGCAAGAAAACTCTTTAAGGAAATAAGATTTAAAGATTCTATAATGGTAGGGGACTCGCTTAGCGATTTGGTTTTTGGAAAAAGATTGAAAATGCACACAGTTCACATTTCATCTACACCTTCTACTGCTCGCAAACACCCTAAGAGAATAGATAAAGTTTGTAATAATTTATTAGAATTTGCAAAATACATAGAAAATGAAAAAAATATTTAGAAAAAGCGTAGCACTAATTATTTGTGCCTTATTATTTGTGCCTTATTGTCTTGAAGCACAAAACGTAACTGACGCAAAAGGAAAAAAACAAGGCAAATGGTCAAAGTCTTATCCTAATGGAAAAGTAAAATACAGCGGAGAATTTAAAGATGATAAAGAAGTAGGGACATTTTCCTATTATTCGCAAGACGGAAAACTGACTCAAACAATAGAATATTCGCAAGATGGAAAAGTAGGTCAAGCAAAATTTTTCTACAAAGATGGAAAAATAATGAGCGAAGGCAAGTATATTAACAAAAAGAAAGAAGGTACTTGGACTTATTACGATGAAAAAGGTAGAAAAATAAGAGAAGAAATCCTTGTTGGAGGGAAAAAAGAAGGAAAAGAAACAAATTGGGATAGAAATGGTGGAATAAACGTTACAACTATGTATAAAAACGGAGTGAAAGAAGGAGAAGAATACAAAACTTTTTATGCTGACGGATATTCTATTGCAAATTATTCTAACGATAAACTAAACGGAGAATTTACTCATTACTATGCGTCAAAGAAAAAACAAATCGTAGGACAATATTCAAAAGATAAAAAAGTTGGAGAGTGGAAATTTATGGACATAAATGGAGATGTTGTAAAGATTCAAAAGTGGGAAAATGGAGAATTGAAGTATGATGCACTTAGACTAAACACTCGTAACAATACTATGGAGATAGAATTTAAGGATATAGCCTATTTCTATCCTCTTGGAAAGCAAACTTGCGTTGTTTTAAAAAATGGCAAAAAGATAAATGCGTTTAACAATTACGAACAAGTAGTTAATCTCTCTGATGGCAACACTTTCCTTTTGTTAAACAAAACTAATAAAGTTTATGCAAACTATTCTGCAATTAAAGGAACAAAAGATGATGGCGGAAAAGAACTTTTGATAATTCTTGACCCGAAAGCAGACGTCGAAATACGCACTGACGAAGATAGTAGAAAACTTTTGCAGTCGTTGTTTAGAAAATAAAAATGCAAAATAGAGTTTTAGTAGGACTTAGTTTAGGAGTAGATAGTTTGGCTTGCTCACTTCTACTTAAAACTAAGTCCTTTTCTGTTGTCGGTGTTTACTTTCATCTTTTTCAAGAAGCAAAAGATTTAGATAAAGTAAAAGAAATTTGTAAGGAAAACGACATAGAATTTCATTATGTTGATTTGAGAGAAGAATTTTACAAAGAAGTAATTCACCCTTTCATAGATTTCTATCTCAAAGGCCTTACTCCAAATATTTGTTCTCATTGTAATGCAGAATTTAAAATAGAAAAACTTTTGCAATATGCAGAAAAATTTTCTTGCGACTTTGTTGCAACAGGTCATTATGCACGAAAAAATGGTTCGTTGATTGGAATAGCACAAGATTCTTGGAAAGACCAATCCTTTATGCTTTATCGCCTAAAAGAAAATCAAAGAAAAAAATTACTCTTACCACTTGGCGAGATGATGAAAGATGAGGTTAAAGAATTTATAAGGCAAAGAGGATATAAGCAAATAGCAAATAAAAGAGAAAGTTTTGGACTTTGCTTTACAGAAGGCAAACATTATTCGGAGTTTTTATTGGAAAAATATCCAGAATTAAAAAATCTCGAAGGAGGAAAAGTGTTTGATAAACATAATCAACTGCTTGGTACTCACAAAGGCTATCCTTTTTACACAATAGGGCAATATAAAGGAATGCAAATCAAAGAAAAACTCTACATAAACAAGATTTCAGCAGAAGAAAACACCCTTTTTGTAGGAGAAAAAAGCGAATGTTATTTCTCAACTATCAGACTTAACTCTCTTGTTTTTTCACAAAATCTTGAAAATATTAAGTTAAATACGCCCTATCTAACAAAGATTAGAGGAAAAGACGAAGGCAATTTTGCAACTCTAAGAGATATTTCTCCAAATCACTCAATTATTGAATTTTTTCAAAGAGTTTTTGCCCCAATGCAAGGACAAGATGTAGTCATTTACGATGAAAATAATTTCATTCTTTTCGGAGGAAGAATAGAATCGTTTAGTTAAAAAAGATTGTTATACTTCGTCATTAAGAAGTAAATCAAGTTGTGATTGCAATTCTTCTTTTTTCGGTAGATATAATTGATATTTTGCTGTAAATAATTGGTTTGTTATTCCTTGTAGAGCATATTCCATTAAAAGTTCGTCTTTTCTTGCTCCAAGTACAATGCCGATAGGAGGATTGTCATCAGGTTGACATACTTCTGTTTGAAAATAATTAAGATAAAGATTCATTTGACCAATATCGCTATGCTTTATTTCTGCACGTTTTAGATCTATGAGTACATAACATTTAAGAATACAATGATAAAAGACTAAATCAACTTTGAATAAACGACTTCCTATGTGAATTTGATATTGGCGACCTATAAAAGCAAAACCTCGTCCAAGTTCCAATAAGAAATGTTCCATATTAGTCTTTAAAGCAGATTCTAATTCGCTTTCTTTGTATCTTTTCTTTTGAGGAAGTCCTGTAAACTCTAATATAAATGGATCTCGGATTATATCTTGTGGCTTTATTACCTGATGTCCTTCATTAGCCAAGGTCAATACACCTTCTTTATCAGTGCTTAACGCAAGTCTTTGAAATAAACAACTTTTCATTTGCCTTTTCAATTCACGCACTTTCCAGCCTTCTTTAATACATTGTTTTATATAAAATTGCATTTCCAAAGGTTCATCGCATTTAAGAATTTCAAAATAATGGCTCCAAGTCAATATGTGAGACACTGTCTCACGTTTTGGGAATGAGAGGTAAAACTTTCTCATATAAAGTAGATTAGAACGACTAAATCCTCTTCCATTTAATCGGGTCAAATCTTTTGAAAGATTTATAAGTAATTGTTTGCCATATTCTGCTCTCGCTTTCCCGCCTTGCTCAAACTCTACTATATATTTACCAGTCTGCCAATTCGCTTCAAGTAACTCTGTATTTATAGTATTAACTGCTTTTTCTTTTGCATTAGTCCAAAGGATAGATATATTATTAATCAATAGATTATAATCATCTGCAAATGATAAAGAATTATTTTTGATTATATCTTTGTTCATATTATTAATTAATTTTATTTTGTAAAATATTATTTTTATTTAACAAATGTTTCACAACAACTTTTCCACTCTATTTTTTCAAGAGCTTTTATCATGCTTTGATAATTTAATGCTTGCAATTTTTCTTTTCCGAAGGCGTAAGAGCAAAAGTTTACTTTTTTATCCCAAGAGACTGATACAAAGTTATTAGGTTTATTACATTTTAATAGACATGAGGGACTTTGAAATGGTTTCCCGTTGCTTATTGACGCTATTTGTTTGGCTGTTGGTGTGTTTGCGAAGCGTTGAGGTACTAATATTATTTGTTCGGGAGTTAAGATATTGTTTAGCTTTGCATAAACTTGCTTTGCGTAATCTATTTTATCTGCTCCAACTAATAGATTTACACCTGGCTTAATTTTTGTTGTCGATAATCTTTTAATAAGAGTCTCTATTCGTTTTACTTCTTCTCTATCTTGTGGTTGATGTATTGTAAGATGTATTTTATCAGGAGAATGTTTTAATAAATCTTTCCAAATATCAGTGTTTTCCAAGGGTAGTCCATTTGAAGTAATGGATAAATAACATTTTGGATATAAAGCATCTATTATTTCAAATATTCCTTCGTATTCAAAGGGTTCTCCGCCTCCCAACGATACTGCTTTTATTCCATTTTTTATGCAGTCAAGCGAGAAATCTATTACTTCTTTTGGTCGCCAAACAGTATTTCCTTTTTTGTTTGAATGATTATAACAAAAAGAACATTGTTTTGAACAATAATTACTTAGATCTATTGATAGAATTTCTAACATTATTTTATTTGATCTTAATAGCGATATTCTTTTTTTCTAATTCTGCCATTTCTTCCTTAGTAATAACCATAGGACTTAATACCCCTCTATATTGCTTGTTTGCTAAAACTTCTATTTTTTCTCGATTTGCTTTTATTTCTGTTGATTGATAAATAGGGAATTCGGAATTATTGATTTCTATATTGCAATTATTGATTTTGTATGTTTGTTTAAGAACCTCAAAAGCATTGTCAAAAGTTATTATAACGTGAGGATTCATGTATTCAATTATTTTTTCAAAATAACCTTTTGCTGTTTTGAATACTTCAAGCATATAATCTGTTGAAAGTAATTCTGAAACATCAGATTCTTGCTTGTATAATTGAGGTTTAGTGACGCATGGAATAGCATAAATGTAAGGTAAAACACACATGTTGTTAGAGATGAAATCTACTTCTTTAAGATCCATGTTTTCGTTTTTACAATAAGGACTTGTAAGAACAAGAACTGTTGGTTTTTCGTCATCTGTGATTTTATTATCTTTTAGATAACATGTCCAACGACACTTTCCGTCACACTTTGGATTATTATTATCAGGACAAAAAACTTTGAAAGGGAAGTTTAATATATCAGTTTTTACAAATCCTTTTGAGCCATCTTCCAATATTGTCAGATAGTATTTTGCTCCGTAAGCACAATAAGAAGGCTCATCAAAGGCAAAATTACAAGGATAATGCTGTGCGATTTGCATAGTCTCTATATCATCAAAAGAACCTTTGATATGATGTATTCTGTTCCTAAATTCTTCGGGTATTTGAGTAATTTTTACAGGATTTTTTGGTACGAAAACTCTTTTTTGTAAATCTCCGTCATAATAAGGTTGACTATACAAATAATAAGGCGAATTATCATAAGTTTTGTCTTCAAGGTCATATTCCTGCATGTCATAAACTTCTAAGAGAATTCCTTCGTTTGTCATAGTTTTTAACCAATTATTATTGTAGTTATTACTGTTGCTAATATAGATACAATAAAACCCTAATTTTTCAGAAATACATAAATCAATAGATACATTCCCTTCTGAATTATTAACTAATTCAAAAAAATGTTCTCTTTTACTTACATCGATTTTAATTACAGGTCGCCACAATTTTTCTATATCTAAAGAAGACAATGGTCCTTTTAATAAATCATATATCTGATTATCTGTTAACTCAAATGGTAATAAAAGTTCGCCAAATCGTCCTTCCAAACCCAAAACTAAACCATCCACATACTCTTCCCCAGGGACGTCCCAAGGAATAGGACCATTTTCATTATATTCCATTATTCCAACATTTCCTTCATCATCTACCATATACCAAGCTGTTGACATAGAATGCGTAGCAGGATATTCTTTATCTGTTTTCATAACCTTACAAAATATAATATTACATTTTTTATTTGTTTCTTTTGCTTATTGCCAACAGCCCTAAGAAAGTAAGTAATCCGTTTAGTACTAAGAGTTCAAAGTCAAAGCTGTAATTAAACCATTGTTGTGAGTTGTTGCTTAGAATAAAACAAATCACAGGCGAAAGTATGCAAACAATAGGCACAAACTTATCTTTGACTTGTCGTTTTGTTAAAATACCAAACACAAACAAGCCTAAAAGAGGTCCGTATGTTATAGAGGCTATTTGATACAATATATCAATTAAGTGAGGGTCGCGATGATTTCCGTAAAATGTGATTACACCAACAAAAATCAATGCAAAACAAATGTGAACTAAGTGCCGGATTTTTGTTTTCTTCTTTTGACTCCAATCTTTTCTTTGTTCAATATTCAAAAAGTCTATACTGAAAGCCGTAGTCAAAGAGGTTAAAGCACCATCTGCCGAAGGGAAAAGAGCAGATATTAGTCCGATAATGAAAATCACTGCTGCAAAAGGACTAAGTGCATTTAGAGCAACGTAAGGGAAAAGATCATCGCCCTTAACCGTTATTCCTTGATTGTGAGCAAAGATATAAAGAGCCGCACCTAAGCAAAGAAATAAGAAATTGACAAAAAATAAAGTCAAAGAGAAAGTAAGCATATTTTTTTGTGCAGACTTAATGTTTTTACAACTAAGATTCTTTTGCATCATTTCTTGATCCAATCCCGTCATACTGATAGTTATAAACATACCACCAAGAATTTGTTTCCACCAACAAAGACGAGAAGAAGAATCTGTTTCAATAAAAGTAAAATAATCGCTTTTGGTAACATTTGTTAGCATTTCGGTAAAGGAAAAATCCATCTTATTGCCAATCATAACAAAGGAAATAATTAGTGCTGCTAACATACAAGTTGTTTGAAGGGTGTCTGTCCACACAATAGTTTTGATTCCTCCTTTGAAAGTAAACAAAAGGATTAGTGCAAGGAAAAGAAAAACAGTTGTTTCAAAAGGAATATTCCACGCACTAAACACAAATTCATATAAAACATAGATTACAATAAACATTCTAAGGCTTGCTCCAAGTGTTCTTGAAAGAAGGAAAAAGAAAGAGCCTGTTTTGTGGGAGAATTTACCAAAACGACTTTCCAAGTATTTGTATATGGAAATTAAGTTAAGTTTATAGTAAATTGGCATAAGGACAAAAGAAATTACAAGATAGCCTAAGAAATATCCGAAAACGGTTAGCATATAAGTAAAGCCTCTATCTTCAACCCAACCAGGCACTGACATAAATGTAACGCCACTTAAACTTGCTCCAATCATACCATAGGCTACGATAAACCAAGGAGATTTTTTGTTTCCAGAGAAAAACGAAGCACTATCAGCCTTTCGTGCTGTAATAAAGGTTATTGTGAATAACAAAACAGTGTATGCAATGAAAACACCAAGTAAAATATTTTCCATAGTATTTGATTTTTTTGTAATTTTGCTCTTATTTGACTGCAAATTTAACAAATATATATGGAATACACCTCGTTGCTATTAGAAAATGCTGTAAACGAATTAGCAAAACTGCCAGGAGTCGGACAAAGGACAGCTTTGCGTTTTGCTTTGCACCTTTTGAAACAAAATGAAGATAATACATTGAAATTAGCCAAGAGCTTGGTAGATTTAGTTACAGAAATAAAACACTGCAAGCGTTGTAATAATCTTTCAGATAGTGAAATATGTTCTATTTGTGCAAACAGTGAACGCCAAAGCGATATAATATGTGTTGTAGAGAATATAAGAGAGGTTATGGCTATTGAATCGACAAATCAATACAAAGGATTGTATCATGTTTTGGGTGGAGTGATTTCTCCAATCGAAGGAATAGGTGTAGGAGATATTGCAATAGAACAACTAATCAAAAGAGTAGAACAAGAAAACATTAAAGAAATAATATTAGCCTTACCAACAACTATGGAAGGTGATACAACAAGTTTTTATATCAACAAATTGTTAGAACCATTCAATATTAAAATTTCTGCAATTGCACGCGGAGTTGCAATAGGCGACAAAATAGAATACGCAGACGAACAAACCCTTGCTCGTTCTATTCTAAACAGAAGAGATTTTTCTGATATTTATAAATAAATCATCTAAAAAGAAAATCCAAAAGGTAAAAGCGATTCTGTTCCCTTTAATCTAAGAACTTCTTTTTCATCAAGGAGAATAAGAATCGTTATTTTATTATTTGCTCTTTGCTGACTTTCTTGCAAAACCTGACAACAAGCACCACAAGGAAAAGCTTTTGTCCATTCATTTTTTGAGTTTCTTGCAGCAAGAGCCAAGGCGGTTATTTTTTCCTTTCTTGTACCTGCTGAAAACAAAGCAACTCTTTCTGCACATAATCCAGAAGGATATGCAATGTTTTCTTGATTACTGCCAATTACGATTTCTTCATTTTCCAATCGCACAGCAGCACCTACACTGAAAGAAGAATAAGGAGAATAAGCCGAATAAGTTGCATTTTTTGCAGACTCTATCAACTCTTTCTCCTTATCGTTTAATTCTTCAAAAGAAAGCCTCTCATATTTTATTTCGATGCTTTCCGATTTCATTTACTTTTTGTTTTGTTCTTTTAGAATATCTCTAATTTCAGAAAGTAAAACTTCCTCTTTACTTGGAGCAGGAGGCGCAGCAGGAGCTTGTTCTTGCTCTTTTTTGCTTTTAAGTTTTGATAACAAACGAACAAAACAGAAAATAGAAAAAGCAATAATCAAAAAGTCAAAACAAACTTGTAAAAAGTTTCCATAATTCAAAGTAACCGCTGCCAAATCTCCCTCAGCTGCTTTAAGCGTAATTTTAAGGTCTGTGAAATTTACACCACCGATTAAAACACCTAATGGAGGCATTATAACATCGTTTACAAGTGAAGTGATAATTTTTCCAAACGCACCACCAATGATGATACCGACTGCCATATCAATCATATTTCCTTTTATGGCAAAACTTTTGAAATCTTCAATAACTTTTTTTACTCCCATGATATTTTGTTTTTTTAATTGCACAAAATTAGTACTTTTTTTTGTTTTATTATAATTTAGGCTTATTTTTGCAATCAAAATAGAATAAAAAGATGAAAGCATTAGTTAGTACAAATTTTAATTTTGAAGGACAAAAAAGTCATTATGTTGGAAAAGTAAGAGACGTTTACAACATAAATAATGAATTATTGGCAATGGTGGTTAGCGATAGAATTTCTGCCTTTGATGTGGTTTTACCAAAGGGAATACCATTTAAAGGGGAAATTTTAAACAAAATAGCCGCTAAATTCTTAGATGCCACCTCAGACATTTTGCCAAATTGGAAAATAGCCGTGCCTGATGGAATGGTAACCGTAGGAAAACTTTGTGAACCATTTAAAGTAGAAATGGTAGTCAGAGGATACTTGGCAGGAAGTGCTTGGAGAGAATATAAAGCTGGTATGAGAACACTTTGTGGCGTTACTTTACCTGAGGGAATGAAAGAAAACGATAAATTTCCTACTCCAATCATAACTCCAACAACAAAAGCAGACGAAGGACACGATGAAAACATTAGTCGAGAAGAAATAATAGCATCAGGATTAGTAAGTAAAGAAGATTACGAACAATTAGAAAAATACACCTTAGCCCTTTTTGAAAGAGGAACTCAAATAGCGGCACAACGCGGACTAATACTTGTTGATACAAAATATGAGTTTGGAAAATATAATGGAGAGATAACTCTAATTGATGAGATTCATACACCAGATTCTTCACGCTATTTCTATGCAGAAGGCTATGAAGAACGTCAAGCAAAAGGCGAAAAACAAAAACAATTATCAAAAGAGTTTGTTAGAGAATGGTTAATGGAAAATGGTTTTCAAGGAAAAGAAGGTCAAAAAGTGCCTGAAATGACCGATGAAATCATAAATCAAATCTCTCAACGCTATATGGAACTCTACGAACAAATAATTGGTGAGAAGTTTATAGCAAATCAATCAGAAGAAGACTTGGAAAAAAGAATAGAAAGAAACGTTTCTGAATTTTTAAAAACAAAATAGATGAAAAAAATACTGAGAGCATTCTTTGTTTTACTTATCATAGTAAGCCTTTCTTCGTGTAACAAATCACAAGTGTATAAAGAATTTAAAACTTTGCCAAATAACACTTGGGAAAGAATAGAAGAAGGAAAGAGTATAGTGTTTGATAATGTGAATATAGAGAATGAAGATGAGGTTTATGACATTTCTGTTCACGTTCGCCATACTCCATATATTACAGAAGATGAAATAAAATTCAAATTAAAGATAACATCTCCATCTTCTATTGTAAGAGAAAGCGTACACACTATAAAACTAAAAGATAAAGAAGGAAAGGAATGGTTAGGTGAAGCCTTAGGGGATATAATCGACTTAGAGGTAGATGTAAAAACATTCTATTCTTTTATAGAACGTGGAATATATAAAATAGAACTTGTAAATATGGGACAAAAGTACCAATTACAAGGAATAATGGAGTTAGGCTTAGAAATAAACAAGTCAGATTTAGATAGATAAGTGTCCTCTGAAATAGAAAAACAAAAACACATAGAAACAATCCTTAAATCCCTGCCAACCTCAGCAGGGGTTTATCGTTTTTTGGACCAAGATGGCAAAATAATCTATGTAGGAAAAGCAAAAAACCTAAAAAATAGAGTTCAATCTTACTTTAAAAACGATTTATCTCACTCACCTAAGACAAGATTACTTGTAAAGAAAATCCACGATATTAAATTAGTTGTAGTATCAAGCGAAACCGAAGCACTATTATTAGAAAACAATTTCATAAAACAATACAAACCACGATATAATATCCTGTTAAAAGACGATAAAACTTATCCTTGGATTTGTGTTAGCAACGAAGAATATCCACAAATCCTAACAACTCGAAAGAAATTAAAAGACGGCTCAATTTATTTCGGACCATATCCAAACGGACGACTGCTTAAAGAATTACAAGAATTGATAGGGAAACTTTATCCTTATCGCCGTTGTAAAATTCCGATGACAGAGCAAAATGTTTTAAAGAATAAATATCGTGCGTGCCTAAATAAACAAATCAAAATTTGTTCTGCACCTTGTGAAGGTTGTGTTTCAAAAGAAGAATATCGCGAAATTATTAACGATATAAAAAAAATACTAAGAGGAGATTTTCATCAATTAAAAACTTCCCTTAGAGAACAAATGATGAATTGTGCAAAAACACTTGAATTTGAAAAGGCTCAAATCTTCAAAGAAAAGATTCAACTCTTAGATGCTTACACTTCCAAAACTTCAATAGTAACAAATTCATCTCTTAATGCAGAAATTTTTGCATACGAAGAGCTTTCAGACGGCATTATGGTCAATGCGATGAAGGTTGTAAACGGAAGTTTAATTTCTTCTTTATCAAAAGAAGTCAAAGCACCAATAGAAGAAGAAATAATAGACATTTTCACAACCGCAATCATTCAATTACGCTCACAACTCGGCTGGGAAAGTGAGCAAATCATTGTTCCGCAAATATTACCACTGCCAGAAGATTACGCAAAACAAACATTAGCCGATACAAATGATAGAAAAAAACTATTAGACCTTTGTAAAAAGAATGCACTATTTGCAAAAAGCGACAAAATAAAAAGAGATACAATTTTAGATCCTGAACGTTGGAGCAAAAATCTTATTTCGCAAATACAAAAAGACTTAGATCTTCCAAAACCTCCTTATTATATGGAATGTTTTGATAATTCTAACATACAAGGTTGCAATGCCGTTGCAGCATGTGTAGTATTTCGTGGAGGCAAACCCTCAACAAAAGAATATAGACACTTTAATATCAAAACCGTTGAAGGTCCCGATGATTACGCTTCAATGAAAGAAATTATAAATCGAAGATATTCTCGTCTGATAAAAGAAGAAAAACCATTGCCCGACCTGATTATTATTGACGGAGGAAAAGGACAACTTGCTGTTGCAGTAGAAGCATTAAGCGAATTAGGACTTTATCCACAAATACCAATAATATCAATTGCAGAACGCTTAGAAGAAATTTACTATCCAGGAAATCCCTATCCTTTATGCCTTGATAAACGAAGCAATAGCCTAAAAACCATTCAGCATATAAGAGATGAAGCACACCGATTCGGCATAACACATCATAGAAACAAAAGAAGCAAAGAAACATTCCATACAATGCTGACACAAATCCCCGGAATAGGAGAAAAAACCGCAATAGATCTATTACTTCGTTTCAAAAGCGTAAAGCAACTCAAAGAAACTCCACTTGAAGAAGTAGAAAAATGTATAGGAAAAGCAAAAGCACAAAAATTATTCAGTCATTTACAAAAATAAATCAAAGAAATAATTTTTTAAATCAAAGAAATATTTTAATAAAACAAAGAAAAATGAAACTACATTTTGAAACAGATTATATGGCTGGTACACACCAAGAAATATTAGAGCGTTTGGTGGAAACAAATTTTGAAGAAACCGTAGGATATGGCTGTGATGAATATACTGAAAGAGCGGTTGAGTTGATTAAAAAGGCAGTTGGGAAAGATAATGCAAGGGTTTATTTTCTTGTTGGTGGCACTCAAACAAATTCAACAGTCATTGACGGATTGCTTTCAAGGCATGAAGGTGTTTTATCGGCAGAAAGCGGACACATAAACGTTCACGAATCAGGAGCAATTGAGGCTTGCGGACACAAAGTCTTAACTCTACCGCAATATGAAGGCAAAGTAAAGGCAGAAGATGTAGAAAAATATATCTCAAACTTTTATGCAGATGATACATATCTTCACATGGTAGCTCCGGGTATGCTTTATATTTCTTTTCCGACTGAATACGGAGCGGTTTACAGCAAAAAGGAATTGCAAGAGATTAGTTCGGTTTGTAAAAAGTGGAATATTCCTTTATATATTGACGGAGCAAGACTTGGATATGGCTTAGCATCTGAGGGAAATGATGTTTCACTAAAAGATATTGCTGATTTATGCGATGTTTTCTACATTGGAGGAACAAAACTTGGTGCTTTGTTTGGAGAAGCCGTTGTTGTGTGTAACGATAATTTGCTAAAAAATTTCTTTCCTTTGATAAAACAACACGGAGCCTTGCTTGCAAAAGGTAGATTACTTGCTTTGCAGTTTGAAACTTTATTTTCTAATAATTTATACGAAAGGGTGAGCCGACACGCTGTTGATATGGCGATGAAAATCAAACAAGCGTTTATATCAAAGGGGTATCTGCCGATTGTAAACTCTAATACTAATCAACAATTCTTTCGTTTGCCAAATGATTTGATTGATTCTTTAAGCGAAGAAGTAGGTTTTGAACTCTGGGGAGCAAGAGGAGAGAAAGAAAGTGAAGTAAGATTTGTTACTTCGTGGGCAACAAAGGAGGAGGACGTTGATTTGTTAATTGAAAAACTTAATATTTTGATTTTAAAATAAGTTTTGTATTTTTGTAGTCTTAATTTTAAAATGATTGATTATGAAACTTTCAAAACATTTTTTGGTTTTAATTTCGTTTATTGCCGTTTTCTTTTTTGCTTGTAAGGAAAAGCCTACTGCAAGTACCGATGATTTTCTTGAAGGTAAGGAGTTGATTTATTTTTCTCAGGAATCAGAGGTTTGGAAGGCAAAAATAAAGGATTTAGGTAGTTGTTATGCTGTTGTAGATAATAAAGAAAATCCTACTTGGTGCGATATTGTGGCGTGCAGTGAAGATTTGAAAGATTTTGATATTGAATTATATCACAGATACTTGTTTGTGCATTTTGAATTTAGCGAAAACTCTACTGCAAAAAATATTATAGCAGAATTTTACAAGAATAAATCTGCTCAAAGTGCAGGAGTATTTGATTTAATGCTTGTTCCAAAACAGTTACAAATTCAAATAAATGAATTAAAGTCTGAAAAAATTAGTGGAGAAATGACGGGGAAAATGCAAAACAAAGTAAAATCAGAAGATATTAGAGAGGTGCGATTTGTTTTCAAAGATATTCCGTTAAAAACTACTGACGAACTTAAAAATGTCGTTAATTGATTTGTTTTTTCCACAGACTTGTGTTTTTTGCGGAGAGACATTGGTGCGAGGGGAGAAGACTATGTGTCTTAATTGCCACAAATTTTTTCGCTATACCAAGAAT
This sequence comes from Bacteroidales bacterium UBA3388, assembly GCA_002358855.1. GTDB lineage: Bacteria > Bacteroidota > Bacteroidia > Bacteroidales > P3 > Onthomorpha. Next base: position 35,538 of record DEPQ01000054.1, read on the forward strand.
GCAAAAGAGGAATATAAGTATAAGATTACCGAAATGCCTGCTGAGAATATTGATATATTCTTGGACCATTCTCATTGTAAGAAAGCTTTGCACTCTTTTAAGTATGGAGGAAATTTATTCTTTGGAAAACAATTAGGACTCTTGTGGGCAGAACATTTAAAAGGTGTAGAGTGGATAGAAGATATTGATTTTATTATGCCGATTTCACTTCACCAAAAGAAACTCTATAAAAGAGGATATAATCAAAGTGAAGTATTGGGCGAAGTCTTGTCAAAAAAGTTGCAAATCCCTATTTTGACAAATGTAGTTAAAAGAAAAGTGAATAATCCTCCTCAGATATATGCCGAAAATCGTTGGGAAAATGTGAGAGATATATTTGAATTAAAGCGAAATCCTGGTTTAGAAAACAAACATGTGCTAATAATTGATGATGTGATAACAACTTCTGCTACAACTAACTATTTTGTGAAAACTTTACGCCAAATTCCTAATTTAAAGCTATCTTTTGCTTATCTATCTTCAAATTGTTAAGAATTAGTATTATCTTTGCCGTTGATTTTTAACTTAATTAGAAAAATAATGAAAAGAACGAGTATTTTTATCCTTTGTTTAGTTGCAACAATGCTTTGTTTTGCACAATCAAAAATAAGTATTATTCCAGAACCTGTTTCGGTTAAAGAATTAAAACAACAACCTTTTAAATTAACTCCTGCAACGCAAATTGCTGTTAATACAAATAATCCAGAATTTCAGTCTGCTGAGTTTTTAAAAGATAAACTTGAACAAGGCTTTGGTAAAGAAATTAAAATAACTAAGCTCTCAGAATTAAAAGATGATGCAAATGCAATTCTTTTTGTAAAGGTTAGCGATAAGGTTTTAGGAAGTGAAGGCTATAATTTAAAGGTAACAGAAAAGAATATCGTTATTCAAGCAAACGAAAATGCAGGATTCTTTTACGCTGTTCAAACTCTATTGCAGTTAATTGACCCTTTATTTGTGGGGGTTAATAATATTGTGGTTTGTGAGTATGATTTAGTGCCTGCTTGTGAGATTGTGGATTATCCTCGCTTTGCTTATCGTGGAAAACACCTTGATGTTGCAAGACATTTTATGGAAATTGAAGATGTGAAACGTTATATTGATTATATGGCTTTTCATAAACTTAATGTATTGCATTGGCATTTGACAGACGATCAAGGTTGGAGATTAGAAATCAAGCAATATCCTTCTTTGCAATCAATAGCCTCTAAAAGAAAATCAACAATCATAGGACATTATAATGATAATGATGCTCGCAATCCTAATTATGATGGATTTATTCATAAAGGATATTATACACAAGAGCAGGCTAAGGAAATTGTTGCTTACGCTAAGCAAAGAAATATTGACATTATTCCGGAAATTGAAATGCCTGGACATTCTCAATCGGTGCTTGCTGCTTATCCAAACTTGGGTTGTAAAGATACTACTTACGAAGTATCTTGTACTTGGGGAGTTATAGAAGATGTTCTTTGTACTCAGGACGAGACAATAGAGTTTATGAAAAATGTTTTGGACGAAGTCGTGGAGATTTTCCCGTATAAATATGTTCATATAGGCGGTGATGAATGCCCAAAAGGACAATGGAAAGAATGTCCTAAGTGTCAAGCACAAATAAAGAAACATGGACTTAAAGATGAGTTTGAATTACAAAGTTGGTTCTTACAACAAATAACACAATATCTTAAAATCAAGAATAGACAAGCTATTGCATGGTCAGAAATCCTTGAAGGAGGAATCAAAGATGAGGTTACTGTTATGTCTTGGTTAGGAGAAGCAGACGGAGTTGAAGCAGCACGAATGGGATATGATGCTGTAATGGTTCCTTGTGCTTATTTATATTTTGATTACTATCAAGCAGAAGCCGATAACGAACCTCTTGCAATCGGAGGCTTTACTCCGCTAAAAAAAGTCTATCATTACGAACCTATTCCAAAAGAAATAGCAGGCACAGAAGCTGAAAAACATATAATAGGAGTACAAGCAAATATGTGGAGAGAGTATATTCCTACATTTGATTACACAATTTATATGGATTATCCTCGTACTGCTGCAATGAGTGAAACAGCTTGGAGTCAAAAAGAAAAGAAAAACTATGATTGTTTCTTAAATAGATTAGAAAAACTATTGAAATACTACGATGAAATGGGAATGAATTATTCTCGTTCTCACTATTCTATTTCGGCAGATGTAAGTTTTAATTCTAAGACAAAGAATGTAGAACTTGAACTAAACACTCCTGCAAAAAATTCTGAGATTATATACACCACAGATGGCAGTGAGCCTACGCTTTCTTCAAACAAATTGACTCAAAAGCTTGTTTTAGATAAAACAACAACAGTTTGTGCGTACGTAATAAGAGAAGGCAAAATTATTTCACCAATGTTTAAGGCTACTTACAATCTTAACAAAGCTACAGGAAAGAAATATGAACTTAAAAATATGAACCCTCAATACTCTGGCAGTACAAAAAATGCTTTAACAGACGGAATATTTGGTTCGGCTAAGAGTTACGATAAATGGATTGGCACTTACGGATATGATTATGATGTAGTTGTTGATTTAGAAAAAAGAGAAAATATAAATTCTGTTTCATTGAATTTCTTGGATAATGTAGGTAGTTGGATTTTCTTGCCAACAAAAGTTCATTTCTATATCTCTGACGACAACAAAAATTGGAAAGAAATATCAGAAACCGACATTGAACTTACAAAACAAGGACAAATCTTAAATGTAAAAGCGAATTGCAAAGACAAAAAAGCAAGATACGTTAAGATTTATGCAGAAACAGTGAGAAAATGCCCAGAAGGTCACCCTGGTTGTGGATATGACGCACACTGTTTTGCAGATGAAATAATTATTAAGTAATGAAAATAAAAGAAATATCGGAATTAACAGATATTAACTTGCAAAAGAGTGAGAAGGATATGCGTTCCTCTTGGGGAATACGCTTAGTTCTTCCTCTCTCTTTTGCAAATGCTTTGTTTATACTTGTTTTTTCTTTTTTTGGACTATTCTTCAATTCTTTTTCTGTTGATTTTATTTCCTCAACTCATTTTCCGCAAATAATGTATTTTTGGAAAGAAAATCTATTACATTTCTTTACTCCATCATTATTCTTTTTTCTCTTTCAATTCTTGTTAAGTATTTTAGCGATATACTCATGTCTTTTGATGTGGTTTGGACATAAATCGGGCGTTCTTTTGTTTGCAGTCAGCAAGGTGGCCTTAATTTTAGTACCTATGCTGTTTTTAGGCAACAGAGGTTATTCTTATGGAGATATTATGCTCGCTGTCTTTTTTATTGCTTACTATTATATTTATATGATCAAACATCCAATCAAACAAACGCCAAATGAGTGAAGCCATTTTATATTTATTTCCAACACCAATTGCAGATATTGAAATAAATCAGTGTTTGCCAGCAGTTAATTCCCAACTTCTTTTGGAATGTGATGATTTTGTTGTTGAGCAAGTAAGAACTGCAAGACGTTTTCTAAGAAAAGCTGGTTATAATAAAGACTTTGATAATGTAAACTTTTACGAACTAAATGAGCATACTGATTTAAAAGAAATAGATGCTTATTTGCAACCCCTAAGAGAAGGAAGAAATCTTGGTTTGATGAGCGAAGCAGGACTTCCCTGTGTGGCTGATCCAGGTGCTGCGTTGGTAAAATTGGCTCAAAAACAGGGATTCAAAGTCTGTCCCTTGATCGGTCCATCTTCTTTATTGATGTCTTTAATGGCAAGTGGATTTAACGGACAAAACTTTGCGTTTGTGGGCTATTTACCAATAGATAAAACTCAAAGAACAAAGAAAATAAAAGAGTTGGAAACGCTTTGTTATAAGATTTCACAAACTCAAATCTTTATTGAAGCACCTTATAGAAACAATCAATTGTTTCAAGCCCTTAAAGAAGTGCTTAGTGGAAATACAATGCTGTGTTTAGGAGTAGATATTGGCTTATCAACTCAGCAAATCATTAGCAAAACAATTTCAGAGTGGAAAAAAACTTCCATAGACCTTAATAAACGAAATACAGTCTTTTTGATTTATAAATAAAACAAGCAATGACAAAACCTTTGGCAGAGATTTTGCGACCTGTTTCGCTCGATGACTACATAGGACAAGAACATTTGATTGGCGAAGGAGCGATTTTGAGAAAGGCAATAATGGAAAATAACGTACCCTCAATGATTTTGTGGGGACCTCCTGGCGTTGGCAAAACTACTTTGGCTGGTATTATTGCAAATACAATCTCTGCACAATTCTATACCTTGTCTGCAATCAATAGCGGAGTAAAAGACGTTAGGGAAGTTATTGATCAAGCAAAATTAAACTATGGAAACTCAATTCTTTTCGTAGATGAAATTCATCGTTTCTCAAAAAATCAACAAGATTCTTTGCTTGGAGCAGTAGAACAAGGCATAGTAAGATTGATTGGAGCAACAACCGAAAATCCAAGTTTTGAAATCATTTCTCCACTTCTTTCAAGAGCACAAGTTTATGTATTAAAAAATCTTGAAAGACACCACTTAGAGAAAATAATTCAAAGAGCCGTATCTTACTTAGAACAAGAAGGAAAAAGAAAAATAGAAATAAAAGAAACAGAAGCCTTACTCAGAATCAGCGGAGGCGATGCAAGAAAACTAATTAACGCAATAGAATTAGTTTGTTCGCAATATTCGGGTGATTTTTCAATAGATAACAATTCTGTTTCTACAATTATTCAACAAAACATAGCAATCTACGACAAAAAAGGAGAGAATCACTACGATATAATCTCTGCTTTCATAAAAAGTATCAGAGGTTCCGATCCAAATGCTGCTGTTTATTGGTTAGCAAGAATGATTGTATCGGGCGAAGACCCTCTTTTCATAGCAAGAAGAATGCTAATCTTAGCCTCAGAAGACATAGGAAATGCAAATCCTAATGCTCTCTTGCTTGCAAATAATTGTTTTGATGCTGTAAGCAAGATAGGCTATCCTGAATGCAGGATAATACTTTCTCAAACTGCCGTTTATTTGGCAACATCTGCAAAAAGTAATTCTACTTATTTAGCAATAAACAAAGCAATTGAATTAGTTGAGAAAACAGGAGATAAGCCTGTGCCAATACATCTTAGAAATGCTCCAACAAAACTAATGAAAGATATAGGATATGGAGCAGATTATCGCTATTCTCACGATTATGCAAATCATTTTGTTCAACAACAATTTATGCCTGACGACCTCCAAGGACTATCTCTTTATGAGCCTGCGGACAATCGTCAAGAAAACTCCACAAGAGAATTATTAAGAAAACTTTGGTCAGGAATTTACAATTATTAGTCTATGAAAATAGTTTTGGATTTTTTGAATCAATTAGCCGAAAACAACAATAAAGAATGGTTTGACGCAAATAAATCTTTCTATAAAGAGGTTAAGCAAACTTTTGAAGCCTTTACCGAAAAGTTAATAATAAATATAAGTGAGTTTGACCCAACAATAAGAAATCTTACAGTGAAAGACTGCACTTATAGAATATATCGTGACCTTAGATTCTCAAAAGACAAAACTCCATACAAGACTCATATCGGTGCATATATCTGTCCGAATGGTAAAAAGTCAGGATTAGGCGGTTATTATTTTCATTTAGAATCCAATTCAAAGCAATATCTTTCTTCTCATTTGCTTGCAACGGGTGCGGTGTGCATTCCAAATAATATTCTAAATAGTATAAGAGAAGATGTCTTTACTTTGCCAAAAGAGTTTGAGAATTGCATCAGTCTTGCAAAGGGTTGGGAAATAGATCAGGCAAATAAAATGAAAACAGTGCCAAAACAATTTCCAAAAGACGCAATAAACGCCGAATATTTAAAACTTAAAGACTTTATTTTAAGCAAAAAACTCGACGATTCTTACATTTTATCAGACAACTTATTGGAAAGAGTAACCCAAGAATTTGAAAAAACAATGAAGTTCAAAGAATTTATCAACCGAGCAATACAAGCAGTTGATTAGTTCTTATATTTCAACCATTTCCACAACTCTTTATAAGTAATCTTTTTACCATACATCAATATTCCTGTGCGGTAAATCTTTGCTGCAATCACAACACATATCACAATAAAGACAATCATAAGAGCACAAGAAAGAATAATTTCCCAAGTTGCAACTCCAAACGGTATTCTCACCATCATAGCGACAGGAGCAGTGAAAGGAATTATAGAAAGCCAAAATGCAATTGAACTTGTCGGGTTGTCGCTCAATATAGGTAAACAAATAATTGCTAAAATCAAAGGAATAGTTATAGGAAGAGTGAATTGACTTCCGTCTGTATCTATATCAATAAGCGATCCTATTGCTCCGAACAAAGAAGCATATAATAAAAATCCCATAATGAAATAAAACACAAACATACCTACCATTAAAGGAATGTTTATTGCAAAAAGCCCCCTAATAAGTTCAGAAGCCTCAGCTGTTTCGGTTGCATTGATTTGATCAACCGTTACAATTCTTTGATCAATATTGATTGTTTGTTCTTGTTGTATAGTAAACATTTCGGGAGCCGCAGTTTGTGCAAAAGTAATTATACCAAAAATAATTACAATCCATAATGCAATTTGAGTAAGGCTTACAAGAGCAATAGCAATTATCTTTCCAAATAACAATTCTATTGGTTTTACACTTGAAACTAATACTTCTACAACTCTATTCATTTTTTCGTCCGATACACTCTTCATAATTTGAGCACCAAACAAAAATACAAAGAAATAAATCAAGAATCCGGCAATCATACCGAGCAATGTTTTGATTTCATTGTAAGATTCTTCGCCCGAAAAAATATTCTTAGTATAAAAATCTATTGTAGGATTATTCACCCAAGCAATTTCTTTTTCATTCATTCCATAATCCAATCTAAGAATGCTGTTTTTTAAGATATTTGTTAGTTGATTCTTTATTTCTTCTTGTGCACTTCCCGGAATTTCTTCCTCGCCATAATACATAAAACCTTTGATAGGAGGGGTGTCATTTGTCTTTACGATTTCTAAAACTCCATCAACTCCCCCTTCTTTCAAAATAGTATGAGCAGTTTCTATATTGTCAAAATACTCAAACTTAATTTTGTCGGAGGTTTTAAATTGATTCTTGAATAAATAAACGCTATCGTTTTCATTAACGCTAAGAGTTTGATCTACAACCATTATATTCAATCTATCTTCTTCAATATTAGAAAGAAAAAATGGTGTAAAAATTAGCAAACTCATTAAAATAGGTCCGAGAATAGTCATCACAAGAAATGATTTCTTGCTAACTCGTGTAAGATATTCTCTTTTTATTATGATTTTTATCTTATTCATTATTCCTAATTGTTTCTATAAAGATATTATTCATTGAAGGCAATATCTCTCTGTATGAAAGAATATTGGTATATTTTAGAATATTTGAAAGTAAATCAGCATTTTTACCCTGAGCAATAGAAAGAGTCAATGCTAATTTCCCTTTATTGACGGTAGAATTAGTGATTTGACAACCGTCAATAATCAATGAATCTGTGTTTTCTTGATAAGGAATGATGATTTCAAAGATATTTTTCTTGAATTTCTCTTTAATCTCATATACATTGCCTTCTAAAATTTTCTTAGACTTGTTAATAAGAGCAATAGAGTCGCAAATCTCTTCTACACTCTCCATATTGTGTGTAGAAAATATGATTGTGGCTCCTTTTTCTCTTAAATTTAAAATCTCGTTCTTTAATAAATTAGCGTTTAATGGGTCAAAACCACTAAAAGGTTCATCAAAAATTAAAAGTTTCGGTTCGTGAAGAATAGTTGTTATGAATTGTATTTTTTGAGCCATTCCTTTTGATAATTCTTCTATTCGTTTGTTCCACCAATCGCCTATTTCAAAGCGTTCAAACCAATATTCCAATCTTTTTTTAGCCTCTTTTTTGCTCAAACCCTTCAATTCTGCAAGATAAATAGCTTGTTCTCCAACCTTCATTTTCTTATAAAGTCCTCTTTCTTCGGGCAAATAACCAATGTTTTTAATATCTTCTCTTGTTAATTTATTGCCAAAAAACAAGATTTCACCCTCATCTGGTGCTGTAATTTGGTTTATCATTCTTATAAGAGTAGTTTTTCCTGCTCCATTAGGGCCTAAAAGACCAAAAATCTCACCTTCTTTTATGCTTATCGAGACTTTATCTAATACTTTATGGGAAGAATATGATTTACTAACCTCTTTGGTTTCTAAGATATTCATTTGCTAAAATATTTCTTTGCTTTATTTTTCTAATTCTTTGAATTATTCTACAATCAGTTTCTTTTTTACGCTACCTTTTGCAGTGTTTATTTTCACAATGTATGAACCCGAAGATAAATTGCCAATATCTATGTCTTTTTCAAAGTTGCTTACTTTGGTTTCTATTAGCAATTTCCCAACCATATCAAAGACTTGAATATCTTTTATAGTATAATGACTCATTACCTTAAAGTAATCATTTGCAGGGTTAGGCATTAGGTAACACATTTTCTCTAATTCTACTTCTGGAAGCGATTGAGTATTTGATGGAATCATAATAATAGGCACCATATTGATATAAATATTTTGCCAAATAGTATAAGCAGGATCATCAGCGAATCTTACCCATTCTCCATTACGTCTAAGATATTTTTCATCATAGAAACTACATAAAGGAATCCTATCCTCTGGACCTAATGTTTTCAGATAATCTATATATACATGAACTGCATCATAACAACTATAATGATTAGGGTGAAAATCTTCAGAATACCAATCTCCTGTTAATGAATCTTTCCAATTATAAAACAATTGAGGCCAAGGCATCATTCCTTTGTAAATTGTATCATAATTTAGTCCGCATTCAAACGGTCCTCCTTTAGCGAAAATAGAATCTCTTAAACAAGGACTATAAACATTACAAGTATGATGCATTCTAAATAAACTAGGAGATGCATATTTTGGAACATCAAATGCTATTTTAAAACCATTTAAATTTGTAAGACTTGCATAATCTCTCTCGCGAAAGTAATAAGTATTCCAATCTTCCCTATTCCAATTTACAATAGAATCAATACTTGGACCTACGTTAAAAGTATTGAATATCGTAGTAGAAATAGTATCGAAGTTATCATCTAAAATACAAATATGCCTAAAATCATCAAGTGCCTCAAAACCTACTTTCATTGCAACGCCCACTATCACGTAATCATCATAAGGAATAGATGCTTGATCTAAGTAATAATCTTGTGCAAATGCTTCTGCGTATATTTGATTATTCCAAGAATTTGCTCCAATTACATAACCTTCAACAATAGGAGCCGAAGGATCGCACCATAAATTATTGTATGGTGCATAATATTTCCATTGTTGATACATTTCTGAATAAGGTTGTGATTGTCCTGATACACCTGGTATATATGTTTTATGAGTATCACTTGTGGAGAAACAATTAGAAAAATAAGTAGTGTCAAAAATATAAAGTAAATCGTATTGACTTGGATTAGGTGGTGGAATAAGATTATATTGTGCTTTAAGATTTGAACTTGAAAATAATGCAATTGATAAAAACAAAACTAAGACTAATTTTTTCATGGCTGTAAAAATTTTAATTAAACAAATATTATTTTAAACAATGTATTTTTATATTTGAATCTATTTTGGAAGGTATATGACTATATCTAACAAATACGTGAAGTATTGATCTTGAAAGGTGAAGTATTGTCAATTGATTATCTGATACACTTTTAATTGGGTGGTAGAATTTACATTGAGTTAATGTTGGAATAGAAGTTACAGGAATTTGGTTAAAAGATGAAACTTTAAATAAATCTCTTCTAAAACAAGGATAGTCTGAAAAACAACTATTATTTTTTGTGTCATAAATTAACATATTGTTTTCATCAATATAACCAGCGACTGTATAGTAGGAATAATTAGAAATATTCAAATCGCTATAAGATAATTCAAAACCATCTTTATAATATATTTTGTATCTTGTATAATCGTATGGAAAAGTTGTTGTATCACTCATTTTTAAGTGAAAAACAAAATCTTCTTTTTGCCCTTCAAAAAGAGTTTTCTTTAGAACTATTAACTCTTGCTTATTCTCTAAATATTCACAATCATAGATTTTATATCCTTGTTTAAGAGTATCAAAAATAGAAACCTTAGATGTCATAAAACTATTATTATATGGTCTTATTTCAAAAACACATGTATATTGATTGTATTGATTATAACAATTATTGTAAACAATAGCGATATTATCTTTAATTGTATGAGTTGTTTTTACTCCATACGCTTGATGAACGGGGTAAGGAAGATTCAATCTTCCTGTTTTTTGCTGACGAGTTGATTTATCAAAAGAATAAATATCAATATATACTGCATCATTCAAAGGGTCTTGAACGCCTGTAAAGCTATAATTTATAGAAGTTAGATATATTCTACTATCAGTTTCTGTTATATCTGCAAATTTATTGTAGTAACAATTTCCAGCAGTATCAGAAGGAATATAAAACATTTCAAAATCATTTGCTATTCCATAGGTTGCAGAATCATCTTGAAAAAATACATCTAAATAATTATTTACAGCAGTATCTTCTTTTATAGTGTAAAGCATAAAGAAATCTAAATAATATTCAGAAGGATCTTTAAATACGTAACTTATACCTTCATAAGGATCGAATTGTAATTTTTCGTAAGGAGGGTTTCCATAGTACATTTTACCAATTCCTGCAATGGTAGTATTATTTGTAGAGTCTTTGAAAACTTCTATTCGATCTATTGAAAAAATACTATCTTGATAAGCATTGTTTATTAAAGTGTACTTTATACCAGATGAAATAATAGGCAATATCTGTGTAGAAGAATCTAGTATTATTACAGAATCCATAGGTGCTATATTATAATCTTTAAATAATGTTTCTATTTTAATGTATGCGAGAAATGCAACATTTGAACCATTGTTATTTACACTGCCACAGAAATACAAAGTATCTCCTTCAATAGCAAAGTCTTTGACATTAAAGTAGTTACTTAAAGTTACACTTTTAGCAGTTTCTGTATTACCATTTTCTGTTAAAGTGAAAACACCTCTTCCACTTGCATTTTGAGATAAAATTACATGTCTATCTTTGTTCCAATATAAAACTTTTTGTGTGTATGGTGACAATCTGTCTGCTCCTGCTGATACACTTGAAGTACGTGTAACATCTGTATTGTCAATAAAGACTTGCGAACGTGCAATACCAAATATTAAAATGAAAATTGTAAAAAATAATACTTTTTTCATAATTATTAGTTTAAAGATTATTTGGCAAAAATATAAAAAAAAAGAATATTTCCAATTTTTTATTTGAAATATTCTTTTTTTTCTTTGATTTAGAAAATTATTTCTTTGTTTTATTTTTTTATTTCTTTGAAATAATTTTCTTTTTTATTGCTTTACACATCTGACACTGCGACCAAATGCTCTAAAACCGTATGTTGTGATATTTGGAACAAGATCATCTCTATTGAAATCAATACAAGAAGAAGTGCCTGCTGAAATTGTGTTTGCTGCCCAATAATATCCTCTTGTTCCTATGTGAATAAAGTGTCCTGTATATGCGTTTCTTAATCCTGCGGCAGGAAGTATTAATTGCCCTTGTGCGATACTGAGATAGTAATAGCCGTCTTCTGTTACTTTTACTTCAAATCCTAAGTTTAATAAAGCCCTCCATTCCTCAGAAGTAGGTAGTCTATAACCGCAAGGACAAGGATTTGTAAGCCCTTCTTCTCCTAACCAAAGGTCATCATCAGGATTTATCATCCAATCATTAGATTTTTTTTCATCAACAATGAATTTACTATGTCCTGCTTCGTAATTGTTTGATAAAACTAAGGTTGTGTCCGATAATCTTTTTTCGTGTCCATCGGTTTGACGCCCCCATTGATACAAATCTCCCCAAGAATCTGTGGAATTTACATCTGTTGATAATGCACCAAGATTTCTGTCTAAGAAAATAAGTTCTCCAACCGCTGTTTTGATAGGAGCAAGTTCATAATAAGAAAATCTACCGTCCTCTGTTACGATAGGTTTTGAGAATTGAGAATCATAATTTTGTGCAAATGTTGAAAATAAACACAACATTAAGAGTGAAAAAAACGTTATCTGTCTAAACATGTTCTATTTCTTTATAAAATTTGTAAAAAACATTGCAAAAATATATTTTTTTTAGCGAAAAATGTAATAATTTTGAAATTTAATTGTCTAAACAGATATAAAAACTAAAAATAGGAGATAAAAAAATGAAAAAATTAATGTTATTAGTAGCTGCATTAGCATTTACAGCAGTTACAGTTGCACAAGAACCAGTTAAAAAAGTAGAAAAGAAAGCAAAAGTTGAAAAAACTCACAAATGTACTGGTGATTGCAAAAGTCATGACAAAGATCACAAATGCACAGGTGACCACAAACACGATGCAAACCACAAATGCACAGGAAACCATAAGCATGAAGCAAAACTAAAAGACGGAAAACAACTTAAAGCAGAACACAAATGCACAAATAATCACAAGAAAGATGCTAACCACAAATGCACAGGAACTTGTGATCATCACAAAAAAGCAGAAGTAAAGAAATAATAAAATTCTGTAAATAAGCAAAGGCAAGTCTAAGGCTTGCTTTTGCTTTTGTGTTATGAGTGAAGAGCAACTTATTTCTCAGATTTTAGAAGGAGATAGCACTGCTTTTGAGGCTCTGTTTAAAGAGTATCAACTCAAAATCTTAAATCTTTGTTATGCAATGTTGCATAATAGAGAAGAGGCTGAAGATTTGACACAAGAGGTTTTTTTAGAAGTATATCGTAGTTTAGACAAATTTCAAAACAAGTGTAAATTATCTACTTGGATTTATAGAATTGCGGTTAATAAAAGTATAAACCAAACCAAGAAAAATAAGATTAGGCGTTTTTTCTCTTTGGAAAGTGATAAGGTGATAGAGACCAATTCTTTTGAGCATACGGATTGGAGCCTTAAAGACAAACAATACAACAATTATCTGCATCAAGCCTTAGAGAAACTACCTGCAAAACAAAAACAAGCATTTATTCTTTTCTCTTACGATGAACTTCCTCAAAAAGAAATAGCAGAAATAATGAATTGTTCACTGCAATCGGTAGAAGTTCTTGTATTTAGAGCCAGAAAATCAATACAAAAATATATAGAATCAATAGATAAAGAAATCTTTAAATAAGAAAGAATTATGAAAATCGAAAATTTAATAGAAAAAGATAAACAAAAGCAAGTAAATCCTTTTGCTTTCACTCGCTTAGACGCGAGATTAAAGGAGGTAAATAAACCACAAAAATCTGTTTTAGAATATAGCCTTCAACTAATTGGTCTTTTGCTTGTCTTTGCCTTTTCTATGAATATTTTCTCTCAAATAAGCCCAAGTCAAGAGACAATATTGAAAGAAGCATCATTTGAGCAATTTGCCCAAGAGAATTATTTTGATATTTTACTGAATTATTATCCAACCATTCTTTTTGAATAGAATTATGAATAAGAAAGTATTGATAATTGAAATAGTAGTACTTGTTGTTTTAACAGCAATAAATTTCTATTTATTCTTCAATAGAAATCAGCAAACACAATGCGACACGGAAAAATGTACTAATACTGAGTGTTATCTTTCACACGAAATATCTTTAACACAAGAACAAAAACTACAATACGAAAAGATAAAAGAGAAATATCAACAACAAGCAATTTTAATTGCCGATAGTTTGCATATAAGTCAAGAATACCTTATGCGTAACCTTATGAATGATACACAAGATACTTTGAAAATAAAAGAAATAGAAAGTGCTATTTCTCGTTGTCAAGCAGAACTATTACATATTTCGGTCAATCAATACAACGAAATAAAGTCTATTTTAACTCCTTCGCAAATACCTGCCTTAGATAAATTGTTTTCAAGAATTTTTATTTGTCGTCCGACTTGTAATCATAGGAAAGAAGACGCAGGAACGCATCCTCATATCAATTAACGAAACTTCTTAATTAAGAAAGAAGGCTCTAAGCTCAATACAACTCCAACCGAAAACGAAAAGAAACCATCTCTTATAACCTTTTCAGGAAATTCTGGGTTTATGTCTGAATAGTCTGGTAACATAACATTACCTGTGATTTTGTTTTGTTTCCATAATTGACAATAAAACGTGGCATTACATTTTTTTGCTATGTGATAATCATAATCAATCTTTGCATAGAATTGATTGGCTCTATCAAAAATCAATCCGGGTGTGTTATTTGAGAAATTACAAAAATGCTGACTACCCAAAAGCGACACAAAATCCTCACTATCATAGTAAGCAAGTTTTAGATTTACTTTCTTGAATTTAGCACCTATGTAATAAAATTGAGCCAAACCATCTTTAAAAGGCATAATATTGCCTATTAGTTGTTTGTATTTTAAATAATCTCCTCCAAAATAAAGAGAGAAATTATTGTTGAAAAGTATATCGCTCTTCAATCCAAAGGAAAGGTTTGCCCAAGAGTGAACTTTTACATTTGTGAGATTGTTTTCTCCTCCCAAGTGTTGAACAATAGCGTTAAGAGGTAGGGTTAATACAAATTTTTGATTAGATATAATCTTTGTTTGAGTTGCAAGCCCTAAACAAAAAGTCTCGTTGTGATAATCATTATTGAATATAAAAGTCTGCCAATTAAGCCATAAATCTCCCTTAAATCGTTTCGTGTTTACGTTTAATTGCAATCCCATTTCAGGATCGCCGCTAAATGTATTTTCTATATTATACAAAGGTTCAGATAATAAATGACAATTTCTGTAATCAATATTGCCAAAACTAAAACTAACACTTTTGTCAATATACCACATCGCTCTGAAAAAAGGCATTGCGTGCACTCCGTTTTGATATTGACTTGCTTCCCAAGAAGGCAGATTGCTATAAACAAAATTAGGATATTTATTAGCACCCCAATAATGCAAAAGACTAATTCCTGCTTCTATAAAAATATTCTTATTTAAACTATAAGAAAGAGTAGGAGTAAAACGAAACCCTGGTAGAGTATAGCCAGAAACCCTTTCCCCTTTGTATTCGTTGTTTACAAAGAAATTATAATTATAAAGATTAAATCTTAATTCATTCGGAGACAATTGAGCAATTCCAAACTTGCTCAATAAAATCAATACTAAGCAAAAAATATGCTTTCGTTTCATTTCTAATTAGATGGAGCAACAACAGGTTTATTCTTCTTTTTGAAAACCTTAAACACCTTCTTGAAAAAACCTTCTTTATCTTTATTCTCGACTTTCTTTTCTTTTTTCTCTATTTTCTTTTCCTTCTTAGCCTCTTTCTTAGCTATTTTTTCTTCTTTTTTTGCTTTTTCTTCTGCCTTTTTAGCCTCAGTCTTTGCCTTTTCTGCTTCCGCTTCTTGTTTCATTGCTTCTGACTCATACCAATCTGTTGGAGTGAAGTCATCTTCTAAAACAATAATATTAGGCTCTGTTAAAGGCTTTTCAATGTTTATAGACTTTAAAATTTCCTTCATTAAAGCATTTGCTTCTGGATTATCCTCGCTGTAAAACTCTATTGTGTAAGTATATCCTTCATCAATCAATCCGTAAACCCCTCCGATAGAAGCCTCTGTCAAATGAGTATTAGTAAAAGACAATAACTTCGCTTTTTTATTGTCAAACTTAACGTCTTTAACTTGGTCAATCAACATATATTCAAAACCCTCTCTCTCACTTCTCTTTGAAGCAATAGTAGTAAGTCTTGTCACAGGCTCAATAACTCTTTTTGTGCAGTTAATCTCTATGAACTTTATACCATTTTGTTCTTTGGCTCTAACTCCAAAATCTCCTAATTTCTTTCCAGTCTTTGAAGCAATCCAACCATTTGGAATACCAAAAGTAATATTTTCTTCGGTAATCTTGTTTAATTCAGTTTTTTGAGCATTAACCTCAAGAAAACCAAACATCAAAAGGCATAAAAAAACAATAAAATTTCTATTCATGGTTCTAATTATTAACTTTTAAAGTGCAAAGATAATGAAAATATTTGTAATTTTGCCATTTGAAACAATTAAAATACTAAAATAATGGGAAGAGCCTTTGAATATCGCAAAGCACGTAAATTAAAACGTTGGGGAAATATGGCGAGAGTATTCACTCGTCTTGGAAAAGAAATAGAAATGGCAGTAAAAGCAGGAGGAGCCGACCCATCAGCAAACTCACGTCTTAGATTGTTGATACAAACTGCCAGAACAGAAAATATGCCGAAAGAAAACGTAGAGAGAGCCATCAAAAGAGCAATCTCAAAAGATACGGCAGATTATAAAGAAGTAGTTTACGAAGGATATGCAGCACACGGAGTAGCCGTAGTTGTAGAAACCGCAACAGACAACCCTACAAGAACAGTAGCAAACGTAAGAGCAGCCTTCAATCGTTGCAATGGCTCACTTGGAACAAGTGGAATGACAGACTTTTTGTTTGAAAGAAAATGTAACTTCAAAGTAGCGATGAAAGAAGGCTTAGATATGGAAGAATTAGAACTTGAACTAATCGATTACGGAGTAGAAGAATGCTTTGCAGACGAAGGAGAAATATTTATCTATGCCGACTTCGCATCATTCGGACCAATACAAAAATACTTAGAAGAAAATGAATTTGAAATCAAAACATTCAAATTTGAACGTATTCCAAACGACCTAAAAGAACTAAACGAAGAACAACAACAAGAAGTAGAAAAACTAATCTCAAAATTAGAAGAAGACGATGACGTTGTCAATGTCTTTCACAATATGAAATAAACCATCTGATCACAAAATAAAAAAGAAAGTTTGTCGCAAAACAGACTTTCTTTTTTTATTTTAATTTTTTTCTTTCAATTAACATAACTGTTAAATTTCTTTTTTATTTTTAATTTTTTCTTAATATTATTTTAATATTATTTTATTATTGCGTCTGTATTTCGGACTATTGCGTCTGTATTTCGGACTGTTGAGTACGCCGTACGTACTCTTTCATTTCACAAAATAAATCATTGATTTAATAAAATATTTCTTTGAATAAAGATAAAAAAAAGTGATGTAATTATCATAATTCTTTAAAATTTCTCAAAAAAT
>DEPQ01000001.1:0-12074 GCA_002358855.1 Bacteroidales bacterium UBA3388
AAAGTAAAGAAATAATTTTTTAAATGAAAG
The DNA here is from genome assembly GCA_002358855.1 of Bacteroidales bacterium UBA3388. Lineage (GTDB taxonomy): Bacteria > Bacteroidota > Bacteroidia > Bacteroidales > P3 > Onthomorpha. The sequence goes on from DEPQ01000001.1 coordinate 31, forward strand.
AAATATCGATTTAATCTTGTATTATGAAACCTAAAAGCAAGAAATTGACGAATCGTCAATAAAACATTGACTAATCATCAATCGTGTATTGACAAGTAGGCAATCAAGTATTGATAAATCGTCAATCAAAAATTGACAAAATGTCAATATGTAATAAATAAATATATATATAATAATAGAAAAAAAATAGAAAAAAGATAGTAACGCAAAAGATATTTTTTTAAAAAAACATATTTGTGTTATTTTTTTCCAGGACTTGGGCGGCGATTTTTCTTTTTTTTGTATATTTGCAAATTGAGTAATTAGTTAATTTTAGTATGAAGAAAAAATTATTGTTGATTGGTTTGGCTATTTCAATGATTATGCCAAATCTGTTTGCAGACGAAGGAATGTGGTTACCTCTTTTATTGAAAAAGAAAGAGGCTGATATGCAAAAAAATGGTATGCGTATCAGTGCAGAAGATATTTACAATGTGAATAACGCTTCTTTGAAAGATGCAGTGATGCTTTTTGGCACAGGTTGTACAGGAGAATTTGTTTCAAGCCAAGGTCTTTTGCTAACAAATCATCATTGTGGTTATAGTTTCATTGTTTCTCATTCAACGGTTGAAAGAGATTATCTTACAAATGGCTTTTGGGCTATGAATAGAGAAAAAGAATTGCCTTGCAAAGGACTAACTATTACTCGTTTAGTTTATATGGAAGATGTAACTAAGCAAGTGTTGAACGGAGTTGCAGACAATATGTCGGAAACTGAACGTCAAAAATTGATAGAAAAAAACATTGCACAAGTAAAAGAAAAAGCAACAAAGGATAATCACTACACTGCTGTGATTAAACCTTTCTATTACGGAAATCAATATTTTATGTATGTGAACGAAGTGTTTAAAGATGTTCGTTTAGTTGGTGCACCGCCAAGCAATATTGGTAAATTTGGAGGAGATACTGATAATTGGATGTGGCCAAGACACACGGGCGACTTTTCGGTATTTAGAGTTTATGCTGACAAAGACGGAAAGCCTGCTGAATATTCAAAAGATAATGTGCCTTATACTCCAAAAAAACACTTAAAGATAAACATAAAAGGTGTTGAGGAAGGAGATTTCACTTTTGTGTTTGGTTATCCTGGAACAACTAAACAATTCCTTACTTCTGATGCGGTGGATTATGTTCAAAACGTTGAAGACCCTACAAGAATTAAATTAAGAACAGCAAGATTAGATGTTTATAACAGAGCAATGAACGAGAGTCCTGCTCAAAGATTACGTTATGCTTCAAAAGTTGCTTCGGTTGCGAATGGTTGGAAAAAGTGGCAAGGCGAGGTTAGAGGCTTAAAGAGATTGAACGCAATAGAAAAGAAGAAAGCATTTGAGAAAGATTTTAACGCTTGGGCACAAGACAAAGAAGAATATAGAGATGTACTTGCTCAATTAAAGAAAACTTATGCTGATATAAAGGATTTAAATCTTTCTTATACCTATTTGAGTGAGGCAATATTTGCTTCGGATTTGATGAATCAAGTGAGAAGTGTGGCAAACATTATTTCCTTATCTGAAAAAAATGGAAAGAATGAGGCTGAGATTGTTGCATTGACAGAAAAGTTTTATAATTCTCTTCAAAATTATTATTCAAAAGACTATGTAAATCATCGCAAAGTAGATAAAGAGATATTTGTAAAAACAATGAGTATTTTCTACTATGATTATGCTAAGAAGAGTCATTATTGGCTAAGAGATTTAATAGAAAATCACAACGATGGAAAAGCAGAAGAGTTCTTTGCAAAGGTTTATGAGTCTTCTTTCTTGTCAAATCCTCAACAAGCAGAAAAATTATTAAAGAATTTCAAACCCAAAAACGTTAAGAAATTGATAAACGACCCTGCGGTTGAATTGTTCTTACCTATTTGGGGACAATATATGGAAAAAGATAGATTTGCTTTGGCAACTTATGACAATAAGTTAGATAGTTTGTATAGGGTTTATGTTGATGGTATAATGAAAAAGGATACTAAGAAAGAGTTTTACCCTGATGCAAATCTTACTTTGAGAGTTGCTTATGGAAACATAAAGACTTATCAACCAAAAGATGCGATTACTTACGAGGCTTTCTCTACTATTGAGGGTATTATGGAGAAAGAAAATCCAGAAATATATGACTATGTGGTTGAACCTAAGTTGAAACAACTTTATGAAAAGAAAGACTACGGCATTTATGCTAATGAGAAAGGGGAATTGCCTGTTGCCTTCATAGCAAGCAATCACACAACAGGAGGAAACTCTGGAAGTCCTGTCTTGGATAAAGATGGAAATCTTATAGGTATTAACTTTGACAGAAATTGGGAAGGAACAATGAGCGATATTATGTATGATCCTTCTCAATGCAGAAATATTTCTTTGGATATTCGTTATTGTTTATTTATAATTGACAAATTTGCTGGTGCATCTCATTTGATTGGTGAAATGGACCTAATAAAATAAAAAAACTATTGAAAGATGAAAATATCATATAATTGGTTAAAAAACTATGTTGATACTAATCTCTCTGCCGAAGAGGTTGCAAACCTTTTGACTTTTGGGGGATTGGAAGTTGAAGATGTAGAATTGGTTGAAAGTATTAAGGGTGGATTAAGAAATTTCTATGTTGGAGAGGTATTGTCTTGCGTAATGCACCCAAATTCTGACCACCTTCATATAACAAAGGTTGATGTTGGAGGTGAGGAGCCTTTGAATATTGTTTGTGGAGCACCAAATGTAGCAGAAGGACAAAAGGTTATTGTTGCTACAATAGGAGCAAAGATTTATGAAGAAAACGGAGAGTGTTTTGAAATAAAGAAAAGCAAACTTAGAGGTGAGCCAAGCGAAGGTATGATATGCTCTGAAAAAGAACTTTGTTTGAGTGATAATCACGATGGTATATTAGTGTTGGATTCAAGTGCAAAGGTTGGAACTCCTGCTAAGGAATATTTTAATATTGAAGAGGATTATGTTTTTGAAATAGGACTTACGGCTAATCGTTCTGATGCTACTTCTCATATTGGTGTGGCAAGAGATTTGGTTGCTTTGCTTCAAAGTCAAAAAAGCGAAGATAAGTCTTTGAATATTCCAAGTGTTGAGGAGTTTAAGGTTGAAGAAACAAGCGAAAACGTTAATATAAATATTGATACTACACTTTGCAAGAGATATAGTGCGGTTGTGGTGAAAGGAGTTGAGGTAAAAGAGTCTCCAAAGTGGTTGGCAGATAGTCTAAGAGCAATAGGCTTGCGACCTGTTAATAATATTGTCGATGTAACAAACTATGTTTTGATGGAAGTTGGGCAACCGCTTCACGCTTTTGACTTTTCAAGAGTGAAGGGTAAAGAAATCAACGTAAAGGCTCTTGAAAAAGATACTGTTTTTGTTACCCTTGACGGAGTGGAAAGAAAGCTTAATGGTAAGGAAGCAATGGTTTGCAACAGTCAAGAGGCAATGTGTATGGGTGGAATATACGGAGGATTGGATTCGGGAGTGAATGAAAAGACTGTTGATGTGCTTATCGAGAGTGCTTACTTTGATCCTGTTGTGATTCGTAAGGCTGCGAAGTATCATACTTTGAAAACAGATGCTTCTTTCAGATATGAGAGAGGTGCAGACCCTAATATCACTCTTTATGCTTTGAAACGTGCTGCTCTTTTGATAAAAGAGGTTGCGGGTGGTAAGATTTGTTCTGAGATTGTTGATGTTTATCCTGAAAAAATTGAGCCTAAGAAAATTGAACTTTCGTTTGAGAGAATGGATAGTTTGATCGGAAAGAAAATAGAGAGAGAAGCAGTTAAAAATATATTGAATAAATTGAATATTGAAACTGTTTTCACAGAAGAGGGTTTGACTGCTGTTGTGCCAACAAACAAAGTTGATGTTACAAGAGAGTGTGATTTGATTGAAGAAATACTTCGTATATATGGATACAACAATGTTGAGATTTCTTCAAGTATGAAAAATTGTATTTCTTCGTCTGCAAAACCTAATCCTGAGAAAATACAGGCTTTTGTTTCGGATATGTTGGCTGCAAAGGGCTTTAACGAAACAATGAACAACTCTCTTACAAAGATTTCTTATTACGAAAACAATCAAGACTTCCCACAAGAAAAATCTGTTTTGGTGTTAAATGCTTTGAGCAAAGACCTTGGTCAAATGAGACAAACTCTTCTTTATGGTCAATTAGAGACTATTTCTTATAATATCAACAGAAAGACTTCGGATTTGAAATTGTTTGAGTTTGGAAACTGCTATGAAAAGAACATTGAGGGCTTTGAGGCAGAGGATATAACTAAACGCTATACCGAACACAAACATCTTGCTATGCTTACAACAGGAAAAAGCATCGAAAGTTGGCAAGCAAAGAGAGTTGATGAGGATTTCTATTATTTAAAGAATATTTTATTGAATATTTTCTCTGAGTTGAGAGTGAATATGACTCGTTTTGAACTAAAACAAATAGAAAACGAATCGTATCTTTATGCTTTGGCTTATGTTGCAAAGGACAGCAAGAAAACTATTGCAACAGTTGGTATGCTACGTCCTGGACTTTGCAAGAAATGGGATATAAAACAAAGTGTTTTCTATGCAGATGTGGATTGGACTTTGCTTTATCGTTACATTCCTTCAAAGAGTGTGAGATATGAAGAAATTTCTAAGTTCCCAGAAGTAAGAAGAGATTTGGCGTTGGTGGTAAAAGAAGAGGTTTCTTTCGCAGAGATGGAAGCCTTGGCATATCAAACCGAAAAGAAATTGTTGAAAAAAGTTTCTTTATTTGATGTTTACACAGGCGATAAACTTCCTGAGGGACACAAACAATATGCTTTGAGTTTTGTTCTTCAAGATAACGAAAAGACTTTGACCGATAAACAAATCGAAGCTATAATGTCAAAACTCTTAAAGACTTTTGAACAAAAATTAGATGCTAAATTAAGATAAAAATTATGCAAAGCCTCTTACATTACGACATAAAAATATTGATTGTATTGCTTGAATCTCTTAAAGGAAACAAGAAATTTTTTCAGTTCTTAATCGATAACGGTTTTCCTGAACTTGCTGCTTGGAGCAATGCCGTAAGAGGTGATGTAGAGGCTTTGCATTGGCTTTTTGATAATGGTTTTGGAGTGCTCGGAGTATTGAGTAACGCAATGGACGGTGAGAAAAAAGCCGTGCAATGGGTGCTCCGCTCAAACGATGAGTTCTTAATAAACTTTTCAGCAGCGTGTAGAAAAGAAGAAGATGGCAAACGTTGGTTGGAAGACAATGACCTTGGAATATTTATCAAAATGTCAGAAGAAATAATCTCTATTCTCGATAAGCAAGTAAAAGACAGAATGTTTTGGTATAAATGGAGAAAATAATAAACAACTCAATCAGTTTTGTAATTGCTTATATTTTTGTATTTGCTGTGGTGCAAATTTCCACAATCCTACAAGCCTTTTCTTACGATGTACCTGTTATTGTTTATAGTTCCTATTTAGATTTCAGCACTCTTACTTCTGCTGTTTCAGACGAAGTTTGGCAAAGTGCCGATAACGTAATTAACATATTCGGAAGTGGTATTATTCTATTGGCCCTTTTGTTTTTCCTTTCAATTGTGCTTTTAGTTCGTTGGAAATCAAAAAAGATATGGATACAACGCATATTATTTTGGATAATTATTTGTAGTTTCATACGATTTTGCGATAGTTTCATTTGTGGACACATATTTTATCTTTGGGGATTTAATTTGGTGACAGATTTTATTGGACTTACTTACCCTTCTGATGTAATGAAAGTCATCTTTGTGATAATTATGTTTATAATACTTGGTTTCGGAATGTACTTTCTTAGAGAAATCATTGTTGGAATAATCAATCCTTGTCAAGAAAACCTCAAAAAACAAGTTAAAACAAACATCATCTATCCATCTATAATAGGAAGTTTAATAATTCTTATAATTTTCTTTCCAATAACTAATAAAGCCGCTATTGTCGAGGTAACAAATATTGTTGTAACTCCGCTATTGATTGCATCGGTATTTAGAATGGGAGTTGCAAAAAAGTTTTCTTTTATTGATTTAAAACTAATTAAAAACAAAGAAAGAAAAGAAAAAATTAACATCGCTTTACTTATCAGTTGTGTTATAGTGCCTCTCTTGCTTAGAATAGTCTTTGACAAAGGAATAAAAGTAACGCCTAATAATTATGAAAACTATATATTAGATAATTTGCTTTACTTTATTGTAATAGGCTTAGGATTATTGCTTGGAATCTATCTTTTAATTGCATATTATCATCATCACAAACATCAACAAGAAGAAAAAGACGAAGCCATTCAAAATTACAAATCTTTTGAAGAAATGAAAGATTACAATATGTTTGACTTTGGCAAATCAAAGAACTTAGATAAATACAACAAGGCTTGGAGCGAGTGGGATAAAGAGAAATAATATGTAGCCTTTGAACCATTGTGATTAAAGATTGTTTTAAATAAAAAATCAATAACACAATGGTATTATGAAAAAATCAGCGTTTTTTTTAATTATTTCTTTGCTTTGTGCAAATATTTCTTTGTTTTCGCAAGAAAAAGCAAAGAGTTCTGGATTCCTTTCAACAGCAGGATTTACTATGGGGTTTTTTAGCAATTTTGATGATTTAAATGCTTCTATCAAGACCTATTATCCAGAATACAAAGAGTTTAATCCTATTATGCAAACGGGCTTTACGCTTGGATTTGGCTATTATTTCAAAGATCGATTTGCTATCTTGACAGAAAGTTTTGCTTCTTCCGCACCTTCGGTTAGTGCTCATGAGGATCAATACGCCGAACTTAGAAGTTATGGTAGCAAATTAGAAATCACTTACGTATTTTATAGAGTAAAAAACTTTGATTTTGAGTTTTCTGTTGGCATTGGAGGACAGTATAACAGTTTTTTGCATACAATAAAAGATGAAAGAGAAGAGTATAAACCTAACTTAGCACTAAATTCTTTGAACACAGTTGTTCCTATCGGCATTACGTGGTGGATTAACAAAGCAGAAGAAGCTCACGTTGGTCAAAGAGCAGTCGGAATCAGTCTTGACTATAACTTTATTGCTCACAAAGGAATCACAACCGTTACAGGATTTACTAAAAAAGAACATTTCTCAAACATATCAAGCAACAACCTTTGGGTAAGTATTGTACTTAAAATGTAAAATTATTCATATATTTGCACTCTAAAAGCAAAGCATTTTGTTAAATGAGTGAAAGAACAGAATTAGAAAGTTTGGGAGAGTTTGGATTGATAGACAGGCTTAACCCAGAAGAAAAAAGACAAATCAAAAATAGTAGTACAATCCTTTCAATTGGCGATGATGCTGCTTGTTTGGAATATAAAGAAAAGGTAGTCTTAGTTTCTACCGACATAATGACAGAAGGAGTGCATTTCGATATGGTTTACACTCCTTTAAAGCATTTAGGATATAAGGCATGCGTGGTTAATTTTTCTGATATTTACGCAATGAATGCTCGTCCTAAGCAAATAACAATTTCATTAGCCGTTAGCAATAGATATAGCGTTGAAGCATTAGAAGAATTGTATGCGGGGATTTATCTTGCTTGTGAGAAATATGGAGTAGATGTCGTTGGAGGAGACACAACAAGCTCTGCCGCAGGAATGTTTCTTTCAATTACTGTTATAGGCGAAGGAGAAAAAGAAAAAATTGTAAAAAGAAATGGAGCAAAGCCTTATGATCTTTTGTGTGTAACAGGAGATTTAGGTGCTGCTTACGCTGGTTTGTTGGTATTACAAAGAGAAAAAGCCGCTTTTTTGGTAAATCCTAATTCTCAACCTCAACTCAAAGATTACGAATATGAGGTTGGTCGTCAATTAAAACCTGAGGCAAAGAAAAAAATCATAGACTTTTTTGAACAAGAAGGCATTATTCCTACCTCAATGATAGATATTTCTGACGGACTTGCCTCAGAAGCTCTACATATCTGCAAACAGTCTGAGGTAGGTTGCGAAATATATTTAGAAAAACTTCCTATTGATTATAGAACTTCAAAAACGTTTGAAGAATTTAAAATTTTAGCAGACACAGGTGCCTTAAACGGTGGCGAAGACTATGAATTGCTTTTTACAATCAATCAAAAAGATTACGAAAAGATACAAAAAAACGAGAATATTCACGTTATAGGTCATATAACTGATAAATCATTAGGTTGTCAGTTGGTTACACCTCAAAATACTACAATAGAATTGAAAGCACAAGGCTGGAATCATTACGGAAATAAAGAAGAAAATTAAGATGATAAAGAATTTATTATTAGATATGGGCGGGGTGATACTTGATGTAAGTTATCACAAAGTTATAGAGACGTTTAAAAGTTTCGGAATAGAGAATTTTGATAAAATTTACACGCAAGCAAAACAAGTTCCTATAATTGATACTTTTGAAGAAGGGAATTGTAGTATTGCAGAATTTAGAGACGGAATTAGAGAGTTAATACAAGTCCCTATTACTGATGAACAAATCGATAAGGCTTGGTTTTCTATGATTCTGAACCTACCAAAAGAAATTATTCAACTGCTTGGTATTTTGAAATTGAAGTATAAGTTATTTTTATTCTCTAACACAAACGAACTACACATAGAATTTTTGAAAAAAGACTTTGAGCGTCAATTAGGATTTGATTTATTTTCTTGTGTTTTCAATAAAGCGTATTTCTCAAATGAGATTCACAGAAGAAAACCTCACCCTGAATCGTTTCAATTCGTTCTTGATGATGCAGGAATCAAAGCAGAAGAAACTTTATTCATAGATGATTCTCCTCAACACCTTGAAGGTGCAAAGCAAATTGGCCTAAATACTTATTGGCTTACTAATGGAGAAACATTAATTGACCTTTACGATAAAAAAATTATATAATGAACATATCTTCTTTTAAGGAAAACAAGGTTGTAAAGATTCTTTTAAATAAGTTTGTTTTAACAGGTATTATCTTTGCTATTCTATTTTTGTTTTCTCCCAATAACAACATTACATATCGCTATAAGGTAAAAAAGCAATATGAAGAGGTTGCGAAAAAAAAGAACTTTATATTGGAAGAAATTCAACAAGATAGCATTAGAATTGCGGACTTAGAAAAAAATATCAAAGCAAAAGAAAGATACGGTAGGGAAAAGTATCTAATGAAAGGTGCAAACGAAGATATTTACGTCATAAAACAACAAGAAAACACTCTTTCGCAAACAGAATAGACTCATTGAGTTGAAAAAATGACTATATTTTCTTAGAAATTAACAGAAAAGTTGTATTTTTGTAGTCTGTTAGAGTAATTTTCTTTCAATTTTTGTTAAAAAACTGATTAAGTATATGAAACTAAAACAAGTAATTTTTTTCTTTTTGATAATTGCAAGTGTTAATGTGTTTGCTCAAAAGAGAAGTTTGACAGAATTAGCTGATGAGGCTTTTGAAAACAAACAATATATCACTGCTGTGGATTTATATAAAGAAGCTTACACAAAAATTAAAGGCAATAGAGAAGAAAAAAATAGGATAATGTTCCAACAAGCAGAGTGTTATCGCTATATGAATGACCAAAAAATGGCAGTAAAAACCTATCAAAGATTGGTCAAGGCAAAGTATTATGATGTTCAGCCAAAGATATTCTTGTATATGGCAGACATTCAAAAGTTTAATAGTGAGTGGGACGCTGCGGAATATAACTATAAAGAATATTTAAAATTAGTTCCTGATGATGCATTGGCTAAAAGAAGATTACAATCCATTGATTTGGCAAAGAAATGGATGAATAATCCTACTCGACACGAAGTTGTAGAGGTGAAAAACGTCAATACAGAATGGAATGAATGGGGACCAAAATTCTCAGCCTCAGAAGAAGAAAATGAAGTTATTTTCACATCTTCTCGACCTACTGAAATGAGCGAAGAAGTCGATGTTTGGACAGGAGAATATTTCTCAAACATATACACAAGTGCTAAAATCAAGAATGGAGAACTTAGTGAACCTAACTTAATTGGAATAGAGCAAATAAACACCGAAGCAAACGAAGGGGAACTTGTATATGCCAAAGGCTCAACTACTCAAAATGTTTATTTCTCACGCTGTCTTATCTTAAAAAGAGAGCAACTTAATTGTGCTATCTATATGACTAAGCCTGTGGATAAAGACAAAAAGGGTAAGAAAAGTAAAAAACAAGAAGAGAGTGAAGAAGAACAATCTCCTTTTATAATGATTGATCTTGGTGATACAGCATTTAACTATTTCCACCCTGCAATTTCTTCTGATGAATTGACTCTTTATTTTTCTTCTAACCGTCCAGGAGGAGAAGGAGGTTATGACTTATGGAAAGCAACAAGAAGTAGCATAGACGAATCTTTTGGAAATGTAGTTAATTTAGGTAAACTTGTTAATACAGAAGGTAATGAGCAATTCCCAACCTTACGTTCCGATACAAGACTTTATTATTCATCTGACGGATTGCCTGGCTTAGGAGGTATGGACTTATTCTACACAGAATTTGTTAATGAAGAATGGAGTGAACCTCAAAACTTAATGTATCCAATCAACAGCCCATCAGACGAAATTGGTATTATATACAACAAAGTTCCAGAAGAAAACATAGCAGCAGAAGAATCAGGATTTTTCTCTTCTAACAGAGAAGGCGGAACAGGTGGAGACGACCTTTATTCTTTTTACAGAGCACCTCTTTTGTTCTCTTTAAAAGGAAAAGTTCGCGATGATAAATCAATGCAAGCAATAGACGGAGCAAGAGTTCGCTTGATTGGAGATGATAATTCTTCTTTTGAAACAAGAACTGACAGAAAAGGAGAATATAGTTTTTCAACAGAACAATTAAAATACAATGTTAATTACAAGATTCAAGTGTCTCAAATTGGTTATTTCAACAATGAAGGCAAAGAATCAACTGTTGGATTAACTACAACAACTGAATTGGTTCACGATTTCAAACTAAAACCAATACCAAAAGAACCTATCGTATTGCCAGAAATACGTTATGATTTAGCAAAATGGGAATTAAAAGATCAATATCAAGATTCACTTTCAGATTTGTTAGTAATCTTGGTTAATAATCCTACATACGTTATAGAACTTGGCTCACATACAGATTCACGTCCTTTCCTTAGAGTTACAAATGACACTTTAAGCCAAAGAAGAGCAGAATCGGTAGTGGAATTTCTTGTTGCAAGAGGAATAGATCGCGATAGATTGATTCCAAAAGGCTATGGTGATAGAGTGCCTCGTACATTAAAAACAAATTGTGTATCAGAATTTGGAGGTAAAGAGTACGCTTTTGCAAAAGGTATAACTCTTACTGATGATTATATCAACAAATTAAGAACTAAAAACGAAAGAGAAGCAGCTCATCAACTCAATCGTAGAACTGAATTTCGTATTTTGAGAACCGATTACGTTCCAAAAGCAGTTTTAGACAGTTTAAAAGATGCTGCTTTAAATGCTCCGATTGTTGATATGGTTTCAGGAACAGTGCCACCTCCTGACACAGAAATTCCAATCGTTTACACAGATAACCATATCAAAGTTTCAATGATAAATGGTAGCAAAGCACAAATTTATATCATCTTAAACGGAAAAGCAGTTCCTTGTATCTACGATGAAAAATACAGAGATGCAGCCGTATTGGATTGGGATTTGGCAATGAAATTCTTGTTAGAAGGAAGAATCACAAAAGATGATTTCAAAGATAGAGATAAAGCTTTTGATGAAGACGGAAATATTTTAGACAATTCAGTACTTACATTCAAATCTGCTTACATTGGAAAATACTTTGCCGACAAATACGAAGTAATCGTAAGAAAAGGAATGAAATACGATATGATTGTCAATAAAAATGGATTAGTTGATTTCGGAACATTTACGTTTTCAAGAGCAAGAGGCGAAATTATTTTTGAAGAATAATAAGAAAAAATTTGGTAGATTGCAGAAATAGTATTATTTTTGCAATCCAAAACAACAAGATGCGGGGTGGAGCAGAGGTAGCTCGTCGGGCTCATAACCC
>DEPQ01000001.1:12093-14264 GCA_002358855.1 Bacteroidales bacterium UBA3388
TAACCCGAAGGTCGTAGGTTCAAGTCCTGCCCCCGCTACTAAAAAAAAGCGGAAGATTTCTCTCCCGCTTTTTTTATTTCAGATTATCAAGTCTTTATTTTTCTTTCTTGTATTCTTCGTATTCTTTATTTAATCCCTCTACTATTTCATTAGTTATATCCATTCCTTCATCAATATAAAGAACAGGTGAACCAAGATAGGACTTGCTAAAAATAATATCAAAATTTTCGTGTTTCTTGTTATAATCTTTGATAAAGGCATAAATAGCATCTAACATTTTTTTATTGTCCGCAGCTTGTCTTTCTTGTAAATTCATCATCATTTGTTGTTCAAGTTGAGGCAATTCTTGTTGTCTTTTTGTTAAATCTTGCTCGGTTTGTTTTTGTTGAGTCAAAGTCAAAGACGCTCCATTCTTCAAATAATTTTCATAATCACTTTGGAATTTTCTTGCCTTTGATTCCAATTCGTTTTTCAAGTTTTGTTGATAGGCTTGCAAATCTGCTTCCATATCAAGAGCCATTTGATACTTTGCCATTATTGTATCGGTGTTGATATAAGCGACTTTTAATCCGCCAGAAGAAAGAGTTTTATTTTTTTCCTCTGTCTTTGCAACATCTTTTGACTCTTTTGTTTCAGGGTTTCTTTCAGATAATACCATAACGAAAAGTATTATCGAACACACGATAGACAATCCACAGCCTATCCATAGTGCAATGTTTGAATTCTTTTTTTCCATATAATTTGTTTTTTATTTGTGGCAAAAGTACAAAAAAAACACTATTTATTTTAAAAATAAAGCAAATAGTTATATCTTTGCAGACTGAAAAGATTTGTATTATGAAGAAGATTCTTATATTCACCGTGTTAGTTAGTATGTTTTGTTCACTTTCTGCACAAAGAAGAAATTACAGAACAGTAGATGTATTTGATAATAATGTAGAATTATCTGTATCTATACCGTTTTTAGGTTGGCAAGCCTTACATTTATGGCAAGCAAGGCCTTCATATAGATTATTAAGTGATGAATTAACTCCTATGGTACAATTTTCTGTTGGCTATCATTTTTCTCCAATCTTAGGAGCGAGATTAGCAGTTCAAGGAGGCAATACAAATAGTGTCTTGCCTATGGTATTTGATACTATAACGCTTGAACCAATCTCTGATTATGACACAATTTTGCCTAATTCTTTAATATATACTCACGCAGATTTATTAGTAGAACTTACTAATTTCTGGAAAACTAAGCCAAAAAGAAGAAAAAGAGATGCTGTAAGATTATATTATGACGCAACCATTGTTTTCGGAGCAGGTTTCATAACTCTAAGACCAGAAGAAGTAAAAGATCAATTCACTGGTTTTGCAATGAATGGAGGTTTGATAAACTCATTTTCTTTTAATGAAAAATTTTGGATAAACTTGGAAGCAAAACTTCTTTTAACAAATGATGCCTTCCCAGCAGATTATCACTTAAACTACGGAGGTTGGGCAATGAATTACGATGTTTCCTTAGGTTTTAGTTACAAAATTGCAACCGACCAAAAGCATAAACGCTACACAGGTAGAAGACGATAATTAAATCAAAGAAATATTTTAACAAATGAAAGAGTTATTCTATTAATTCTTTCATTTATTTTATAAATCCTAAAAAACATAACATTATGAAGCGATTTCTTTTATTATTATCAGCAATTCTTTTGACAAATATGGCGTTTTGTCAAGAAGAAAAGAAAGTTTCCGTAGACGATGAAGTGTTTGTCGTTGTGGAAGAGCAAGCAGAATTTCCGGGAGGCTTAGATTCAATGTATGCTTACATACATAAAAATCTTAAATACCCTGAACTTGCAAAAGAAAAAGGCATTGAAGGAAGAGTATTCGTTAGTTTCATTATTGAAAAAGACGGTTCAATTTCAAATGTTAAAATTTTACGAGGCATAGGAGGCGGTTGCGAAGAAGCAGCGGTGGAAATGATAAAAAATATGCCTAAATGGAAACCGGGAAAACAAAGAGGAAAACCCGTAAGATTTCAATTCACCCTACCAATCAAGTTTGAATTAGAAAAAGATAAGGAATAAAAAAAAGAACTCGTGAAATAAAACTCACGAGTTCTTTTTTTATTCAGCCTTTTCTTATTTCAATGGGCTGTAATCTTTGGAATATCTTAGCATTTGTTC
>DEPQ01000024.1:0-881 GCA_002358855.1 Bacteroidales bacterium UBA3388
ACACAGGAGAATGCCTTAAAACCTTGGAGGGACATGAATATTGTGTCAATTCCGTAGCATATAGTCCCGATGGCAAAAGAATTATCAGCGGTTCAAATGATGAAACCATTAAGATTTGGGGAGAGGAATAAGGATTGATTTTATAATATAAAGAAAAACGCTCGTAAGTCTTTGTTTTATTTTGACTTGCGAGCGTTTTGTTTTTGTCCTTATTGTCTTTTTTATTGTTTATTTTAATTTTTTTTTATATTTTTGCTCTTTATTTATTTGCAAATGTTGTTAGACGGATTAAATTCAGAACAAAGACAAGCAGCATCTCAATTAGAAGGTGCAGTAATGATAATTGCAGGTGCAGGTTCAGGAAAGACTCGCACCCTTACTTATAGGGTAGTAAACCTTTTAGAATACGGTGTTTCACCTTATTCTATTATGGTTTTGACCTTCACTAACAAAGCGGCAAAGGAGATGGACGAAAGAATTGTTTCTCTTATCGGACAAAACTCCAAAGGTATGATGATGGGAACTTTCCATTCTGTGTTTTTAAGAATATTAAGAGTTGAATGTGAAAGAATTGGTTACATAAGAAATTTCTCTGTTTACGACACTGCTGATAGTAAATCTTTAATTAAAAACATTGTAAAGGACTTTCAATTAGACGAAAAAACATATAATTCTTCATACGTTTTAGACCGCATTTCCCATGCAAAGAGTAGTCTTATTTCTGCGGAAGAATATATTGAAGATGATGGTTATTTCACTCAAGATAACGTTGCAGGAAAACCCTTAATTGGTAAAATTTATCAAGAATACACTGCTCGTTTACGAAAGAATATGGCAATGGATTTTGATGATTTACTTTTCAATATGTATATCTTGCTTTG
>DEPQ01000024.1:1051-31292 GCA_002358855.1 Bacteroidales bacterium UBA3388
GTAGGCGATGATGCTCAAAGTATATATGCTTTTCGTGGTGCTAATATTCAAAATATACTTAATTTTAAAAGAGATTATCCTGAGGCATATATCTTTAAATTAGAACAAAACTATCGTTCTTGTCAAAACATTGTAAATGCTGCTAACTCGGTGATTGATAAAAATGTTGAACAAATCAAAAAAACTATTTGGACCGCTAATGAGGAAGGTGAAAAGATTGTTTTCAGAACATTGAATAGCGACAGAGAGGAAGCAGAATTTGTTTGTAATAAAATTAGAGAACGAATTGCCTTAGAAGAGGAAAAAAACTATGGTAATTACGCTATTTTATATCGAACTAACTCTCAATCAAGAGCATTTGAGGACGCTTTAAGACTAAAAAACATTCCTTATAAAATCTTTGGAGGAATGTCGTTTTATTCACGTGCAGAGATAAAAAATGTTTTAGGTTATTTTCGTTTAGTTGTTAATAATAAAGACAATGAAGCGTTTGAAAGAATAATCAACTACCCTACTCGTGGAATTGGACAAACAACTATTTCTCGCTTAAAAATAGCAGCAGCAGAAAATAATCTTTCGCTTTTTGAAACAGTTTATAAAGTTGATTTAGGTGCTTATAACATCAATTCCTCAACTAAGAATAAACTCCTTGCCTTTTGCGACTACATTAAGGCATTTACTGCAAATCTTTACACTAAAAACGCCTTTGAATTAGGAGAAGAAATCGTTCGTACTTGTAGGATAAAAGAAACTCTCAAAGAAGAAAACACTGCCGAAAATACTGAAAGAATAAATAATATAGATGAGTTAGTAAATAGTTTACAATCCTTTATAGAAAATGAAGACAACTCTATTTTAGATGAAGCAACGGGTGAAGAAATAGCGACTGATAAAAAATCCTTAGATATTTTCTTACAACAGATTTCACTTTTTAGCGAAACCGACACAATGGAAGAAAACCCTAATTGTGTAGTTTTAATGACAATTCACTCCTCTAAAGGATTGGAATTTGACAACGTGTTTATTGTTGGAATGGAAGAAAACCTCTTCCCTTCTACCCTTGCACTAACCTCTAAAAAAGAAACTGAAGAAGAACGCCGTTTGTTTTATGTAGCAATGACAAGAGCAAAAAAAACACTCACACTCACTGCCGCTACTATGCGTTATAAATATGGACAAATAATTTTTTCAGAAAAAAGTCGTTTTGTTCAAGAAATTGACAGCAAATACATAGATAGCGGATTACCTGCAAAACCTGCAAAGAAAAGCACTTTTCCAAGTTTTGTAAAAAAAGAGAAAAAACAATTACCAATAACAAGTATAAAAAACAACGTAATAACACGTCAAAGCAGTAATATAACAAGCGACAAGGAGTTAATTAACCCCGATAATCTTCAAATAGGAATGGAAGTTTATCACGATAAATTTGGAAAAGGCATTGTCTTAACTATTGACAACCAACACGATGACAAAAGAGCAGTTGTAGATTTCCAAAGAGAAGGGAAGAAAACACTTGTATTAAAGTTTGCAAAATTGAAACAAATCTAAAAAAATGGAATATAACGTTAATCGCAAAAAATTAGAGATAAGGGAATACGGACGTAACATACAAAAGATGGTTGATTATGCCCTTGAAATTGAGGATAGACAAAAGCGTAATATATTTGCACAAATAATAATAAAAACAATGTCGCAAGTAAATCCCAATAAAGAAATGGCAGATTATCATCACACACTATGGGACCACCTACATATAATGGCAAACTATCAACTTGACGTTGATTCACCCTATCCAAAACCAAAAATGGAAGAACAAACTTCAAAACCTGAAAAAATCGCTTATAAAAACTCTAAAATACGTTTTCGTCCTTACGGTAAAAACATTGAAAATATGATAGATAAAGTCATTGAAATGCCTGAGGGAGAAGAAAAACAAACCTTAATAGAAATGATTGCACAACAACTAAAAAAATCTTATCTTCAATGGAACATAAACAGTTGTGATGACGAAATGATACTCCAACACTTTTCACAACTATCTGCAGGAAAACTAAAACTACAAGAAGACTTTAAACTACATTCCACAAAAAAACTACTTGGAGGCAATCAAAAAAACAAGAAAAAACAAAATAATCAAAATCAAAAACAAAAAAAACATAATAAATAATGAGTTCTTTTGAAATAATTGGCGGACATCCTTTGAGTGGAGAAATCACTCCTCAAGGAGCAAAAAACGAAGCATTACAAGTAATATGTGCAACTCTTTTAACTGATAAAGAGGTAATTATAAATAATATTCCAAACATTAGAGACGTAAATAAACTAATAGAATTATTGGAATACTTAGGAGTTGTTGTCAATAAATTAGGCAAAGAATCTTATAGTTTTCAAGCAAACAGAGTGGATATAAGCAGAATTTACACCGAAAGATACTCTCAAATGGCCGCTTCATTAAGAGGTTCAATCATGTTGGTAGGACCATTGCTTGCAAGATTTAAAGAAGCATATATTCCAACTCCCGGAGGAGATAAAATAGGAAGAAGAAGACTTGACACCCACTTCACAGGATTTGAAAAACTCGGTGCCGATTTCAATTACGACTCCACAACCAAAGCATATCACGTAAAAGGCGATAAACTCACAGGATGTTATATGCTTCTTGATGAAGCATCAGTTACAGGAACTGCAAATATCATTATGGCAGCAGTAATGGCAAAAGGAACTACAACTATTTTCAATGCCGCTTGCGAACCATACCTTCTTCAACTTTGCAATATGCTAAACTCAATGGGTGCAAAAATTCAAGGAGTTGGAAGTAATCTTTTGACCATTGAAGGCGTTGATTCCCTTGGCGGTTGCTCACATCGATTGCTACCCGATATGATAGAAGTAGGTAGTTTCATTGGAATGGCAGCAATGACTCAATCCGCACTCACTATCAAAGATGTACAATATCAACACCTTGGCATTATTCCTGAAGTATTTCGCCGCTTAGGTATTCTTTTAGAAAAAAAAGGTGATGACATATTCATTCCAAAACAAGAAATTTACGAAGTAGAGAAATTCATGGACGGAAGCATAATGACAATATCCGATGCACCATGGCCAGGATTCACACCCGACCTTATCTCCATTGCCTTAGTCGTTGCCACACAAGCAAAAGGAAGTGTTCTTATTCATCAAAAAATGTTTGAAAGCAGACTATTCTTTGTTGATAAACTAATAGACATGGGAGCACAAATAATCCTTTGTGACCCGCACCGTGCAACCGTAATTGGAAGTGAAAGAAAATACCCATTAAAAGGAGTAAGAATGTCTTCACCCGACATACGTGCAGGAGTAGCATTGTTGATTGCTGCCCTTTCTGCAGAAGGCACTTCAATCATTGACAACATAGAACAAATAGATAGAGGTTATCAAGATATTGACGTGAGATTAAATAACTTAGGAGCAAAAATAAGAAGATTATAATGAAGAGAATTTTAGAACTTTTTGATAAAATAAATCCTGAAAAACTTTCTCTTTTCACCGAAGAAGAAGGCAATATAAGTGAAAATATAATTTTACACAACATAGTAGAAAGTGATTTTGCACTAATAGGAATGAACGAAAGTGCAAATAAAATAAGAAAAGAATTTTACAAATTAAAACAACATAACAATACACTAAAAATAATAGACCTTGGCAATCTAAAACAAGGACAAACACCCCGAGACACCTATTTTGCATTAGGAGAAGTCTGTTCAACGCTTTTCCAATACCAAATAATACCCATAATAATTGGAGGAACACATGACAATGCAATAGGAATATACAAAGGATATGAAACTATCTCTCAAATAATTAACATAGTAAATATCGACTCTCACATTGACTTAAAAGACATAGAAAAAGAACCTAAAAACGACAACTTCCTTGCACATCTGTTCTGTTCCGACCCAAATTATCTTTTCAACTACACCCACCTTGCTTACCAAACCTATTTCGTACACAACTCCGTTTTAAAACTTTTTCAAGACCTTAGATTTGAAGCATATCGCTTAGGAGAAATACAAAGCGAAATAGAAAAAAGCGAACCACTCATTCGTAATTGCGATATGTTAATTGCAGACATCAACGCAATAAGAGCAAGCGACTCACCCGCAAGTCGTTCACCACATGGACTTTATGGAGAAGAATTTTGCAAACTCCTACACTATGCAGGTGCAAACGACAAACTAACTTCCTTAGGATTATTCAATTACGATGCAGAAAAAGACCCTCTCTCTCTCACAGCACAACTTCTCTCCCATGCCATTTGGTATTTCATTGACGGATATTTATGGAGAAAAAATGATTTCCCATATCGTGACTTAAACTCATATTATCGTTTCAACGTCTTAATGGAAAATGAAGAAACACTTGTTTTTTTCAAAAGTAAAAAAAGTGGAAGATGGTGGTTACAAATCAATTGCAGCGATGAAAGCAAACAAAAATACTCTCGTCACTACCTAATTCCTTGTACGTATGAAGATTATCAAGAAGCAATGAAGAATAAAATTCCCGACCGTTTTATACTTGCACACAACAAATTAAATTTATAAAAAAAAACTACGACAATTTGTCGTAGTTAAAAAAGGGTTATAAAAGAAAAATATGAATGAATGGTTTCTATTCCACTAAACCTTTTATTTCCATGTCCTTTTCTGAGAATTTCACTTTTTTCAAGTTGTGCTTAAATTTCACACTTGGATAAAAACGGCATGAAAATCTTGTAATTGTTGATGCGTCTACTTTGTCAGCATCTAATTGACTTTTTGCATTTATTTGCGGAATGAAAGCACCTAAATATCCTAATTTCACGGCACTGCCGTTAAGAATATTTCTGCTTATTTCCACCTCCAATGCCTTTAAAGTTGCTAAAACATCAGCATAACTTATTGTTGTTGAATTAGATATTGATTCTGCTATAGAATCTAAGTCTACATCTGTGTTGCGAACTAATCTTGCAACATAACGCTCACCTGGATTATTTCCTGTGTGAATGTCTCTTTTAACTTTAACGTAATTTATCATTTTTTTTAAGGTTTTAAATAATTATTATATATATAAATAGTCTGAAAAATAAAAAAGTGACAAAAAAATGCCACTTTTTTAAAAATTTTTTTAATATTTTTTTAAGATGCAACATCGTATGGTGTAAACGTCTTATTTTCAGGCGAAAAGCACATCGGAATGCTATCCGACTGACCTGTTTGCTGATTTTTGAACAGGTTTATTTTCGCAAGAATAGGCGTTCCTTCTTCAGCGCTTTTGGTAAATTTCACAATTTCATCGCAAAAACGTCCATGAACGTTTTTTACCTTATTCCAGTAATCCTTGTTGCATTTCACAACGTCCACTACCGTGAAGGCAAAGCGAGAAATATCACTGGTTCCCTCAATTTTATCCATTGAGTCAAAGTCGTTGTGTTTTCTTTGATGGCACACCCAAACGATATGATTTTCAGACTTTTCTGCAGTCTCTTTCACTTTTTTTGCTAACTCCTTTTGAAAGTCATAATCACTTTTATTCGGCAAAAGCGATGCCATGTTGTCTATGAAAAACACGTCAAAATCTCCGCAAGTGCTGATGCTTTCGTATCCGAAATCATCGACCCCAAATAGAGAAAGTTTATATTGATATTTCTCTGTGTATTCCTCTTCGCTCATTCCGCTTTGTAGTATGAGATTCGCCTTCGTCATCGGAAGTGAGAGGTCGCTCTGATAGTATCCAACTTTATACCCTTGAGCAAGTAAATTATTGATTATCTGCACGCAAAGTGTGGATTTTCCTTCACCAGGATTGCCTGTAAGAACGCTGTATGTCTTCTTTCTTAAACCTCCTCCAAGTGCATCATCAAGTGCCTTGATTCCTGTGGCATATCCAACAAATTCACCCTCTGTTTCAATTTCTGCAAGAGTTTTCCCCTTCGTTTTTTTAGGGGTTGTTGTTGTGGTTGTTGTTTTCCACTCTGCACCTGTGATTTTTTTATAAAAGTCTGCAAAAGTGTGCAGTTGCTCGCCTTTGTCATCTTGACAATGCTCTCCAAAACAATGAAAACGAGGTTCCCCGCCGTCAAAATAAATCGTACAACTCCAACTTGTTGTATGTTCGTCCGTCATCGGACATTTTTCTAATTTAACGTAGTTTTCACTCCATGCAACATTGTTGTTGGGAAGATAATTTTCCAACAATTCTTCTACGAATTGTCTATTTTTTTGGATTTTTATTTTATTTTTCATATTATCTGTTAATTTAATTAAGTTATTATAATTTATTATTTCGCCTTTATACAAGGAGTATTCATTACACATTGATGATAGTCTTGGCGCACCTTTTGCAGTCCAAGTGCCATAGAATTTTGTTAGTTGTGAACGTTTTGCCATAGAAGTATCTATCTGCCAACCGCCGCCTAATTCTATTTTTGAAAGCGTTGTGTAAAAGTCTTTTACCGCTTTTTCTGTTGCCTCATCAACACCGAGGTCGCACTTTATGGTAATGTGGTAACCATTGCCACTATTCCACAACTTGCAAACTAGTGATTTGAAATCTATTACCTCCTCAAGCAAAGGCAAATACTTTTGCTTAAATTCAGCATGAACGTCAGGATTTATGCTTTCGTTTTTTGCACGAAAAGCATTATCTATGTCAATAATCAACCACTCACGTGCTGTTATGTCCTCTGCTTTACTTGCTGAGGTTGTGTTTGTTGTGGGGTTAGGGCAGAAATAAACGCCTTGTGTAGTTGGTTGTATCTCTACTGCGTTAATTTTATTTATTAGGTCATCAACCCCTTCGTAATTTATTCTTATGCGACCACCGCCATTCTTTTTTATGTAACAAACTTCTTTCTTTTTTGCTACTATATTGAATACTGATTCAGTATTCTTTAATAAAACAGTATTAAACATTGATTTTTCTTTTTTTATATTTATTTTTTTGAAAAATTTTAAGGAATTTTTCTTTAAAAGTCGCTATTCCTCTATTGCCGACATCAGTTTTTGCCATTCTTCATCTTCTTCTTCTACATTTTTTACCTCCTTTCTTTTATTGTTGTAATATAAAAATTTACCTTCTTTTTTGAGAAATCCATCTTTAAGCAATTGGGAAATTGTTCTATTTACAGTTCTTTCGCTTACTCCTAAACGATTTGCAAGTGTGTGTTGCGAACCATAATAACCTTTCTCCCAACCTTTTACATAAGCGATTATGCATCTTTCTGTAAGATTGAGTTTTCTGAGAGTTTCTTGCTCCAATTCTGAGAAAAAATTAAAATCAAAATTAAAATATCCTTTTTTATTTCCATTCATATATTATAAATAGTTCCTTTTTTAAATAATATACGGTTTTTTTAAAAAAAAATCAAAAAAAATTTCATAATTTCAAAAAAAGTTGTAATTTTGCATTGTAATTTGAGAAATTATGAACTTTTGTGTACGCACACAAGAGCGTTTATTGTATTATACAAAATTTTTTAAAAAATGTTACAACTTTTTTAAAAAATTGTTACTTTTTTTTTACATTACATAATTAATTGGCGGGATTGTTACGACAATATGGCGTAAAACTTACGTCAAATTGGCGTATAATAATATATATAATAAAGAATAATATATAGTTTTTTTTTTTTAAACTACCCCATATTTAAGTACGCCAATTTGACGTAGTTGAAAGAAAGAAAAAAGGAACTGCAGTTGCAATTCCTTTCTGTATAACAATAAGAATATTTTCTTAAATTTAGAATCTCTTTTCTTTTATTCTTGCTTTCTTTCCTTGTAGTCCTCTCAAGTAGAAGATTCTTGCTCTGCGAACAACTCCACGTTTATCAACAGTTATACTTTCAATAAATGGAGAGTTTAAAGGAAAAATTCTTTCTACTCCTATTCCACTACTGATTTTTCTTACTGTGAATGTTTCTGTTACGCCGCTTCCTCTTCTTTGTAAAACCACACCACGGAAACTTTGGATACGTTCTTTGTTACCTTCTTTAATCTTGTAACTAACTGTGATAGTATCTCCTGCTTTGAATTCTGGATACTCTCTAACTTCTGTTAAAGTATCAACGTATTTCATCAATTCTGGTTTTCCCATTTCTTATTCCTCCTGTGATTTTACTTATTTCTTTACTTGATTTACTACAGCTTTGAATGCTTCTGGATTATTTAATGCTAAGTCTGCTAACACTTTACGGTTAAGTTCAATGTTATTTTTGTGTAATAATCCAATGAATACAGAATAAGATATATCGTTCAATCGACATGCTGCGTTGATACGATTTATCCATAATGCTCTAAATTCTCTCTTTTTATTTTTTCTATCACGGTAAGCGTATGTTTGACCTTTTTCCCATTTGTTTTTTGCTACGGTCCAAACGTTTTTACCTCTTCCCCAGTAACCTTTTGTAAGGTTAAGTATTCTTTTTCTGCGTGCTCTTGACGCAACTGCATTGACTGCTCTTGGCATAATTTTTAATTTTTTTTCGTATTAGCGGTTTTTTTCAAAACTCTTTTTTGCTAAATACAATGGTTAATAACTCCTAATAATTAAATCATTTCTCTTATTCTAGGTTCGTCCGCTCCACTAAGTACTGATGTACTTGCCAATATTCTTTTTCTTTTTACTGATTTTTTTGTAAGAATATGAGAGTGGTAAGCGTGTTTCCTTTTAATTCTTCCACTACCTGTTACTGAAAATCTCTTTTTAGCAGCAGATTTGGTTTTCATTTTTGGCATGTCCTTTTTTTTAATTGTTTATACTTTATTCTTATTGTTATTTCTTCTTTATTTTTTAGGGGCAATTATCATTATCATTCTTTTACCCTCTAATTTCGGCATCATTTCAGGTTTTCCGTATTCAAACAATGCTTCTGCGAACTTTAATAGTTGTGTTTCGCCTTGTTCTTTATAAACAATTGTTCTTCCGCGGAAAAATACATCAACTTTAACTTTGTTTCCTTCTTGCAGGAATTTTATGGCGTGTTTTAACTTGAAATTGAAGTCGTGCTCGTCTGTTTGCGGTCCTAATCTAATTTCTTTGACTACGATTTTTGCAGACTTTGCTTTCATTTCTTTTTGTTTTTTCTTTTGTTCGTACAATAGTTTTTGGTAATCAACTATTTTACAAACTGGTGGGTTGGCATTTGGAGATATTTCTACCAAATCTAATCCCATTTCATCTGCCATAATTAAGGCATCTTTTATGCTATAAATGCCTGTTGTGATGTCCTCACCGACCACTCTTACCATGGGTGCTTCTATTCTGTCGTTTACCCTATGTTGTTCTTCTTTTTTTTGTGGTCCTTTACCTTTTGTGAATTGTTGTGGTGCTGCTATGATGCGTTCCTCCTATTTTTTGTTTATACTATTTTATTTATTCTAATTCTTCTTTAACTAATTGATTTACTGTGTTTGCAAATTCTTCTATGCTCATTGTTCCAAGGTCTCCTTCTTTGTGACGGCGAACTGATACTGTGCCTTCTGCTTCTTCTTTTTCTCCTACTATTAGCATAAATGGTACTTTTGCCAACTCAGCATCTCTTATTTTCTTTCCTGTTTTTTCGTTTCTTTCATCTATACTTCCTCTTAGGTCGTAACGAGCGAGCAAAGATAATACTTTTTTTGCATATTCTTCATATTTTTCTGAAATTGGAAGAATAATAAATTGTTCAGGTGTTAACCAAAGTGGGAAAATTCCTGCTGTATGCTCAATCAAAACTGCGACAAATCTTTCCATAGAACCAAATGGTGCACGGTGAATCATGATTGGGCGATGTTTTTGATTATCTGTTCCTGTGTACTCTAATTCAAAGCGTTCAGGTAGGTTGTAATCCACTTGAATTGTTCCTAATTGCCATTTTCTTCCTATGGCGTCCTTTACCATAAAATCAAGTTTTGGACCATAGAATGCCGCTTCTCCTATTTCTGTTACGGTTTTTAGTCCTCTTTCTGCTGATGCTTCTATGATTGCTCTTTCTGCTTTTTCCCATACTTCGTCAGAACCTATGTATTTTTCAGTGTTATTTGGGTCTCTTAATGAGATTTGTGCAGTGAAGTTTTCAAATTTTAATGTCTTAAATATGTATAATACTATATCAATTACTTTACAGAATTCATCTTTTAGTTGTT
Source organism: Bacteroidales bacterium UBA3388 (assembly GCA_002358855.1). GTDB lineage: Bacteria > Bacteroidota > Bacteroidia > Bacteroidales > P3 > Onthomorpha. Next base: position 11,197 of record DEPQ01000024.1, read on the forward strand.
CAGGTGTACAGAATATGTGAGCGTCATCTTGAGTAAATGAACGAACTCTTGTCAATCCGTGTAATTCTCCTGATTGTTCATAACGATAAACTGTTCCAAATTCTGCTAAACGTAATGGTAAGTCTTTGTATGAATGTGGTTTTAGTTTATAAATTTCAACGTGATGAGGACAGTTCATTGGTTTTAATAAGTATTCTTCTCCTTCGAATGGAGTTGTGATTGTACGGAATGAGTCTTGTCCATATTTTTGATAGTGACCTGAGGTTTTGTAAAGATGTACATCGCCAATGTGTGGAGTCATTACTTGTTGGTATCCATAGTCTTTTTGAACTTTCTTTAAGAAATTTTCTAATCTTTGACGAAGTTCTGTTCCTTTTGGTAACCAAAGTGGTAATCCTTGTCCTACGCTTTGTGAGAATGCAAAGAGTTCTAATTCTTTTCCAAGTTTTCTATGGTCTCTTTTCTTTGCTTCTTCTAAAAGTGCAAGATATTCATCTAATTCTTTCTTTTTAGGGAAAGTAATTGCATAAAGTCTTGTTAATTGTTTTCTTTTTTCATCTCCTCTCCAATAAGCACCTGCTAAAGAAAGAATTTTGATTGCTTTAATTGAAGAGAAATCTACTAAGTGTGGTCCTTTACATAGGTCTATGAATTTACCACTTTCATAGAATGTAATGGTTCCATCTTCTAATTCTTCTATAAGTTCTGTTTTGTAAACCTCTCCTTTATCTCCAAAGAATTTTAATGCTTCTGCTTTTGATACTTCTTTTCTAACTAATCCTACTCCTGATTTTGCAATTTCTTGCATTTTTGCTTCTATCTTAGGGAAGTCTTCGCTTGAAAGGACTTTATCACCAAAGTCAATATCGTAATAAAATCCGTTTTCAATTGCAGGTCCTATCCCAAATTTTGCATTAGGGTAAAGTTCCAAAACTGCTGCTGCCATTAGGTGGGCAGAACTATGCCAAAAAGTATGCTTACCCTCTTGGTCATTCCACGTAAACAAACGCAAAGAACAATCGTTATTTATTGTTCTGTTCAATTCTACTATTTCATCATTCACACTTGCACTTACAACTGCTCTTGCTAAACCGTCACTTATGCTTTTTGCTACATCTAAAGGAGTTACTCCTTTTTCAAATTGTTTTACGCTTCCGTCAGGTAAACTTATATTTATCATAGTTTTTAGTCTTTTTTCAAAGGTGCAAAGATACAACTTTTTTACTAAATAAATCAAAGTATGAGTATTTTTGTTGTATCTTTGCCAAAAAAAATACGAAATTTATTATGTTAAATGCAGTGATTTGGGACTTTGAACCAATGCTTTTTGGGGTTATTAGATGGTATTCTCTTTTGTTTGCACTTGCTTTTGTAGCAGGTTATGTAATATTGCAAAAGGTTGTATTTCAAAAAGAAAACATTCCTACTTCATATCTTGACAAACTATCGGTCTATGTATTTTTGGGAGTATTGATTGGAGCAAGATTAGGACATTGTCTTTTCTACGAACCAAGTTATTATCTTAACCACATAATTGAAATGCTTCTTCCAATAGCACAAACTCCTGATGGTTGGAAATTTGTAGGTTATCAAGGATTAGCATCTCATGGAGGAGCAATAGGTATAATAATAGCAATATGGTTATATTCACGAAAAACTAAATTAACAATGTTATGGACTCTTGATAGACTTGTGATAATAGTTGCCTTAGCAGGTTTATTTATTCGTTTAGGAAACCTTTGCAATAGCGAAATCTATGGAGTAGCAACTAATAGCAATTGGGGATTTATTTTTGTTAGAAACGGAGAAACTATAGCAAAACACCCAACTCAATTATATGAAGCAATAGCATATTTACTTACCTTTATAATTCTTTTATTTGTTTATATAAAAAACAAAAGAAAACCTGTTCCAGGAAGACTTTTCTCGCTATTTCTAATACTTGCTTTTACTTCTCGCTTAATAATTGAGAACTGGAAAGAAGTGCAAGAAGCATGGGAAGCAAATATGATTTTAAATATGGGACAAATCCTAAGCATACCTTTTATTCTAATAGGAATAATAATACTTATTTTAGGATTTCTTGGGAAAACACATAAAAAATAAATAAATAAGAAATGAAAAAACTGATTTTAGTAAGACACGGACAAAGCGAATGGAATTTGCTAAACCTATTCACAGGTTGGACAGATGTAGATTTAACAGAACAAGGAGTAAAAGAAGCATATAACGCAGGACTTGCAATAAAAGAAGAAGGTCTAAGACCACAACAATGCTTCACTTCTTATCTTAAAAGAGCAATCAAAACTCTTAACGGAATACTTGATGCAATGAATATGGATTATCTACCTGTTGAAAAATCTTGGAGATTAAACGAAAAATCATACGGCGACCTTCAAGGAAAGAATAAAGCAGAAGCAACAGAAAAATTCGGAGCAGACCAAGTATTATTATGGAGAAGAAGTTTCGATGTTCAAGCACCTGCATTAGATGCAAACGATGAACGCTCTCCATATCAAGACCCACGTTATGCAGGCATAGACAAAAAAGACCTTCCTTTAACAGAATCACTACAAGACTGCATTAACCGTCTTTTACCTTTCTATCAAAACAATATTTTAAAAGCATTTGAAACAAATGACACAGTTTTAGTAGTAGCACACGGCAACTCACTTCGTGGAATTGTAAAAACGCTTAAAAATATGACAAATGAAGAAATCATTAAATTCAACATACCAACAGGAATACCTTATTTATTTGAATTAAATGACGACCTTACATTAAAAGCAGACCGTTTCCTTGCAGACCCTGAAACATTACAAAAACTAATGGACGAAGTTGCAAACCAAGGCAACAAAAAATAAAAGAAAAAGCAACCACAAACGGTTGCTTTTTTTATTTGTTTTATTTTCTTATAAGTTTTCATAAATTTTGTTTACATTTGCAGAAAAAAATAGATGAAAAAAATATTTTTAGTTTTAATTTTTTCCGTGTTTTTCGGTAGTTTTTGTTTAGGGCAATCAAGAGCAGAGAAACGTTTTGAAAAAGCAGTGCAACTAATTCGCTCAAATCAAATTGAACTTGCTCAAGAAGAATTACTTTCTCTTAGAGATAGGTTTCCTGAGTTTCTTTCAACTTATTTGGCACTTTCGGAAATATACATAGCACAAAACAATATTGAGCAAGCAAAAGCAGAACTTTTAGAGGTGTACAGACAAGATAAAACCTTTGATTGCAAACTTTACATAGACCTTGCAAATATTTATCTTTATCAAGAGAGATTTGATAGCGTTTATTTGTTTATTGACTCCATTCCTTGCAAACGCTATAAGGAAAAGGCAGATAGAATTAAAGAATTAGCAGATTTTCGTGTTTCTCAAATGCAAAATCCTCTTGATTTTTCACCAAAGAATATGACAAGTGCAATAAACACAGAATATGATGAGTATTTACCTTGCTTAACTGCCGATGGTTCCACCTTGCTTTTTACAAGAAGAGATACAATTAACGAAGATTTCTTTATCTCTAAGAACATAAATGGGGAATGGAGCAAAGCAGAAAAAATGCCAAGTTTATTAAACTCACATTTTAACGAAGGTGCAGCAAGTCTTTCTCCTGATGGACGTTTCATTTACTTTACTCGCTGTGGTGCAGAGGACGGAATGGGTAGTTGTGATATTTATGTAAGCGAAAAAATAGGTAATCAATGGCAAAAACCTAAGAATTTAGGAGCAAATGTCAATTCTACTTCTTGGGATTCTCAACCTTGTATTGCATCAGATGGCAGAACTTTGTTTTTTGTTTCAAATAGAAAGGGAGGAATAGGTAAATCGGATATTTATTATTCTTACCTAAAAGACAATGGTGAGTGGACAATAGCAAAAAACTGCGGAAGAAACATCAATACCATAGGAAACGAAATGTCCCCTTTTGTTCATCAATCCAATTCCGTACTATATTTTGCGAGTGATGAGCATTTGGGAATGGGAGGTTTTGATTTATTTTCTTCAAAGATAGAAAATGGAAAATTCCAAGAAGCAATAAATCTTGGTTATCCTTTAAATACTGCGAAAGATGAAAATTCTCTAACTCTTTCTGCTCAAGGTGATTTTGCAATCTATTCTTCTGACTTAGACCTTTATTATTTTACTATGCCTGAAGAAATAAGACCTCTTGCTGCTTCTTACATCAAAGGCAAGGTCCTTGATAAGCAAACAAATAAACCGCTTTCAGCACGCTTACAAATAAAGAATCTAAGCAATGGACGACTTGCTCATGAGAGTTTTTCTGATAAAGAAACAGGTGATTTTCTCATTTGTCTTGCACAAGGAGAAGAATACGCTTTTTCAATATCTTGTGATAACTATCTCTTCTATTCAGAGAATTTCTCAACTCAAACTCAAAACCAAGAAAAAGAAATCTTGCTTACTCCAATTAAAAAAGGAGAAAGCATAGTTCTAAAAAATATTTTCTTTGAAAGCAATTCTCACAACCTTCTTCCAACATCACATACCGAATTAAACACACTTGTAGAACTATTGCAAAACAATCCTAAATTAAAATTATTGATTGAAGGTCACACTGACAATGTTGGTTCGGCAGAACACAACCTAAGACTATCACAAAAAAGAGCAGAAGAAGTAGTAAATTATCTTATCTTCCAAGGAATTGACTTATCAAGACTTAGAGCAAAGGGTTATGGATTTTCTAAACCAATTGCACCTAACGATACCGAAGAGTCAAGAGCATTGAATCGCAGAACTGAAATAAAAATCATTGAATAAATGGAGCAAACTTTCGATTTAGAAAACATAGACCTTAGAGAATTTTGGGGAGTAAACAATAAAAATTTCAAATTCTTAGAAACAATTTTCCCAACCTTAAACCTAATTGAAAGAGCAGGAAAATTAGCAATTCAAGGAGAGGAAAAAGACATAAAAGACTTTACTAAATTCTTTGATAACCTTTTAATTGTCTTTGAAAAACAAGGTTATTTAGAAGAGAAAATAATAATGTCTGTTTTACAAGAAAACGAATATTTCAAAAACAAGGAAGAAGAAGTTCTTGTTTATGGTGACAACGGTTTGAGAGTAAAGGCAAGAAGCGAGAATCAAGCAAAAATGGTAAAGGAAAGCGAAAGTAACGATATGCTTTTTGCGATAGGACCTGCAGGAAGTGGAAAAACTTATACCGCAGTAGCACTTGCAGTCAGAGCATTAAAAGCAAAAATCGTTAAACGAATCATTCTTACTCGTCCAGCAGTTGAAGCAGGTGAAAATCTTGGATTTCTTCCTGGGGATTTAAAAGAAAAACTTGACCCTTATCTACAACCACTTTACGATGCGTTGAGAGATATGCTTTCTCAACAGAAATTAGAATCTCTTATACAACAAGGCGTAATAGAAATAGCACCTTTGGCATTTATGAGAGGAAGAACACTTGACAATGCTTTTGTTATTTTAGATGAAGCACAAAACACCTCTATGGAACAGTTGAAAATGTTTCTTACTCGTATGGGAAGAAACTCCAAATTCATCATTACAGGAGATGTAACTCAGATTGACTTACCTAAAAATCAAATTTCGGGACTTCTTCCAACAATTGAGAGAGTACAACACATTAAAGGAATTGCAGTAATAGAACTTCAAGCATGCGATATTGTTCGTCACAGACTTGTAAGCAAAATTATAGAAGCGTTGGATTAAAGGTTTACTAAAACCAATAACCTATGCTAAATAAAAGAGTTGTGTTTCCTTTAAATAAATTCTTTAACTGCGAATCTAAGAATTGATAATCGTAAGTGAAACGAAATTGTAGTTTGTTGAATACTTCAACCCCTGCCATTGCAGAAAAACTCCAAGTGTCAAAACTCTTGCGAGAAATTCCGTATTCATTCAAATCTTTCCACGAAAGACTATATGTTGCACCTGCTCCAAGAAATCCTTTGAACATAGGAACACCTAATCTCCATTTTGCATAGATTGGTAGTTTAAAATTAGAAAATCGTTCAGACAAACTACCTGTTTGAGTTTGGAATGCTTTGTTTTCATAAACAAAATCCACCTCTGCTCCTACTCCAACAATAGGTAAGATAAATTCTGCCATTAGTCCTGCATTCAAAGGAGATGTTTCCAATATTGATTCGTTTGGAGAATAACCTAAAATAACTCCTGAACGAAACGAATCTGATTGTGCTTTTACAAAACAAGAAAATGTGATAAATAATGCAAAAAAAACAATCCTTTTCATAGTCAATTTATATTTTTTTTGTATGTTTGTACTATGAAAAACGCTTATTTTTGTTTTTTATTGTGTGTTTTATCCTTTGTAAGCAACGCTCAAACCCTACGTTTTGAAGAAAATAAAGGTCAATGGGACACTAATGTTTTCTTTAAAGCACGCTTACAAAAAGGTGCTTTATTCGTTGAAAATAACGGAGTCGTGTTTTATTTAAACGATGTAGAAAAGCATCAAACAAAAAAAACAAATTCAGCACACGCCTTTAAAATAGAATTAAAAAACGCACTACCTTCTCAAATAAAAGCAAACTATCCTCTACCCTCTTACACCAATTATTTCATAGGAAAAGACCAAAGTAAATGGGCAGAAAAAGTAATAGCATATCAAGAAGTTATTTATCAAAATATTTTCAATAATATTGATTGGAAAATATATTCTTTAAACCAACAAGTCAAGCATGAATTTATCATAAAACCTAATGGAAAGGTAGAAGACATTGTTTTGGAATACAAAGGACTTGATAATATTAAATTAAAAGGAGAAGAATTGATTTTAAAGACTTGTTTAGGAGAAATAATTGAGTCAAAACCATACGCTTATCAAGTCATTGAAGGAAAGGAAACGCAGATTAAAGTAAATTTTTCTTTGAATAAAAATACTCTTTCTTACAAAATAGAAAACTATGATAAGACCTTACCTTTGATTATTGACCCCGCTCTTATTTTTTCTACCTATTCGGGAAGTACAGCAGACAATTGGGGTTTTACCTCTACTTATGACGCTTACGGAAACCTTTATGCAGGAAGCATTGTTGATGGAATAGGTTATCCAACTACTCTTGGAGCATTTGTAGATACTTACGCAGCAGGTTGGGACTGTACTATAAGTAAATTTTCGCAAGACGGAAGTCAATTACTCTTTTCTACCTATTACGGAGGCGACCAAAGTGAAATGCCTCATAGTATGATTGTCAATCAATATGATGAATTAGTTGTAATGGGAACAACAGGTAGTTATAATTTTCCAACCACCCCTTATGCTTTTTCAGAAATGTTCTCGGCAGGTTCTACAATTACGTACGATGGAACAGTGTCTTTTCCTTTTGGAGTAGATATTTACGTTAGCAGATTTTCTAATGACGGAACTGCATTGCTTGCTTCCACATACGTTGGTGGCACTAATAATGACGGATTGAACTATCGTGAAATTTATAATGCTAATCAATATATTGCATACTTTGGTAACGATTCTCTTTATGCCAATTATGGAGATGGAGCGAGAGGAGAATTGATTACAGACGACCAAAACAATGTATATGTTGGCACTACTACTTTTTCTTCTAACTTTCCTGTTACGCCAAATGCCTTTCAAACAACTTTTGGTGGTAATCAAGAAGGGGTTATTTTTAAATTAGATTATGCTTTACGCACAATGATTTTTTCTTCCTTTATTGGAGGAAGTGGAGATGATGCAGTGTTTTCAATAGACGTTGATACATCGTACAATCTCTATGTAACAGGAGGTACAATCTCTGATAATTTTCCTATAACCACCAACGCATACGACACAATCTTTGATGGAGGTGCAACAGATGGTTTCTTGGCATTGGTTTCCTATGACGGAAGTGATTTACTTGCCTCTACTTATTTTGGTTCTAATAAATTTGATTTATCATACTTTGTTCGTTGTGACAGAAATGGTTATCCGCACATTTTTGGTCAAACAAAAGCGGAAGGAAGCGACCTTATATATAATGCAAACTACAACATACCAAACAGCGGTCAGTTTTTAGCAAAATTCAATCCTGATTTAAATTCGCTTGTGTGGAGTACCGTTTTCGGAACAGGCGATAACCAAATAAATATCTCTCCTACAAGTTTTGCTGTTGATGTTTGTGGAAGAGTATATGCAGCAGGTTGGGGAAGATTATTCAAGTATGTTGTTCCAAACAATGTAAATATTTTCGGAACAACAAATATGCAGGTTACAAATGACGCATATCAATCAACAACAGACGGACAAGATTTTTATATTCTTTCACTTTCTCACGATGCTTCTGTGCTTGAATACGCTACTTTCTTTGGAGAATTATCCAATTCCGACACATACGGAAACGACCACGTTGATGGAGGAACATCTCGCTACGATAAATACAGCAATTTGTATCAAGTGGTTTGTGCAAGTTGCAGTGCAAGTCAAGATTTTCCTATTACGCCAAATGCTTGGAGCGATTCAAATCAATCAAGCAATTGTAATATGGCAGCATACAAGTTTCAAATTCACGATGATTTTGCAGTAGCAGATTTTGTTGCTCCTTCATACGTTTGTTTTCCTGACACTGTGAGTTTTACCAATATTGGACGTGGCGATAGTTTTCTTTGGGACTTTGGAGATGGCACTTTATCTTCACTTCCTTCACCTTCACACGTTTATCAGCAAGCAGGAACGTATCAAGTTAGGTTAATAGCATATAAAAACTATGGATGTATTGCAGCAGATACGATTACAAAACAAATTATCTTACTTGACTCCTCAATAGATACTCTTCCAACACTTCAAGCATGCAATGGAGATTTACTACAAATTGGAATACAACCCTATTCGCAAGATAGCGTGAGTTTTCTTTGGATTCCAAGCGAGGGATTGACCAATCCAAACGCACCAAACCCTTACGCACTTGTTTCAGAAAGTAAAACTTATCGTTTAGTTATTTCAACACCTCAATGCAACGACACTTTAGTGCAACAAATTGAAGTAAGTCCAATAAATAGCATTGATTTAATTACTCAAGACGTTAGTTGTCCACAAGAAAACGATGGTTACGCACTGATAAACACCGAATTTTCTAACTTAATCACTTCTTATTCATGGAGTAATGGGCAAACAGGCGTAGATTCTATTGGAGGATTGTCCACAGGGAATTATTCTGTTATGATAGAAGATGTTTTTGGTTGTCAAATCCAAGATACATTTTCTATTTCTACTCTTTCGCAGTTGAATATCAATATTACGATTGATACAAACGTTTGTAAAAATACTTGTAATGGCAAAATACATATTGAACCTTTAAATGGAGTTGAACCTTACAGCATAACGTGGCAAGATTACGCTCTTAGCGGATTTGATTTAGAAAACTTATGTGATGGAGAGTATATTTTTAGTGTACAAGACGCTCAAGGTTGTCAAATAACTGATACAATAATCTTAGAAAGTAAATACAACATTACAACATCAACTACACAAACTCTCAATAACTGCCAACAAGGTTGTGGAGCGAGTGCAAGCGTAATTGCAAGCGGTGGTTTAGAACCTTATTCTTACCTTTGGTCAAACTCAGAGACAAATTCTTCGATAGAAGACTTGTGTTGCGGAGTTTATTATGTAGATATAACCGATGCTAATCAATGTACAGCAAAAGATACTGTTGAAATAACATACGTAGATAATCTTTCGGAAATTGAAATCACAGCAAGTCATACAAGAGTCTTTGACGGAAAGGAAATAATCCTTAGTACAAATTATATTCCTGGTATGTACTATTACTGGACGCCGAGCGAAAACTTATCTTCTCCTCTTTCATACACCACAAACGCCACCGTGTATGAGTCAGGTTATTTTTTCGTAACAGTAAGCGATAATCACGGTTGCCAAGTCAAAGACAGCATTTGGATAGAGGTTGATGTAGTGGAGTGTGAGCGTCCAAATATTTACGTTCCTAATATTTTCACACCTAATAATGACGGCAAAAACGACATAGTCTTTGTTAAAGGAGAATGGATTGAGAGTTTTGAGTTTGAAATCTTTGACCGTTGGGGAGAAAGTGTCTTTTTCACTAATAATTTGAGTGAGGGTTGGGACGGAACTTTTAATGGAAAACTCTGTGATGCTGCCGTGTATTTTTATAGATTGGTTGTAAATTGTGCAGGTGGTAAGAAATTTGTAGAAGGGGGAGATATAACGTTAATAAGGTAAGAAATGGCAAAAAAAAATAAGTATTACGTTGTTTGGCATGGCAGAGAAACAGGAGTTTTTGACTCTTGGAAGCGTTGTGAAGAAAGTGTTAAAGGTTTTGAAAAAGCAAAATACAAGTCTTTTGATAGTTTAGAACAAGCACAAGAAGCATTTAATCTTAATCCCAACGATTTTATTTCTCAAAAGAAAAAGAAAGTAACCGTTTTACAGTCATCGCTCACAGCAAATCTTCCTATTTATGAAAGCATTTCAACAGATGCTGCTTGCAGTGGCAATCCCGGTGTAATGGAATATAGAGGTGTCTACACAAAAACAGGAGATACACTTTTTTATTACAAGCATAAACGTGGAACTAACAATATTGGAGAATTTCTTGGTATAGTTCACGGACTTTCTTATTTAAAAAAACATAACTTATCTTTACCTCTATATACCGATAGCAAAACCGCTATTGCTTGGGTAAAGCAAAAAAAATGTAAGACAAAATTAACGCCCGATGAAAGCAACAAAGACCTTTTTGATTACATTCATCGAGCGGAACAATGGTTAGAAAATAACTCTTATTCTACCGAAATTTTGAAGTGGGATACTGAATCATGGGGAGAAATTCCTGCTGATTTCGGACGAAAATAAACTATTCTTCAATCGGAAGTTCTTCAAAATAATCTGTTTTATACAAAGAGTATTTTATTTTCTTATTTTCGCCAATAGTATAGAAATATTTGTGTTTTCCCTCAGTCTTTTCTTGGACGTATTTGTTCATTAAGAAATTATACATATACCTTGCAGTCATTCGAGCAGTATTATCCGATAATTGATAAGCATCATTAGGATTTAAAAGAGTCAATTCATAATCAGCATATTTCTTCCCTTCAACATCTTCGGTAAATCCTATAAATTCATCTGTTATTTCTTGACTTATAAACAATAGTTTACGACTTGTTGTATCAGCAAAATTATATTCTAACCAAACATTCATTCTCAAACCTGTTAGAGTTTTTTGATAAACAGTGCTATCAGTATAATATTTTCCTGTTATGCTATCTACTTTTGTAAATTCTTCAAACTCTATTTGAGAAACATTTAAGGTATTAAATCTCCCTTTAATTTTATTGACTTTATATTCTTGTTGATAGACCGTAAAACCATAGCGTCTTAGTTCTTTCACCAAGCATTTATTATATATTTTCAATAATTCTTCTTGATTTACCTTGTCTATAATGCGAGTATATTTTTCTCTTAGTGCGTTTTGTGTTTGCTCATCTAAGGCATCAAAACCAAACATTCTACTAATATTATCATTAACCAAAGAAAGTGCGTTATCAAAGGTTACATAAATCAATTCATTCTTTGAGGTTGTTTCTTGATTTTTTAAGAATTTTCTTACAATCTCTTGTGATTGAAGATTTGTTGCCCCAAATATGCAAAGAATTGTTAAAATTACCGTTAATTTTCTCATAATTTATTGTTTTTTTTTTAAAACAAAGAACCTTGCATTGTGTCTTTGTCGTTTAATTCACTATTGATTTGTTCAATTTCTTGTTCTATTTGCTCTTCTTCTTGTTCAACAACATATTCCAAAGGTTCCAAAAACTCTATTGAAACATTCGCATCTTTTTCTATTCTCTTACCCTTTGCCTTGTATTTCTTAATATCGTCTAATTTTTCCACCTCATACTCATTTTCTCCAATTCTTACAACAGGCAAAAAGTCATAACTAAGAGTCAAAAACTTAGCACCCTCTTGTTCTTCAAATACATCTATTTTCTTATTGCTAATTTCAGGAACAAAACGCTTTAAGTAAAGAGCATTTGTTTGCTTTTCAGCATAGAAAATTGAAAGTGGTTTGTTTTTAACGAGTTTTTCAATCAAAATTAACTCATCATCAAAGTGCAAAGACAAATCATAACCTGTTATTCTATAAGTTCCGTTAGAATAAAATGTTAGTATCTTGTCATCTTTACTAAACTCACCTAAATAAATTCCGTTTCCGTCAGCATTTAATCGCTTTATCGCACTATCAAACCAAATCTTTCTTGCACTAAGAGTTGATATTCCTTCTGTTTTCTTTGTAACCGAAGTAATAATTCTTGAAGAAAGTGTATTTCCTTTTGAAGTTCTTGATTTGATTGCAAGAGTTGCAAAATCATATTCCATTTTATTTGTACGCATTCTAAGAGCAGGTTTAAGATTTATATTAACCTTTTCTGCCTCTCCGTTAGGATTAACGCTCAAATAAACAATTCTTGAACCCTTTGTGCCTTGCGTTAAATCATATTCCTTTCCGCGAATGATAGATGCAATATTAAATCTCTTAACATAGAACTTTCCAAAAGCACCGTCTTGATATATTAAATTATATATTGTTCTTTCATCATTTTTTCTAAATACGGCAACGTGTTTTAAGTTCTTTCCAAGATATTCTTTCTCTTGTACTTTTTTCACAACAAAAGTTCCGTCTTTTCTTATTGCGATTACATCATCTAAATTAGAACAATCCTCAACGTAAGTGTCGTTTTTGAGTTTGTATCCAACGAATCCTTCAGTATAATTGCAGTAAAGTTTTTCGTTTGCTACTGCAACATTTGCTTCTTGTATGTAATCAAAAGAGCGAATCTCAGTTTTTCTTACTCTTTCTTTGCCATATTTGTTTTTAATTCTTTCAAAATAAGCAATAGCATAGTCAATTAAATTTTCTAAATCGTGTGTTACTGCCTTAATATCGTCTTCTATTGCAAGAAGTGTATCATCTGCTTTATCACTATTGTATTTTGAAATTCTATCTATTGGAATTTTTCTAAGTTTATGTATATCCTCTATTGTAACAGGGCGTAGAAGATTTTTAACAAATGGTTTTAATCCCTTGTCTATTTCAGAATCTATTTCCTCATCTGTTTTACATTTCTCCATTCTCTTATACACACCCTCTTTTATGAAGATTTTTTCCAACGAAATCCAATTCCACTTTTCGTTTAGTTCGCCTAATTCTATTTCAAGTTCTCTTTTTAGAAGGTTTAGAGTGTTTTCGGTAGATACTTTAAGGATTTCGGAAACCGAAGCAAAGCGTGGTTTTTCATTTTCTATCACACAAGAGTTTGGAGAAAGACTAATCTCACAATCAGTGAAAGCATAAAGAGCGTCAATTGTTTGATCGGGTGAAGTATCGTTTGGAAGGGAAATTCTAATTTCTACTTCGCTTGCAGTATTGTTATCAATCTTTTTGATTTTTAATTGATTTTTATCACAAGCCTTTACAATAGAGTCTATAAGTGAATCAGCCGTTACGGTAAATGGCACTTCGGTAATAACAAGTGTTTTATTATCTACTTGTTTTATTCGTGCCCTTACTCTCAAACGTCCTCCTTGCAATCCATCGTTATACTTTTCTACGTCCATTAACCCACCTGTTGGAAAATCTGGGTAAATGGTAAAATCCTCTCCTTTTAAGATTGCAATCGAAGCATCAATTAGTTCATTAAAGTTGTGAGGGAGTATTTTGCAAGCAAGACCTACCGCAATACCTTCTGCTCCTTGTGCAAGCAAAAGAGGAAATTTCACAGGCAATGTATCAGGTTCTTTATTTCTTCCGTCATACGATGGGTGCCAAGAAGTAGTTTTTGGATTAAATACTACTTCCAATGCAAATTTTGAAAGTCTTGCTTCAATATAACGCGGAGCTGCTGCCCCATCTCCTGTTAAAATATTTCCCCAGTTACCTTGACAATCTATCAAAATGTCTTTTTGTCCCATTGTAACTAAGGCTCCTGCTATTGAAGAGTCACCATGAGGGTGGTATTTCATTGTATTTCCCACTATGTTAGCGACTTTGTTATATCTTCCATCATCTAATTCTTTCATAGAGTGAAGAATCCTTCGCTGAACGGGTTTTAGACCATCGTTAATGTGCGGAACGGCACGCTCTAATATTACATAAGAGGCATAATCCAAGAACCAATCTTGAAACATTCCTCTTATAGAAGTTATTTTATGAGTATTTTCTTCCATTGTTTAAAGAAAGGATATTTAAAATTCTACTTTTGGTGCATTTTCTGCTCCTGTTTGAGCCTCAAAATAAGGTTTTTTATCAAATCCAAACATAGAAGCAAACAAACTATTAGGAAAACGTCTTACGCTTGTGTTATATTCGTTTACAACATCGGAGTAACGTTGTCTTTCAACTGCAATTCTATTTTCTGTTCCTTCAAGTTGCGATTGTAATTCCAAGAAATTTTGATTTGCTTTCAAGTCTGGATATTGCTCAACCACTATATTCAATCCTCTAATTGCAGAAGAAAGATTTTCTTGACTTTGTTGAAAGTTATTCAATTGCTCTTGTGTCATATTTTCTGCATCAATCTTCACTTGCGATGCTTGATTTCTTGCCTCAATTACTTTTAATAATGTAGCCTCTTCGTGAGAAGCATATCCTTTTACTGTATTTACCAAATTAGGAATAAGATCCATTCTTCTTTGATATTGACTTTCTACCTTTGACCATTGCTTTGAGCAATTTTCGTCTTTAATAACTAATCCATTATAAGCACCCACTGCCCAAGCAACAAGAATTACAATAACTGCTGCTACAATAATAATAGGAATAAACTTTTTCTTCATATTCTTTTATACAATTAAATTAACAATTCATTTTCTTAGAATCTTCCACCGCCTCCTCCGCCACCAGAGAAGCCTCCTCCCCAACTTCCTCCGCCAGAAAATCCTCCTCCAAACGAACTTCCACTACCCATTCCTCCTACAATAACTCCCCCACTTCTTGGAATATCCGAATCAATATGTGATATATGATTACAATTCTTACAACGGAAAGTTTTTCTCATTACCCCATTTCTAAAAGATGTAGGATACCTCATTACTTTCTCCGATTGCTTATAATAAGTCTTTGCTTTGCAAGAAGGACACTCACTATAATTTGACAAAATCTTATCGTATGGATAAATTACCGTATTTCCACATTTCTCACATAGCCAAACATCATAATTCTTACTACCTATCTCCTCTTCTATCTGTGCTTTACGACTCAAATACTTATCTTCCTCCTTTTCCGACAATAGCCTCATTTTATTAGAGCAACTACATTGTACGCTTGATTTTTTAATCTTTCTTATAGCTATGCAATAAATCCAAATCAAAAGAAGTAACAACCCAGGCAAGAAAACAATCCCTACAATAATCCAAGAATTTGACTTTTGTTTTAAAGCCTTTATTTTTTCTAATTTAAAGTTATTATCAATATGAGAATAACCCCTGTAAATCAATATTATAGCAAGGATTAAATAAAGCAAAGAAATAACTAAATAAAACAAAGAAAAAATAGAAAAATCCTTTGAAATATTTTCTTTTTTCTTTGAATTATTTTCATAAGTCTTATCTAATAGAGAAACAACCTGCTCTACGCCCGAAATAAACCCTTCATCCCATTGTCCTTTCTTGAAATAAGGAATCATATAATTATTTACAATTCTTGTAGATAAAGCATCGGTTAAAATTCCCTCTACTCCATAACCCGTTCTTATAAAAACCTCTCTTGAAGTCTTTGTAAGCATAACGATAACTCCATTATCCTCACCCTTTTTCCCTATTTGCCATTTATCAAACAGCTCCATAGACAGCTCTCTTGCAGAAGTAGTTTCATCTCCCTCTATTGCAACAACAGCAATCTCTATACCTGTCTTTTTATTTAAGTCGTTTAAAAGCTGATTTAAAGAATTAACAGTATTATCCGAAAGGATTAAATCTTGATTTGCCACATAACACTGAGCACAACTTGTTTTAGGGTTGTTTATCTGCTCAACCGAGAAAGCAAAAAGGCTATTGAATTGTCCCCAACAAACAAATAATAAGAATAAGACAAGTTTCCTCATTAAAAACTATTTAGAAAATTTACTACAAAAGTAATATTTTTTTTTGAATTAAAGCATTTTTTACTACTTTTGCAGTTTCAAAACAAAAAAACCTTATAATAATTATGTCTGAATTTGAAAGAATAAAATGTTTAATTATAGGCTCTGGCCCTGGTGGCTATACAGCGGCAATTTACGCAGCAAGAGCAGATTTAAAGCCTGTTGTATTAGAAGGAATGCAAGCAGGAGGACAATTAACCATTACAACAGAGATTGAAAACTTCCCAGGATACCCAGAAGGCGTAGAAGGAAGCGAAATGATGGAGCAAATAAAACAACAAGCAGAGCGTTTTGGAACAGAAGTTCGTTCAGAAGTTGTTGTAAAAGCAGATTTCTCTTCACGTCCTTTTAGAATTGAAACAGATTGTGGTAGCAAAATAGAAGCAGAAGCAGTAATCATTGCAACAGGAGCAAGTGCGAGATGGTTAGGTCTTGAAAGCGAACAAAAATTTATGGGAATGGGCGTTTCTGCATGTGCAACTTGCGATGGATTCTTCTACAGAAATCAAGAAGTTGCAGTAGTTGGCGGAGGAGATACAGCGTGTGAAGAAGCCTCATACCTTGCAAACATTTGTAAAAAGGTATATTTAATCGTTAGAAGAGACGAATTAAGAGCCTCAAAAGCAATGCAAGAAAGAGTAAAGGCTAATCCAAAAATAGAAATCGTTTGGAATCACAAACCAAATGAAGTTTTAGGAGATGATAGTGGCGTTACAGCATTCCGTTTAGAGCATTCACAAACAGGAGAGTTGAAAGAAATTGCAGTAACCGGCATATTCTTGGCAATAGGTCATAAACCAAACACAGATTTCCTTGCAGGACAAATAGAATTGAACAAAGAAGGATACATAATCACACAAGACAAGAGTTCAAAGACAAATATAGAAGGAGTTTTCGCAGCAGGAGATGTATGCGACCCTACTTATCGTCAAGCAATCGTTGCAGCGGGAAGCGGATGCAAAGCCGCAATGGACTGCGAACGCTTTTTACTTGCAAATCCATTAGCATAAAACAATGCAAGCAAAGAAAACATTTCTTTTTGCATTAACATATATTCTAATAAGTCTTCCTTTTCAAATCTTTTCACAAGAAGAAAAGGAAGACTCTCTACATATATCAAATATTTACTTCAAAGCCGACAACAAATCCTTTCTAATCGATAGCGTTTACAAGATTGAAAACGATATTTATTCCACTCACCGAGTAGATGCAACAAAACAAATCAACGCTCCTTTCTTTCAAACACTCTCAACCCTTGGAGGAGCAAGCCAAAGTTTAGAATACAATCCACAAAGCCCGACTTACAACTTTCTACCCAATCTTTTCTTACCCTATTTCAACACATTAGAAAACATAAACTTCTATCAATTAAGCAATCCATATAGTTTATTGAAATATTCCAATGATATAAACTCCTCACAATACTTTACAATAATCCATGCTCAAAACCTTGCAAAAGGATTGAACGTAGCGGTGAAATACGACGTGAATTACGCCGATGGAATCTTTGCAACCTCGGAGGTAATGAACCAATTTTTTGATTTCACAGCAAACTATATTTCAAAAAGTGGAAGATACCGTGCCTTACTTTCTTTCATTAGAAATCGTGTTTACCTAAATGAAAACGGTGGAATCTTACATGACACCCTTTGGACAAACCAATCATATTCAAAACCCGAGACCTACCCTACCCTTTACACAAGTGCATACAGCAAATACAAGAATTACAACATTTCTTTAACACAACACTACCTTTTAAGCAAAGAAAAAAAACTTGGAGCAATAAGTCATCAAATCATCTATGAGGATTTAACACGACTATTCAACAACTTAGAAACACAAAAAGGAGATTCACTTTCACAAACCAATATAGAAAACACTCTTTCGTGGACAAACAAAACCACATCAAGCAAAAACTTTTTCATTCCCCTAAACATAGGTATCACACATAGAGTTTTATCTTACAGCAACACAGATACCTATTTCAAAAATCAAGTTTCGCCATTTGCAAGCATAGGATTAAGCATAAAAAACTTTGATTTAGAAGGACGATACACACAAATATTTTCCGAAAGCAAAGAAAACGAACACCAAGCCTTTGTAAAAGCAAGTTATAAAAAAAGAATCACTCTACAAGCCGAACAAAACAAAGCCTACGGCAACTATTACATTCAATATTATGGCAAAACAAACCCAACACTCACCAATAGCCTAAAATTAAACTACAACACAAAAAATTTAAACATAGACCTATCTTACAATCAAGTAGAAAACGCAACTTATATTGATAAAAACCTACAAATCATTCAAGTAAACAAAAAAGCAAACCTTTTTAAAGCCAAAGCATATTGCGATTATTCGTTTGGAATCTTCAATGCAAAAGCACAAATGCTTTATCAAAAAACCGATAACCAAGAAGCAATACGCCTACCCGAATTTCAAGCAAAAGCAAGCCTTGCAATAAAAGTCAATCTCTTTGGAGGAAAAATGACAAGCCTTTTTGGAGTAGATTTAAACTACTTTTCAGCCTACTATGCCGATGTTTACAATGCAGAAATTGGCTTTTTCACACGCCAAAACCAAGAATTGATAGGCAATTACCTTTATGCCGATGTTTTTGCCAACATAAAAATTTCACAATGTAACCTTTTCATTTGCCTTGAACACCCATACGCAGGCTTGATTTCAAACAATTACTTCGCCACACCACACTATCCACACTCCGGTCTTAACTTCCGTTGGGGATTAAGTTGGGAATTGTGGAATTAAACGTTTTATTTATAAGAAATAATAAAGACAAAAATGAGTAATATTCAAGAACGTGAAGATATTCTATTTGAACGTATTTTCAATTTAATAGAACAAACACGTAAAAGCATAATAACAACCATAAACACAGCAGAGGTTTACACTAAATTTGGCATTGGCAAATATATTGTAGAAAATGAGCAAAAAGGAGAAAAGAAATCTCAATACGGAAAAGAAGTTCTACAAAATCTATCAAAAAAATTAACTGAACGATTTGGCGAAGGGTGGTCATATTCTAATTTAAGACAAATTAGACAATTTTATTTAGCATATAGTAATTTGACAAACACTGTCTGTCAAATTGAAACAAACACAAATAACATACACTTTACTCTTTCTTGGTCTCATTATCTTATTTTAATGCGTTTAGAAAATTTAGAGGCTCGAAGTTTTTATGAAATTGAATGCAGAAAACAACAATGGAGTGTACGACAATTGAGCAGACAAGTAGGAAGTAGCCTTTATGAACGCTTAGCATTAAGTCGTAATAAAAAAGAAATTATGCGATTAGCAAGCGAAGGACAAACAATAGAAAAGCCTTCCGATATTATAAAGAACCCTTTAACCTTAGAATTTTTAGGATTAAAACCAGATATTACCTATTCTGAATCAAAATTAGAGAATGCCATTATTGGAAAAATGCAAAATTTCTTGTTAGAACTTGGAAAAGGCTTTCTTTTTGAGGCAAGACAAAAACGTTTTACATTTGATGAGCAAAATTTCTATGTTGATTTAGTTTTTTATAATAGATTACTCCAATGCTATGTGCTAATTGATTTAAAAACAGACAAACTTGCACACCAAGATTTAGGACAAATGCAAATGTATGTCAATTATTATGACCGTTATATAAAAGAAGATTTTGAAAATCCTACAATAGGAATATTACTTTGCGAAGAAAAAAATGATGCACTTGTAGAATTAACATTGCCAAGTAATGCAAATATTTACGCTTCTGCTTATCAATTATATCTTCCTGACAAGAATCTTTTACAAAAAAAGCTAAAAGAATGGATTGAAGAGTTTGAAGAAAACGAAAATATTTAAAAGCATTTATGTAGATCAACATTCCGTTGGGGATTAAGTTGGGAATTGTGGAATTAAACAAAGAAAATAAAAAACAAAACGCTCGTAAGTCAAAATAAAACAAAGACTCAC
>DEPQ01000022.1 GCA_002358855.1 Bacteroidales bacterium UBA3388
TTTGGCGTTAAGTGGTGGTGAAACAAATTTATTTTTGCTTCTTTTGGCTGAAATGTATTTTTTTCTTAAAGAAATCTTCTACGACAATATTATTTTGTAATTTCGCAGATTGAAAAAATAGTTTTGATTATGTCGATTTCTATAAAGAATCTTACAAAAGTATATGGCGAGCAAAAGGCTCTTGATAACATAAACATTGAAATAGAACAAGGACAGATTGTTGGATTGTTAGGACCTAATGGTGCGGGAAAATCAACTATGATGAAAATTCTCACTTGCTTTATTCCACCAACAGAGGGTGAGGTAAAGGTTTGTGGATACGATATTTTTGATAATCCAATGCAGGTTAGAGCAAACATAGGCTATCTTCCGGAGCAAAATCCTTTGTATTATGATATGTATGTTAGGGAGTTTCTTGATTTTATTGCAGGAATACATAAGATTGACAAGAAAATCAGAAAGCAAAGGGTTGAAGAAATGATTGAATTGACAGGAATCAGCAAGGAAGTCAATAAGAAAATTTCAATGCTCAGCAAGGGCTATAAGCAAAGAGTTGGAATAGCACAAGCATTGATTCACGACCCGAAAGTTCTCATTCTTGACGAGCCTACAACTGGCTTAGATCCGAATCAATTGGTTGAGATAAGAGAACTAATTCGCAAAGTAGGACAAACAAAGACTGTTTTGCTTTCTACACACATTATGCAGGAGGTTGAAGCCGTTTGTTCGAGAGTGATAATCATTAACAACGGAAAATTAGTTGCTGATGATGAGACAAAACATCTTGCATCAGGCGAAAATTTAGAACAGATTTTCAGACAAATAACTCTCGGAAAATAATTATTTGCAAAAAACAGCATTTTATTTTGGGCATTGAGGAAATATGTCTTAACTTTGCAACAATTTTTTATTAAATAACATTTCAAAAAATCATATAACTATGGTTAAAGTAGCGATAAACGGATTTGGCCGTATAGGAAGAGTTTCTTTTAGAAACATTCAAAAGAAAACAAACGTTGAAGTAGTTGCTATAAACGACTTAACAGATGCTTCAACCCTTGCTCACCTTTTAAAATACGACTCTGTACACGGACGTTTTGACGGAGAAGTAAAAGCAGATGGTGAATACTTGGTTGTAAATGGTAAAAGAATCAGAGTTTACTCTGAAAGAGACCCTGAACAACTACCTTGGGGAGAATTAGGCGTTGATATCGTAATTGAATCAACAGGTATCTTCAAGACAAAAGAAAAGATGACTAAGCACATCAAAGCAGGAGCAAAAAAGGTTATTCTTACTGTTCCAGCAGACAAAGCAGAAGATGTTGATGCAACTGTTGTATTAGGCGTAAACGATAATATACTTACAAAAGATATGACTTGCGTTTCAAATGCTTCTTGTACAACAAACTGTTTAGCACCTATCGCAAAAGTTTTGAATGATAAATTCGGAATAAAGAGAGGTTTGATGAACACTGTTCACTCTTACACAAACGATCAACATATCTTAGACCTTCCTCACAAAGATTTAAGAAGAGCAAGAGCGGCTGCATGTTCTATAATTCCTACTTCAACAGGTGCTGCAAAGGCAGTAGGTTTGGTTATTCCTGAATTAGCAGGTAAATTACATGGTTTATCAATGAGAGTTCCTACTCCTGATGGTTCTGTTGTTGATTTAACTGTTGAATTAGAAAAGAACGTAACAGCAGAAGAAATCAACGCAGCTGTAAAAGAAGCAGCAGAAGGCCCAATGAAAGGAATATTGGAATATGTTGAAGATCCTATCGTTAGTTGTGATATAATTGGAAATCCACATTCTTCAATTTTCGATTCAAAACTTACAATGGTTATGGACGGAAACTTCGTTAAGGTTGTTTCTTGGTATGATAACGAAAACGGATACTCAAATAGAGTTTGCGATTTAGCAGAAAGATTAGCAGAACTTATTTAATTATAAATAATAGTTTAATCAATCCTTGAATACAACGAGGTTTCAATTTATTGAGACTTCGTTGTATTTTTTCTTAATTAAGGTTAAAAAAATGAGAATTACCGCTAAGGAAGATATTTCTTTATTAAAATTGTTGCTTGCAGAGTTTCCTCAAACCTCAGTAAGCAAAGCGAAAAAAATGATAATGTATGGCTGTGTTAGTTATAAGGACGCAGTTGTAAAAAGCCCTGAATTTATTCTCAAAAAAGGAGAAAGCGTGGTGTATGAGAAGTATTCGGGAGGAAAACAAATAAGAAAAGAACGTAGTTACTTTCCTGTGTTGTATGAAGATGAGTTTTTCATTATCGTAAACAAGACTTCGGGAGTCAATTACGCTTCAAAGACCTATGGAAAAGGTAAGTCGCTTTTTGAACTCACCCTCTCCTACCTCAAACGCAAATATGGAAATCAACAAAGTTTGTTTTTGGTTCATTCAATGGATAATCAAGAAGCAGGATTGTGCATTTTTGCTCGTTCAAAACACGCTCAAATGAAGATGAATGAAATATGGAATGAGGTGGAACTTGGTTATTCTGTTATTTTACAAAATACTTTAAAGCACAAAAACGAGACTTTTGTTTTTGAATCAGAGGATAAGAATTTTAAAGTAGTGTATCAATTTGTTGAAGCTTTGAATTATTTTGATAATTCTTTCTCTTTGGTAAATGTTTCTTCACTTGGTTTGGGTAGTATGGCATGTCGTCAGGCTTTTGCTCAGAAAGGAAATCCTATTGTTGCGGATTTGACTTACGGAGATTCGAAATTTGAAAATAATTATTTGAAACTTTGTTGTCATTCAATGAAATTCCGCCACCCTTACACTCAAAAAAGTATTAAAATAACGATGAATCTGCCAAAGGGCTTTAACATTATTAACCCTCCTTATAAAAAACAAAATGGAAACAAAGAAAATTAAAATTGGAGAAATAGCAGAGTTTCTTGATTCAAAAATTCCTTTGCATTGGCAAGAGAGTTATGATAATGCAGGATTACTTTATGGTCACAAAGAAATGGATTGCACAGGTATTTATATCTGTTTTGATATGAATTGCCAAGTTATAGAAAATGCAATAAAGAATAACTGCAATTTTGTTTTGTCTCACCACCCCTTAGTGTACAAAAGTTTAAGAAAATTCACCTCTGAGGACAATGTAACAGCAACTTTGTTAAAGGCAATAGAAAATAACATTGCTCTTTATGCTGCTCACACAAATTTAGATTCGGCTGCCTCAATGGGAGTAAACACAATTTTAGCAGATAAGTTAGGATTAAAAAACATTCGTCCGTTACATAAAGAAGATATTGCTGATGAAGGATATTTTGGACTCGGTGCGATTGGCGAAATAGAGAAAGAAACTGATGCAATTGAGTTTCTCAAAAACGTAAAAGCAATTTTAAATATCCATAACATAAAATATGTAAAAGGGAAAAAAGATAAAATAAAGACCATTGCTCTTTGCGGAGGCAGTGGAACGGATTTCATTGATGATGCTTTAAGAGAAAGAGTTGATTGTTTCCTTACAGGAGATGTGAAATATCATCAATTTCTTGATTGTGAGAATCGCTTTTTGCTTGCAGACATTGGACATTTTGAAAGCGAGAATTTCATAAAAGAATACTTATTTTCTTTGTTATCAGAAAAATTTTGTAATTTTGTACCCTTATTTTTGGATAATAGTGCCAATCATATAAAGAATATTTAAAACAAAACATAAATGGCAAAGAAAGTAAAAGAAGAAGTTGCTCCAAAAACGGTTCTTAGAAGTGAGGAAGCGGACTTAGCAGTAGAAAACAGATTGATTGCTCTTTACAGATTGCAACAAATTTGTTCCCAAATTGATAAAATCAGAATAATAAGAGGAGAATTGCCTTTGGAAGTTCAAGACCTTGAAGACGAAACAGAAGGCTTGATGACAAGAATTGGAAAAATCAAAGCAGAGATTGAAGCAGCAAAAGAAGGCATTGCAGAAAGAAAAATACAAATGCAAGAATGCGATGCTTTGATTAACAGATATTCTGACCAACAAAACAACGTTAGAAACAACAGAGAATACGAGTCTTTGGCCAAAGAAATAGAATTTCAAGAGTTAGAAAAACAACTTTGTGAGAAAAAAATCAGAGATTTCAACTCTCACATTGATAATTTCAATGCCGAAATTGAAAAATACCAAGGAATATACGAAGAAAAACTTGCTGACCTTGAACAAAAGAAATCTGAACTTGATGAAATCATAAAAGAAACAGAAGAAAAAGAACAAGTACTTTTGGAAAAGGCTGAAAACAACGAAAAACTTATAGAAGAAAGATATTTAACTGCTTTCAAAAGAATCCGTTCTAACGCAAGAAATGGCTTAGCAGTTGTTACTGTTGACAGAGACGCTTGTGGCGGTTGTTTTAACAAAATTCCGCACCAAAGACAAATGGATATCAAAATGCACAAGAAGATAATCGTTTGTGAATACTGCGGAAGAATTTTAGTAGATGAATCAATAGCAGCAGAAGTTCAATCAGAATTAGAAGAAAAATAAGATGTTTACATATTTTGAGAATGCCTTAGTTGTAAATGAAGGCAAAAAAGAAGTTCTCAATATATTAGTAAAAGACGATCGGATAGAGAGAATCAGCAAATCTCCTCTATCCGATTTGCCTTTTAATACTACATATATTGATTGTCAAGGTTTGATTTTATTACCCGGTGTAATTGATGCTCATGTTCATTTTCGCCAACCAGGATTGACTGAAAAAGCAGATATGCACTCAGAATCTATGGCAGCCGTTGCAGGAGGCGTTACTACCGTTTTGGAAATGCCGAACACTAATCCTACAACAACAAATGCAGAAGCATTAAAAGAAAAAATTCAATTAGCAAAAGAGAATATGCTTTGCAACTATGGATTTTTTCTTGGACTGACAAACAATAATTTTTCAGAAATTCCAAACATCAACCCTAAGGATTATTGTGGACTAAAACTATTTCTCGGCTCCTCAACAGGCAATATGCTCGTTGATAATCAAAATATATTAGAAGAAATCTTCTCAAAAACAAACACAATCATTTCCGCACATTGCGAAGACGAAAAAATAATCAAAGAAAATACTGCCTACTATAAAGAAAAGTATGAAGGTAAAGAAACTCCCGCCAATATACATTCTCTAATCCGTACCTCTGAAGCTTGTTTCAAATCAACATCCTTCGCAGTTGAGTTAGCAAAAAAACATAACACAAAACTACACATAGCACACATTACAACAAAAGAAGAATTAACACTTTTGAGTGCAGGAGAATTAGAAAACAAACACATAACCGCAGAAGTATCTCCAAATCACCTTTGGTTTTCAGAACAAGACTTCGAGAAATATGGCAACCTCATAAAATGCAACCCATCAATCAAAACAAAAGAAGACAGAGATGCACTAAGAAAAGCACTAAACGAAGATAAAATTGACATTATCGCAACAGACCACGCACCACACAGGCTTGAAGAAAAACAAAAGCCTTATTTCCAAGCACCATCGGGTATGCCATCAATTCAACACTCCCTTTTAATGATGTTAGACTTAGTAAGCCAAGGAGTTTTGACTATTGAAAAGTTAGTAGAGAAAATGTCTCACAATCCAGCGACACTTTTTGACATAAAAAACAGAGGATTTATAAGAGAAAACTACTTTGCAGACTTCGTTTTGATAGATTCAAAGCAAAAAACCACCGTTTTAAAAGAAAATATTTACTATAAATGTAAATGGAGTCCTTTGGAAAATTACACATTCAATAACAAAGTGATTTCCACATACATAAACGGTAAAAAAGTCTTTGAAAACGGAGAATTTTTCAGTGAAAAAATAAAATAAAACAAAGAAAAAATAAA
>DEPQ01000080.1 GCA_002358855.1 Bacteroidales bacterium UBA3388
ACTCCAAATTTGCGAAAATTTTACTCCAATTTTCGTCAATTTTTCGCAAAAAATTTTGCCAAAAAATCGGTTTTGAAATTTTGGTAAAATAAATCCGATTTTCCTAATTCTTGAACTTGGCGGACTAAGACTTTATTCGCAAGTTTTTTGTGCTTTGAAAAATTTGTTTTACCTTTGTGGGCTGAAATTTAGATGACGTAAAAAAGCGTTTTTGCTTGTACTTGGTTTATTGAAATCTGGACAATTTCAAATAAAACTAACTAAAAGAAAAGCAGAAAACGCTCACGAGTATATCGTGGGCTTTTCTTATTTAGTTAGTTAGGTAGTCCAGAACCTCAATAAACCATAAGATAAGGCTCACGTCTTTTTTATTGTCTTTTTGTTCAAAGAAATAATTTATTTGTAAACATAAAAAATAAACGAGATGAAAAGACAAATTAAAAGAATCGCATTACTGATTATAGTAATCTTAGGAACAAACTGCGTAAAAGCACAAACTGATTTCTCAATTCATTTAGGAGGAGCACTTCCTCTTGGTTCTTACGCAGAGAGTCAAGATACACCAAATTCATTGCAAAATGGTGATTATGTAATTGCGTGGAACACAAAAACAAATAAAGCAGGTGCTGCATTAGGACTTAATTTTGGAGCAAAATTACGGTTTAATTTACCGACAATAAAAGGATTGGGCGTAATTGCAACAACGGATTTTTTCTTTAATCCATCAAATAAAGAAGCAAGAGATTGTTTTGAAGATTATATGATGATAATTTGGGAGAATATTGGTATAAAAAATTATGATATAAGTATTCCAAAATACATAAATATTCCTATTATGTTGGGATTAAACTATGGATGCAACATTAAAGATAATGTGAAAATTTGGGGAGAAGGTGGCCTAGGTCTTAATATAGGGATTATAACTAGTTGTAAAGCAAATTATTATTACTATGACCTTGAATTTTTATCCGAAATCAATTATGATAATCAATACACCTTAGGATTTCAATTAGGAGCAGGTGTTTTACTTTCAGAACAATTGAGCATAGGATTACATTACTATAATTTAGGCTCACAAAGAATAGAAGGAATTATGAAATATACTGCAACATCTGATTATGGCTCAGAAGGTGATAGAGAAACTTTTGCATTGGATAGAATAAATCCTAATATGCTTACATTAAGATTAGGTTATCATTTTTAAAGTTAAATAATTAAACAATTTAAGTTATGAAAAAAATATTTTTAGCCTTAATTATTGCAATGACACTTGCAAGTTGTACTTCTACAATAAACGTTACAAGTTTTAAAGAGTACGATGAAAATATCAATAAAGTAAAATCAGACTTATATGGTAAGGGATATGAATTGTCAGGTCATAATCAAGAATCTTCAAGCAATACAGTTGTAACGGGAGTTTCTTATTCTACTCAAACAGGTTATGGAACGGCAATGGATAATGACCATTATACTTACGATATTTATACATTTTCAAATGCTAATGGTGATGTCGCTGAATTTTCTGTTAAATATAGAGGAAGATATAGCAGTTATTCTGATGTAAATTATATGCAAACAGTAGAGTTGTTAGGTTGTAAAACATCCAAAGCATCAGATTATAATAAAATATGCGGAAGTAATTCTTCCATTCGCCCGTTAATAGGAAATATGAAAAAAGATATAGATGTCCAAGTTTATGATAATGATAAAACATGGGCATGTTTTTATCTTATTTTAGGCGTAGCATGTATTATACCTTTGGTTATGATGTAGCCTATTAAGGATTTGATTTTTTAACTCAAAGAAAAACGCTCGTGAGTCTTTGTTTTAATCAGACAAACGAGCGTTTTATTTTTTTATTTCTTTGTTTTATTTTTTCTTTTTAATAAATGGCAAGGCTATTGCTCCGATTACGAAAATTACAATTAGGATTGAGCCGATTAGGTTAATGATATTGAATGTTTTTAGGGTGTCTGGCTCGCATCTTAGTTCTATTGTGTATTCTCCTGCTGGCACTTCTAAGGCTCTAAGCACATAGTTGGCTCTTAGGATTGGCGTTTCTTTGCCGTCAATGTAGGCTTTCCAACCGTCTTTGTAATAGATTTCTGAGAAAACGCATAGTTGAGCGGTTGTGGATTTAGTCTTATATATTTTTAAGTCAGGGTTTTTGTTTGGTGATTCTTGCAATGTGATTGTTGCTTGTTGGTCTGCGTTTGAGAAGTCTTTGTTTTGTAGTTGTGAGGCAAAGTCTTTGTTAAGGATTGCTGTGTGTTGTGGGTCGAAATCGTTTAATGCAAGTATTTCTTCATCGGCTGTGTTTACGATTTTAATGTTTTCTACAAACCAAGCGGCTCCACAGGCTTCTGGATTTTCAATTGCTGTGCCTCCTTCTTGACCTACTGGAAGTATAAAGTATTTTGTATCAAGCATATTTAAGACTTGTAGGTTTGGACACTTGATTTGTTGTTGGTAGGTGTAGAAGAATTGACGGATTTGATTGGTTTTGAGAAGTGAAGTGTCGTTTAGGTCTTTTTGAACGTAGTTTGGATTTGTTAGGTGGAAGGAAATAATGTCTTGATAACGTTGTAGTTTTGCTCCGTGATAGCCTCCGATTGATGGAACGTAGAATGAGGTTGATGCGTCATTGAATGTGTTTACCGCCATATTGTAAACGCGATAGTGATTTATGTTTTTTGCTTCTACGTCTGCTTTTATGGTTTCTAAGGCAGGGGTTGATTGTATTTCTAATTCGTATGTTTTTTTGTAATTCTCGTTTGAGATGTAGCGTTTGTCTACTTGCCATAGGTCAATCACTGATGCAATTCCTATAATGACTATTACTATGATTTCTTTCTTTAATTTATCTTTTGCAAATAGGAAAAGGCTGACAAATGCTATTGCTATAAAGATGAATGAGCGTAAGGCATCTGAGGTGAATGCTGATTTGCGGTCTTCATATAAGGCTTGAATGAAACTATTGCCTAACATTGTTTCAAAAACTGAGTCTTGTGAAGAGGTAAATGAGGCGAATAAATCGGGTAGGAGGGCACATAATAGACAGAATCCTCCAACTATTCCACCACTAATAAAGAGTGAGGTTGTTTTTTTATTATTATCTATTTCTTTATTAAAGAATTCTTTTAGTCCAAGAAAGGCTGTGATTACTAATGTTACGTTTGCAATCACAAGAATCATTGAAGGGGTACGGAATTTGTTGTAAAGAGGTAGGTGATTGAAAAGAAACTCGTTTAGAATCATAAAGTTGCTACCCCAAGACATAAGGATTGAAACAATTGTTGCAAATAATAACCACCAACGTTCTGCACCTTTGATTAGCAAAAAGCCAAGTAGTGAAAGGAAAATAACGATTGCTCCAAAGTAAACTGTGCCTGCTGTGAATGGTTGTTCGCCCCAATAGGTTGAGCCTGCGTATTGATTAACTACTTGATTGATTTGAGGGTGTGAGGCTTGTGCTGGTTGAGTTGATTGTATTTCTTGTAGGCGATTTTCGGCTAATGACTCCCAGCGATTGTCTGATGAGCCACCTCCTTTGAAGTCTGGAATTAGCATCGTTAAGGTTTCGCCAACTCCATAACTCCATGCGTATGCGTAATCTATGGTTAATCCTTTTTCATTATTGTTTGTGTTGTCATTTGCTTTAATTGTGAGTTCGCTTCCACCTCTCATAGTGTGTTTTGCATACTCCGCATTGAGTGCAAGATGCGATGAATTTGGCATTATGGCAATTACGGCTGCTATTATTAAGGCTCCACACGATAAAGCAAAGTTTTTGATTTGTTTTTCTTTGATTGCGTAAATTAAATAAGTCATTCCAAGAATTAAAGCAGCGATTAGAGTGTAATAAGTGATTTGAATATGATTGAAATATATTTGAAGACCTAATGAAAGTGTGAATATAATTACTCCAGAGATGTATTTGCGTTTGAAAACGAGTATCATACCCGCAAGAATCGGTGCAATCATTGCCATTGCCCACGCTTTTGTGATGTGTCCTACGGTAATAATTATCACATTGTAAGAGCCAAGTGCATAAATCAAAGCCGAGAATGCACTAATCAAAGGTTTGGCTCCCATAGAGCACATAAAAACATAGAAACCGAGCATCATAATAAAGAAAATGCCCGCATCAAATGAACGATTCCAAAGAGTTAGAGGTGGGGCTATTGTATTAAAAATATTATTTGATTGAGGAAATGCTATTTGATAAGAAGGCATTCCGCTAAACATTGCATTTGCCCAATTAGCACCTTCTCCGCTTGCTTTTTCATAGTCATGTAATTCTTTGGAAGCACCATCAAATTGTGCCATATCGCTTTGGAATAGTTTTTTTCCTTCCATCACAGGAGAGAAAAACACAAGACTAACTACAATGAATGCAACTACTGCAATAATGTGTGGTAAGATTTTTTTAAAATTCATATCTGTCTTTTTATTTTAATTAGAAAGTGCAAAACTACAAAAAAACGTGGAATATATTCTAAGAATAAAGAAAAAATAGTATCTTTGTAGGCTGAAAAATTAAGGTTTTACAATAATGAGTGAAGAATTAAAAAAAGGAGAATATACGGCCGCCAATATTAACGTATTAGAAGGTTTAGAGGCTGTAAGAAAAAGACCTGCAATGTACATTGGTGATGTTAATGTTAGAGGTTTGCATCACTTAGTTTATGAAGTTGTAGATAATTCTATTGATGAGGCTTTGGCAGGTTATTGTAATAAAATAAGCGTTCAAATATTAGAAAATAATTCTATTAGAGTTGAGGATAACGGAAGAGGTATTCCTGTTGATATTCACCCAAAAGAAGGTCGCTCTGCTTTGGAAGTAGTTATGACAGTCTTGCATGCGGGCGGTAAGTTTGACAAAGGTTCTTACAAAGTGTCGGGAGGTTTGCACGGAGTAGGGGTTAGTTGTGTGAATGCTTTGTCAAAATATCTTAAAGTAAACGTTTATCGTGACGGAAAGGTATATGAACAAGAGTATTCAAGAGGTATTCCTCAATATGCAGTAAAAGAAATTGGCACAACAGATAAACGCGGAACGGTTGTTGAGTTTTTGCCAGATGATGAAGTGTTTACTGTTAGTGTTTATGATTATCAAACCTTGGCTTCAAGACTTAGAGAATTGGCTTTCTTAAATAAAGGAATAGAATTAACGATTACCGATTTTCGTCAAAAAGATGAGCAAGGAAATGTATTGACCGAAACTTTCTATTCAGAAAAAGGATTGATTGATTTCATATCATACCTTGACGCAACAAGGGAACATTTGATTCCAGAACCAATTTATGTTGAGGGAGAAAAGCAAGGCATTCCTATTGAAATAGCAATGCAATACAATACAGGCTTTACCGAAAATCTTCATTCGTATGTGAACAATATTAACACACATGAAGGCGGTACTCACCTAACAGGATTTCGTCAAGCAATGACAAGAACCTTGAAAAACTATGCAACAAAAGAAGGATTGCTTGATAAATTAAAATTTGAGATAGCAGGAGATGATTTCAGAGAAGGATTAACCGCTGTTATTTCAGTAAAAGTTGCAGAACCTCAATTTGAAGGACAAACCAAAACAAAGCTTGGAAACAGCGAAGTAGCCCCTGCGGTTGCGGCAGCAGTGAGTGAAATTCTTGCAAACTATCTTGAAGAACATCCAAAAGAGGCTAAGCAAATTGTTGATAAGGTTATCTTGGCTGCAACAGCACGTCACGCTGCAAGAAAGGCGAGAGACCTTGTTCAAAGACAAACAATATTAGGCGTTGCAGGGCTTCCAGGAAAATTATCAGACTGTGCGAGCAACGATCCTTCAGTTTGCGAATTGTTTTTAGTCGAAGGAGATTCGGCAGGTGGTACTGCAAAAACCGGAAGAGATAGAGAACATCAAGCAATCTTACCTTTGAGAGGAAAGATTCTTAATGTAGAAAAAGCAATGCAACATAAGGTGTTGGATTCAGAAGAAATCAAAAATATTTACACCGCTTTAGGAGTTTCAATAGGCACAAAAGAAGACTCAAAAGCATTGAATATGGAAAAATTACGTTACCATAAAGTAATTATTATGACCGATGCCGATGTCGATGGTGCACATATCGCAACTCTTATCCTTACTTTCTTCTTCCGTTATATGCGTGAACTTATTGAGGAAGGACATGTGTTCATTGCAGCGCCTCCTTTGTATAAGGTTGCAACAAATAACGATAAGCAAAAGGTGTATTGTTGGGACGAAGAAGAAAGATTGGCTGCTATTTCAGAACTTTCAAACGGCAGAGGTAAGGTTGAAGTTCAACGTTACAAAGGTTTGGGGGAAATGAACGCAGAACAACTTTGGGAAACGACTATGAATCCAGAAACACGTACTCTTAAACAAGTTACAATCGAAAACGCATCAGAAGCAGACAGAGTTTTCTCTATGCTAATGGGTGATGACGTTCCGCCAAGAAGAGAATTTATTGAGCGAAACGCTACTTACGCAAATATAGACGCTTAATTAAAACAATAAAATAATAAATGCTCCTTGGAAAACATTGGAGCATTTATTTTTTTCTTTGTTTCCTGAAAGAATAAATTTGTTTTATCACCACTTAACGACAAATGCGTGCGATATCACGCCGTGATACGACCAATATCATAAAGTGATATACTCCGTATCACAGCGTGATACTACCTATATCTCGGCGTTGAATTTTTCCAAAAGCAAGGTTAATTTCTAAAAGATTTTATTTAAATATTTTTTGTGCTTTAAAAAATATTTTATACCTTTGCAGGTGTAAAAATTATTGTCGTTAAAAAAAATAAAATTATAAAAAAAATTATTTTATTTACGATTGCAAGTTGTTTGATTTGTAATCTGTCCTTCTCACAAACTGATGAGAAAAAAGAAAAGAAAGCATCAAAATTAGGTTCTTTCTTAAAGAAAACAGTGGAAGCAACAACCGGTTTAAACGTTTCTGATGAAATTTATATGACACAAGAGAATAATAAATTGGTTGGTGAAGCGGATATTGGTTTTGTAGGCTGTTATGGCGACAGTAAAACGGGAAATGTTTATCTTGTTTTGACTATGAATTTCCATAATGATGATGGCAAATTTTCGTTAAGCATTCCGGCGGCTGTTTCTTCAAAAGGAAAAGTTTATAAGAATGATAAAAGTCTTACTTTTGAAACGGTTAAAGGAGTGCCTGTTGAGTTAAATACAGAAAAAGCTCCAATAAAGAATGTTCCTGCAAGCCTTAAACATTTTGAAAGTATAAAAATATACACCCATTTAGTAGGAAGAATAGTTGAACACATATATCTACATAATGTGCCAATCCTTTGGGACGAAAAACCTGAGGAATAATTTTATTAAATTTAGAAGCGAGGGGAACGATGCTTTATAACCGTTCAATAAAACTATGAAAAAAATAGTAATTTGTTTAGCAGCATTGCCATTTGTATTTGCATCTTGCGGAGGAGCTTTGAGTGAACCAAAGGGAATTTGCGAAGAATGTGAAAAAGCTTACAAAGACATCTCAGATGTTAAAGAACTTCAAGAAAAACACTGGGATTGCGCAGAAAAAGTTGCTGGTTGGTATTTATCAAACAAAGAAGTTGCTACTGAAAACGAAGCAGAGATTAAAGCAATGACAGAAAAATTAGACGAAGCCTTCAAAGCAAGAAAAAAAGAACTTAAAGAAGCAGAAAAATAGTTAGTTTTAATTTTCTAACTCAAAGAAAAACGCTCGTAAGTCTTTGTTTTAATCAGACAAACGAGCGTTTTATTTTTTTATTTCTTTGTTTTAAAAACTTAGGCTTAAAGAAAGTCCTATTTTGTCTTGGTAAACAAAAGGGGAGAAGCCTCCATTAAAGGATAGATTCTTATTATTGCGGGTGTTTAGGCATTGTTTTATTTTGTCAAATGCCCAAATTGAAAGTCTTGAACCAAGAATCCCAACGCCTGCTCCGCATACTACGTCTGAAAACCAATGACGGTTATTATACATTCTAAGAAAGGCTACTGTTGTTGCACAAGTGTATGCTGCAATTCCGTAGATTGGTGAACTATCTTTGTATGTCATATAAACCAAATCGGCTCCTACGAAAGAAAGTGCTGTATGTCCCGAAGGAAATGAATTATTTGCCGAGCCATCTGGGCGTTCTATTCCCGTAAGTTGTTTGGTTGTTAAAACCGTGGCACCGACTAATGTGTATGCAATAGCACCTACGCAAACTCTATCAACGAATTTGTAATCGGTTTCTAAGCCTAAGGTTCCTAATCCTGCAAATGCAAGGGTTGGAAGGTATTGAATGTAATCGTCAATCTTACATTTATTTTGATTAAACGAAGAAAATCCTTCGCGAATGCTTAAATCAAAATCATCTAAGGCAGGAACAAATTGAGCAAGTACACCATACGAAATTAGGTTGTTGGAATTATGGGCTTGTGCTTTTGTTTTTTTACAAGGGTGAAATACTAACAAAATTGCTAATAACAATAAGATGTACTTGCTTTTCATTTTATAAATTTAAAGGTTTAATGTTGTTATGTATATAAGTAAAGAGATTATCTATTGAAATACGTTCTTGTTGCATTGTATCTCTTTCACGAATTGTAACGGTGTTGTCTTCCATTGTTTGACTATCAACGGTAATACAATAAGGTGTTCCTATTGCATCTTGACGGCGATAGCGTTTTCCTATTGCATCTTTTTCGTCATATTGTACTTGGAAGTCTTGTTTTAAGATATTCATTATTTCTCTTGCTTTTTCTGGCATTCCATCTTTCTTTACAAGTGGAAGAACCGCCGCTTTAACCGGTGCAAGTATGCGTGGAAGTGCTAAAACTACTCTTTCAGAACCGTCTTCAAGTTTTTCTTCTTTGTAAGCGTGAGAGAAAACTGCAAGAAACGTTCTATCCAATCCGATAGATGTTTCTATAACGTAAGGAACGTAACTTTCGCCAAGTTCTGAATCGAAGTATTGTAGTTTTTTGCCCGAAAATTCTTGATGACGTTTTAAGTCAAAGTCCGTTCTTGAATGAATACCCTCTAATTCTTTGAATCCAAATGGAAAATCAAATTCAATATCGGTTGCAGCGT
This sequence comes from Bacteroidales bacterium UBA3388, assembly GCA_002358855.1. Classification (GTDB taxonomy): domain Bacteria; phylum Bacteroidota; class Bacteroidia; order Bacteroidales; family P3; genus Onthomorpha. The sequence goes on from DEPQ01000080.1 coordinate 9,099, forward strand.
TTGCATAGTGAGCAAGTTTTTCGTGATCGTGATAACGATATTTTTCACTTGGTATTCCTAATGCAAGGTGCCATTTCATTCTTGTTTCTTTCCAGTATTCAAACCATTTGATTTCTTCTCCTGGACGAACAAAAAACTGCATTTCCATTTGTTCAAACTCTCTCATTCTGAAAATAAATTGTCTTGCAACAATCTCATTACGGAATGCTTTACCGATTTGTGCAATTCCAAACGGTATTTTCATTCTTCCTGTCTTTTGAACATTTAAGTAATTCACGAAAATTCCTTGTGCAGTCTCTGGTCTAAGATAAATTGTGTCTGCTTGTTCGCTAACCGATCCTACTTTTGTTGCAAACATTAGGTTGAATTGTCTTACATCTGTCCAATTTCTTGAACCCGAAATAGGACAAACTATTCCTAATTCTTCAATCAAGGCTTTTATTCCCGCAAGATCATTTGCTTCCATAAGAGATGCAAATCTTGTTTGTATGTCTTTCATCTTTGAGGCATACTCTAAAACTCTTGCATTAGTGTTTACGAATTGTTCTCTATCGAATGCTTCTCCAAATTTTTTCTTTGCCTTTTCGCATTCTTTGTTTATCTTTTCTTCAATCTTTGCAATATGCTCTTCAATCAACACATCGGCACGATAACGCTTCTTTGAGTCTTTGTTATCTATTAAAGGATCGTTGAAAGCGTCCACATGACCAGATGCTTTCCAAATAGTAGGGTGCATAAAGATTGCAGAATCAATCCCAACTATGTTTTCGTGCATTTGTGTCATTGATTTCCACCAATATTGCTTGATGTTGTTTTTCAATTCCACACCATTTTGTCCGTAATCATATACGGCACTCATTCCATCGTAAATTTCACTTGAAGGAAATATAAATCCATATTCCTTAGCGTGAGATGTTATCTTTTTAAATAAGTCTTCGTTGTTTGCCATTTTATGTATTATTTTAATTATCCATTCATTCCTAATAAGAACTCTTCATTTGAGTCTGTGTTTTTCATTCTTGTTTTTATCAATTCCATTGCTTCTTGTGGCGTCATATCGGCAATGTGATTGCGAAGTATTAGCATTCTATCCCAAATTGATTGAGAGTGAAGTAGGTCATCGCGTCTTGTTGAAGAAACTACAAGGTCTATTGCAGGGTAGATACGTTTGTTTGCAAGTTTTCTATCAAGTTGCAATTCCATATTACCCGTTCCTTTAAATTCTTCAAATATTACTTCATCCATCTTTGAACCCGTTTCGGTTAAGGCGGTTGCTATGATTGTTAATGAGCCTCCGTTTTCAATATTTCTTGCCGCTCCGAAAAATCTCTTAGGCTTTTGCAATGCGTTTGCTTCAACTCCTCCCGAAAGCACCTTACCTGAGGCTGGTGCAACGGTGTTATAGGCTCTTGCAAGTCTTGTTATAGAGTCAAGAACTATTACTACATCGTGTCCACACTCGGTCATACGTTTTGCTTTCTCTAAAACAATGTTTGCAATCTTTACATGTCTTTCGGCAGGTTCGTCAAAGGTTGAGGCAATCACTTCTGCATTAACCGTTCTTTGCATATCGGTTACTTCTTCCGGTCTTTCGTCTATCAAAAGCACTATAAGATAAACCTCAGGGTGATTTGCAGCGATTGCATTTGCTACTTCTTTCAAAAGAGTTGTCTTTCCTGTTTTTGGAGGGGCTACTATTAAGGCTCTTTGTCCTTTTCCTATTGGTGTAAATAAGTCAATTATTCTTGTGGAAAGCGATTCTGCTGCGTGATGACAAAGTTCAAACTTTTCTTCTGGGAACAATGGAGTAAGATAATCAAAAGGTATTCTATCTCTTATTAGTTCTGCTGGTTTGCCATTAACTTTTATCGCTTTTACAAGAGGGAAATATTTTTCTCCGTCTTTTGGTGGACGTATTGTTCCCTCAACTGTGTCTCCTGTTTTTAGACCAAAATATTTTATTTGTGACTGAGATACATATATATCATCGGGAGAATTTAGGTAATTGTAGTCTGAGGAACGCAAAAAGCCGTATCCGTCTGGCATTACTTCTAAAACTCCTTCTGCTTCAACTAATCCTTCTGTCTCAAAGTTGAAAATAGGTTTGTTTTCTTCTACTTTCTCTTCTTCTTGCGTTGGTTCTGTTGAGGCTTGTTCAGATATGGTTTCTTCTTTCTTTGTTTCGGAAATTTCTTTCTTTGCTTTAGAATTTTCTTTCTTTGTTTCAGAAATTTCTTTCTTTGTTTTAATTTCTTCTTCCTTTGATTCAGTTTTTGTAAGCTTTAAGGTAGGAGTAAATTCTGGAAGAACAACTTCTTCGATTTGCGGAATTTCAGGGATTTCTGCGAGTTTTAGTTCTTTAATTACTATTTCCTCTGATTTTTTCTGCTTCTTAGCATTTGCTTGCACACTTTCGGCATTTTCTTTCTTTACATTGCTTTCTGCAATTGGCTTTGGCTTAATGCGAGTGCGTGTTCTGCGTTTGCTTTCTTCTTTATTGTCTTGCTCAACGGTTGGTTGCTGAATTTGAGCTTGGAAATCCAAAATTTTATAGATTAAATCCTGAGAGTTTAATCGGCTTATTTTTGTTAAACCGAGTTCTTTGGCAATTTGTTTTAATTCTTCCAAAGATTTTTCTAATAGTTGAGTTTTACTATACATATTATAATTGACATAAACAAGCACATTGAACAGGTGCTCTGCTGTATTATTTTAATTATATTAAATGTTAATCTTTCAAAATGGTTGAATAACCTTTTTAATTGTACGTATTTTGTGGGTGCAAAAGTAAAAATATTTTTTAAAACAAAGTAAAATTTAAATAAAAAAGCGTTTTTTTTAATATTTTTGCATTTCTAAATTATTTGAGATGAGGAAAAAAATAGTTTTATCTTTAATTCTAATTGTCTTATCCTTAGGATTATATTCGCAAAATAATGTAAAAACAGGAGCAGAACGCTTTGAGGAATACTTAAACATAATAAAAGATAAAAAAGTTGGTCTTTTAACTAATCAAACCAGTGTTGTACACGATAAAAACGGTGATTTAGTTCATCTTTTAGACACACTTCTTTCATTAGATGTAAATGTTATCAAAATATTTTCGCCAGAACATGGTTTTAGAGGTAATGTTGAAGCAGGTGGATATGTGAATAATTCGGTGGATTCAAAGACAAATCTGCCTATTATTTCGCTTTATGGGAAAAATAAGAAACCTACAAACGAGCAAATCAAAGATTGCGAAATCGTTTTGTTTGACTTGCAAGATGTAGGTTGTCGTTTCTATACATATATATCTACTTTGCATTATGTAATGGAGGCTTGTGCAGAAAATAATTGCAGACTTATTGTTCTTGATAGGCCAAATCCTAATGATTATATTGACGGTCCTGTTTTGGATCCAAAGTTTAAATCCTTTGTTGGAATGCATACAATTCCTGTTTTGCACGCAATGACAATAGGAGAGTATGCAAAAATGATAAATGGTGAAGGTTGGTTGAAAGATTCTATTCAGTGTGATTTACAAGTGATAGAAATGCTTGATTGGAAACACGGTTTGGAACAAGTATATCAACTTCCCGTTTCACCAAGTCCTAATCTGCAAACAGCAAAAGCAATAGAGTTGTATCCTTCTCTTTGTTTTTTTGAAGGAACAAAGGTAAGCGTAGGACGAGGTACTGACACTCCTTTTGAAATAATTGGTTATCCAGATTATTATGACAAAACATTTTCGTTTACTCCACGAGCAATAAAAGGAGTGAGCGATAATCCTATGTATAAAGGCAAAAAATGTTATGGAATGAAAGACTTGCAAGCAAAAAACAAGAAATTAGATCTTTCTTTCCTTATAAAAATGTACAAAACCGCAGAGAAAAAAGATGATTTCTTTAATTCGTTTTTTGATAAACTTGCAGGCACTGATCAATTGCGAGAACAAATAGAAAAAGGTCTTAAAGAACAAGAAATAATCCTTAGTTGGCAAAAAGATATTGAAAAGTTTAAGAAAATAAGAGAGAAATATCTTCTTTACGAATAAAAATCACTATATTTGCAAACTAAAATAAATAAAGACAACTTTTAGAAAATGTTTGAAAATTTATCGGAAAAATTTGACAAAGCCTTTAAAATAATAAAAGGAAAAGGTAAAATCTCGGAAATAAACATTGCAGAATCTTTAAAAGAGGTAAGAAAAGCCTTGATTGACGCTGACGTAAGTTACGCAATAGCAAAAGAATTTTGTGCAACCGTTAAAGAAAAAGCATTAGGTAGAGATGTGCTTACATCAATTGAACCAGGACAACTTATGGTTAAGATTGTACACGATGAGCTCACTGCTTTAATGGGAGGAGAAGCACAAGGTGTAAACTTAAACGGTAATCCTGCTGTAATTTTGATGTCGGGATTGCAAGGAAGTGGTAAAACAACTTTCTCAGCCAAACTTTCGCATTATTTAAAGACTAAGAAAAATAAATCAGTCTTACTTGTAGCTTGTGATGTTTATAGACCAGCAGCGATAAACCAACTAAAAGTTTTAGGAGAGCAAATAGGAGTAGAGGTTTTTGCCAAAGAAGATACCAAAGATGCTGTTTCAATAGCACAAGAAGCTATTTCATACGCTAAAAGCAAATCTATAGGAGTTGTAATCGTCGATACAGCAGGACGTTTGGCGGTTGATGAAGAAATGATGAGAGAAATCTCAAACATAAAGAAAGCAATAAATCCAACAGAGACTCTTTTCGTTGTCGATTCTATGACAGGACAAGACGCAGTTAATACAGCAAAGGCGTTTAACGAAGTAATAGATTTTGATGGCGTTATTTTAACAAAACTTGATGGCGATACACGAGGTGGAGCGGCTCTTACAATCAAACATGTCGTAAATAAACCAATAAAATTCGTAGGTTTAGGTGAAAAAATGGGTGATTTAGATATGTTCCACCCTGATAGAATGGCTAATCGTATTCTTGGAATGGGAGATATCGTTTCTTTTGTAGAAAAAGCCCAAGAACAATATGACGAAGAGCAAGCAAGAAAAATAAATAAGAGAATAAAAACTAACGAATTTGACTTTAACGATTTTTTATCTCAAATAGCCCAAATCAAAAAGATGGGAAATCTAAAAGATTTAGTAGGAATGATTCCAGGAATGGGCAAAATGATGAAAGATGTTGAAATAGATAATGACGCTTTTAAAGGAATTGAGGCGATAATAGGCTCAATGACTCCATACGAAAGAAAGAATCCATCAAAAATTGACACATCAAGAAGAAGAAGAATCGCAAAAGGTAGTGGTACTTCAATAGAAGAGGTAAATCGTTTGATGAAACAATTTGATGAAACAAAGAAAATGATGAAGATGATGAGTAGCGGAAAAATGAACGCTATGAAAAACATAAGAAGAAGATAGAAAATTATGGAAAATACAGCACAACCAATTTTGATTGACGGCAGAATAATTGCCAAAACAATTAAAGAAGAAATCAGAAAAGAAGTATCGGACTTATTAGATGCAGGAAAAAGACCACCACACTTAGTTGCAGTAATAGTAGGCGAAGACGGAGCAAGTCTTTCTTATGTTGCAAGCAAAGAAAAGCAATCAAAAGAAGTAGGATTTACTTCATCGGTATATCGTTTTCCTGAAACAATAACAGAAAAAGAATTATTAGAAACATTAGATTTCTTAAATAATGACCCAGAAGTAGATGGCTATATTGTTCAATTACCACTTCCAAAACATATTTCTGAAAGAAAAGTATTAGAATCCATAAATCCAGCAAAAGATGTTGATGGATTCCATCCAACAAATGAAGGAAGAATGATGATAGGTCTGCCTTCTTACATTCCTGCAACGCCTTATGGAATCAAAAAACTATTAGATAGAAGTAATATTGAAACAGAAGGAAAACATTGTGTTGTATTAGGACGAAGCAATATCGTTGGTACACCGATTTCTATCCTTATGTCAAGAAATTCAAGCAAAGCAAACTGCACCGTAACGATGTGTCACTCTAAGACAAAGAATCTAAAAGAAATTTGTCTTCAAGCAGACATAATCATAGTCGCTATTGGAAAACCAGAATTCTTAACAGCGGATATGGTAAAAGAAGGAGCAGTGATTGTAGATGTTGGAATACATAGAATACCAGCAGATAACGAAAAAGGATACAAGATAATAGGCGATGTGAAGTATGATGAAGTAGCACCAAAGTGTAAAGCAATCACACCAGTGCCAGGAGGAGTAGGTCCAATGACTATTGTCGCTTTGTTAGACAACACTTTAAAAGCATATAAGCACGAAATATACGAATAAATCAATGTAAATCAGTAATAAATATAAGGACATTTGTTTTAAAGCAAATGTCCTTATTGTTAAAAATATGCAAAATAGAATATTTACAGTAGATTTTGAATTTGAAACAGTTTCAGTAAATAAAAAAACGTTAATTATTCCACAAAAAGATTCTGATTTTGAAACTTGTTTTGAACGTATGTTTTCTGTTTTAGAAGAAACGAATACAAATCCAACTTTTTTTATACTTGGTTCTACTGCTAAAAAACATCCCTTAATAGTAAAAAAAATAGCAGAAAAATATGATATAGGTACGCATTCATACAATCATACATCTGTGAGTACGCAATCTATCCATGAATTTGCTCATGATTTAAAACAATCTATAGATATAATTCAGCAAATAACAGGAAAAAAAGTAAATAAATATCGTTCACCAGATTTTTCTCTCTCAAATATCCATTATATGGAACAACTTATTGAAAATGGTATAGAGATAGATTGTTCTTTAACACCAATAGGTCATTTTTCTGGAGAAAAAACAACAAGTTTACAAGTTCCTCATAGAATACAATTAAGAAATGGAATAATAAAAGAATTTCCTATAACAACATTCTACTTTTTAGGACAAAAAATAGGGTTTACTGGAGGAGGGTATTTTCGCTTTTTCCCATATAATGTTACAAAACATATTACAAATAAATCATCTTACACAATGGGATATATTCATTTAGGTGATATTGATTCAAAAAAAGCAACAATAAAAGAATTACCATTTATTGTACAATTTCGCCGTATGGCAGGGTTAAAAACCGCAGAAGCAAAACTTAGAAAGTGGCTTTCTGATTTTAGTTTCGTTAATGTAGAGCAAGCAAATAATCAAATAGATTGGGATAATCAACCTTTGATATAAGGTAAAGACGTAATATAAGGGCATAAAAAAAAGAGATGTCTTACATCTCTTGTGCGGAAAGTGAGGGATTCGAACCCCCGGACCCGTGAAGATCAACGGTTTTCAAGACCG
>DEPQ01000040.1 GCA_002358855.1 Bacteroidales bacterium UBA3388
GTTTATTCGTCTTTGATAGTGCTTTATTTTGCATTGGTGTTTGTTTTGCACATTCTTATGCAGAATAATAGCATTCATACGCCGTTTAGGAAAATTCTTCCTACCTATGAGGTCTCTTTTGATGAGAATTGGTCGAAGAGTGTAGAGAAATCTAACAAGCCTTTTGAGAAAATTACTTCGGAAAAGATGACTGTTTGGGACGGATCGCATTATGATTGGATTAAAAATACGAATTATTCTCGCATAAAGGATTTTGCGTATTATCCTTTATTTCCTTATTTTTGGAAAGCAACGCATTTATCTACTCTTGGAATAAGTTTGTTGAATATTTTCTTGTTTGCTATTGGCATGTTCGTAATGTTTAAGATTTTTTTGGACAAATTGACGCTTAAACATTTGCTTATCTTGCTTTGTGTGCCGTATTTGGTGATTTTTATGATGCCTTATTCCGAAAGTTTGTATTTTCTCTTTATTGCTTTGGGACTTTATGGAATGATTAAAGAGAAATATTGGCTTTATTTCTTGGGATTTCTTTTTGCTTCAATGACAAAATCTTCTTCTTTATTATTTTTGATTTTGTTTTTTTGTTTAGAGGTCTTGACTGCTTTGAATCATAGAAATATTACTTTGTTTTTCAAAAGGTTTCTTAAAGCTGTTTTCCCTGTTATTTTAGGAATGTTTTTAGTTATGATGTTTCAATATATTTTGGGAGCACCTTCGTTTTTTCAATCAATCATTTCTCAAAAATATTGGGGAAAAACTCTTTCTTTACCTAAGTTGCCATTTAGTTTTTGGTCAAATGAGAGCAGGAGCATAACCGTTCCTTTTCTTTGTCTTTATTTTGTGCCAATGCTTGTTGTGATTGGGCGCGAATTTGTACTTTCCTTGAAAAATAGAACGAAGCAAGAAATTGATAAATGGAAATATGTGAGATTGGTTTGTATTGTTTTTCTTATTGGAAATGTGTTTACCGCTTTGTTTACTCAACACGGAGGCTTATATTCTTTGGCTCGCTATCTTTTGGCGACTCCTTTTTTTGTTTTTTTGTTGTTTGATACGCTCAATAGAGACAGAAAGATTGTTTTTCAAATGGTTTATTTGTTAATAGGACTGATTGCTGTTTTTATTTGTAAGGATTATTTCTCAAAGGTGGATTTTTTTGGTACTTATCTTGTGCTAATTACCTCTGTGATAGTGTTTTTTTATCGTAAGTTTAAAACAAAAATTCTATATCCTTTGCTTTTGATTATCATATTGCTAAATGTGTTTTGGAACTCTTATATGTTTAATTGTTTTCTTTTGGATAGTTGGATTTTTACTTAATATTTTGTGATTCAAACTTTTTTGTATATCTTTGCAAATCCTATTTGGGAAAAAAACTATAGATAATTATAATAACTAAATAATATATTAAGAAAATGACAAAAGCAGAAATTGTTGCAGAAATTGCACACAGAACAGGCATAGAAAAGATGGTAGTTCAAGAGTCAGTAGAAGCTTTTATGACAGTGTTGAAAGAAGCTTTGACAAGAGAAAATGCTGAAAACGTGTATTTGAGAGGTTTTGGAAGTTTCATAGTTAAGAAAAGAGCAGAAAAGACAGGTAGAAATATTTCAAAGAACACAACAATAATAATACCTGCTCACTACATTCCTTCTTTCAAACCTGCAAAGGTATTTATGGAATCAGTTAAGAAAAACGTAAAACAAGTAAAATAAGCATTAAATAATATTTGAAGTTATGCCAAGCGGAAAAAAGAGAAAAGGTCATAAAATGGCTACTCACAAACGTAAAAAACGTTTAAGAAAGAATAGACATAAAAAGAAATAATTTTCTTTTTGGACTTAGTGTCTATGTAAGGTTATTGCGAAACATTTAGACATTGTCTGGTGTTTCGCAATATTTTTTTGTTTAATCATCTTAATAATTCAATACGAATGGATAAAGATTTGATAATTGATGCTTCTTCTCCTAATGGTGTAGATATTGCTCTTTTAGAAGACAAGAAGTTAGTAGAGTTGCATCGTTCAAAATCGGAATCACAGCATATTGTTGGCGATGTTTATCTCGGGCAAATAAAGAGAATAATGCCTGGGTTAAATGCTGCATTTGTTGATGTCGGTTATGAAAAAGATGGTTTCCTACATTATCTTGATTTAGGTTTGTATTATGCTTCAATGAAGCGATTTACCAAAATGGGAATCAATAATTCCTTGGAAAATGTAAGCCTAACAACTCTCAAAGAACCTAATTTAGAAAAAAATGGCTTAATAAGCGACTATGTAAAGCAGGGACAATTGATTTTGGTGCAAATCAGCAAAGAGCCAATCTCTACAAAAGGTCCTCGACTTAGTGCAGAAATTTCTTTTGCAGGTCGTTTCTTAGTTTTAGTGCCTTTTTCAAATAAGGTTTCTATTTCTCAAAAAATAAAAAATACAGAAGAAAGAAATCGTCTCAAACGTTTGATTCATAGTATCCGTCCAGAAGGTTTTGGAATCATTATCCGAACCGTTGCAGAAGGTCAATCCGTTGCTGATTTAGATAATGATTTGAGAGATTTGATGTCAAAATGGGACGAATTGATAAAAAAACTTCCGAAATCCCTACCTCCTTGCAAAATGATTTCGGAGATGGATAAATCTTCTGTTATAATAAGAGATATGCTTACAGAAGAATTTACAAATATCTACGTAAACGATGTAGATATGTATGAAGAACTAAAAGCATATATCTCAAATATCTTTCCAAAGATGGAAGATATTTTGCATTTGTATAAAATGCAAACGCCAATATTTGAACAATTCAGTGTCGCAAACCAAATTCGTAGTTCTTTTGGCAAAGTTGTAACTATTAGAAGCGGAATTTATTTGGTTATTGAACAGACAGAGGCTATGCACGTAATAGATGTGAATAGTGGACATAGAATAAAATCAAGTCAAGACCAAGAAGAAAACGCTTTAATGGTCAATTGCGAAGCTGCAGTAGAGATTGCACGTCAAATGCGATTGAGGGATTTGGGTGGAATCATTGTTATAGATTTTATTGATTTGAATTTGGCTTCAAACAGAAAGATTCTTCTTGATAAAATGAACGAAGAACTTCGTAAAGATAAAGCAAAACATACTGTATTACCATTAAGTAAGTTTTGTTTAATGCAAATAACTCGTCAAAGAGTAAGGCCTGCGGTTGATGTAGATTTATCGGAAGTGTGTCCTTTGTGTAACGGAAGCGGAAAGATAAAATCATCAATGGTAGTAGTAGATGAAATTGAAAATGATATAAAATATCTATCTCAAGAGCAGAATGAAAAATCTCTTACAGTGGTTGTGCACCCTTTTGTGCGCTCTTATATAATTGCAGGCTTGTTTAAATCTATTCGCCGTAAGTGGCAAAAAAAGTATAAAATCAAAATCAAGATTATTTCTTCCTCTGATTATGGAATAATGGAGTATTCCTTTTTGAATGCAGATAATGAAGAAGTGAAATTGTAGGGAACAAAAAAAAGAGAGAATCAAAAAATTCTCTCTTTTTTTATTGTGATCTAGTCAGGATTCGAACCTGAGACCTACTGCTTAGAAGGCAGTTGCTCTATC
>DEPQ01000036.1 GCA_002358855.1 Bacteroidales bacterium UBA3388
TTCGGACATAATAAATTTAGGAAGTGGAATATCAGCAGAGAAATTAAAAGATTTAGGTTACAATTCAACAAACTATTACGGAGGCTTGAATATTTATTGGGGTTATCACGATGAATGGGACGGCGAAACCTTACCAATAATTGGTTACGTAGAAGACGGAAAAGAAACAATAAACATCAAAGGCTATCAAATTACAGAAACAAGTATAGAAAAAACAAGTATTACCATAGCAGACTTTGACAGTGTTAAGTTCCCAGTAATCATAATCAATTATAGCGATAGAGATTATGCCGAATACCCAGAATTTAAAAGAGGAATAAGACAAAAAGGTGGTAAAGTATGGCTTTATGGCAACTATAATGATGGAGAAGATGACGAAAAAATGCAGTAACTACTTGGAACGACCCATCAAAAATATACAAACTAAAACTAAAATCTTTCAAAGTAGAAGAAAATTACGATCCATTGGGAGGAAGTGAGTTTGCTTTTGAATCAGCCTTTGTAAATCAATCAACAGTACAGGCAGATAGAATAGTATATACTTGTGATTGGACAAGAAAACAAATAAAAAATAAAGTAACAAAAACATTTAATGTAACAATCAATCCAGATTGGCAAGCAGACTATGAGAATATGCATTTCTATATAATAGAAGAAGACGGAGGATTTAATGATGACATAAATGTATCTTTAAGCATTTCAAATTTATTCTCATTGAATATAGATTTACCAAAGCAAAGTTGGGATGATGAAGTCTTAATTGCATCTTGGATAAGATATTCATTTATTACAGACCTTAATCCAAATACAAATATACACACAATATCTACAAGCAACTATACACTTAAAACAGAGATGGAAGTAGTGGACAGACCATACTAAAATAATTTAATCAACAAATACTATAAATAGTAATAATAACGTTGAAAAAAGAATAAACAACAAATATTTAAATAAATAATATTATGAAAAGAGTATTGTTATTATTGGTCGCACTATTTATGTGTGGCGTTGCGGTTTCGCAAGAAAAGGAAAAGAAGTTCACGCTTATTATTCAAGAAAATTTATTGCCTTTTGGCGATGACTATTATGTGTATGATGACATAGATGACCATAATGATATAGACGAACGTAGTGGAAGATATGGTTGCAATCTTACCTATTTAAATTACTTACCTACAATAGAATTGGATTACGATAACAAATTTTCTGCACGATTAAGATTTAATGTATTAAAAGCAGAAGAAGGAGGAGGACCACTTGATCCAAATATCAATTCCGTTTTACCACCATTTAGATTGAATTATTTTAATCACGAAATAGCAACCTCTACATCACTAACATTAGGATATAACTTTTTAAATAAAACAAAAGCCCATAGATTAAAAGCAAGTGCAATCTTTGGAGCAGTGTATTATTACAAAGATTATTATTGGGGAAGAGTATATGACGTAAATGATGTAACAGCTTCACCGACTATGTATTTTTTACCAACAGAAAAATCTTGGCATTTCCAAGTTGGAGCAGAGTTATCTTATCAATACTTTTTGCCTTGCACTAATTATCGTTTAGGACTTGGAGCAAGTTGTGAATTTTCTCTTGCAAATTACAATGCAGATCCAACAATTACTATGTTTAACCTTAACGTAAGTTACAAACTCTTTAATTTCTAAAAATAAAACAAAGAAAAAACAAAATATCTCTTAGGAATGATTTACCAAACCTAAGAGATATTTTTTTAATATAATAAGCCTCAAAAAAAAGTCTTTACTTTTTCAAAATATTTTAAAGAAAAAATAAAAAAAATCAAAGACTTTTTTTCGTAATTCTATTTTCTTGATTTACTTTCTATTGAAGAAAAATATAGAAGTAGAATAAAAAATTTCTAAAAGTAGCGATTTATTTGGCAAAGTGTGTGAGAATAGGTTTTGTCTTCTTCTCTTATTATGCCTTTTTCATCAATTCTATCGGTTCTTACAAAGCCTGAGGCGTGTACTATTTTAGAATTAGATAGCAAAATGCCGACATGAGTGATTTTTCCACTTTCGGAAGAAAAGAATGCCAAATCTCCTGCTTTTGCTTGTGAGAGATTTTCTATTTTTTCGCCTTGTGTGATTTGCATTGAAGCGTCTCGCAGAAGAGGTTTATTGAAAAATTTGAATATTGTTTGAGAAAATCCCGAGCAATCAATGCCAAAAATACTTTTTCCTCCCCATAGATAAGGTACTCTATCGAAAAGTTTTGTGATTTCTTCTAAATTTTGTTTTGAAAACTTGTAAGGAGAAATTAAATCGCCGTTCAAAGCCTCTATTTTATAGAAATTGATTCTGTAAGCTTTTGATAAAAGTCTGCTTCCAATAGGTGCGTTAATTATATGCGACTTAGATGTTTTTAAATTTTCAATTTTAATTCTTGTTATAGGCAAACAAGTGTATAAAGGTTTTGATTTGGTGAGTACAAAGTGTTCTTCTTGTGAAATTTTCACGCATTGATTTTTGCTAATCCAACCCTCGTAATTATCAAACGATAGTTTAATATAAACCCAGCCTTTTTGCTCTTCTAAAATTGAGAAAGTGTCACCAAAAATCAATTGACTTATTTGTTCAGAAGATTCTCTTGGCTCACTTCTTAAAGGAATTACGGATAGCAAATTTAGTCCAAACATAGATTTTTAAATCTTTTTAGTTTCTATTGCAAAGATAATTCTTTCAATAACCCTATCTTCTGAATCGTTTACAGGATCATATTTTGTGCGAAGATTGTATCCGAAAATTTTTCCAACGGTTTGGTAAAATGCAGCACGAAAACTACCACGTAAGTCTTTGACTAATGCGTAAGAATCGCTACCTGTTTCCCTGTCAATGAGTTTGAGAAGAATTTTTCCTTGCGATTTGTTGAGTTTTTTTAGTTTTGGACCAAATTTATTTTCAATATCTGTTTCGGCTTGCTTCATTATCTTTTTCCTTTGCGAATCATTTTTTGCCGATTTCAAAACAAGGGTATAACTATCCAATAAACGACCTGCTTCTTTTGCATAAGGATAGACTTTTTTTACGTTTTTGATAAGTTTTTTGTACTTTTTCTTTTCCGCTTCTGTAAGAGGACAAACATATCCCGTTACTTTAACGGTGTTAAGGTAGGCCATTGGAATGGTATCTCCTTGATAAATTGTACCAAAAACAACTTGCCCATCACTAACTTGCGATTTGGCAACGTAACTAATTAAAAGAAATAAGATTATTAAGGTCTTTTTCATTTCTAAAATTTGTCTTTATGTTTTTCAATTTGCGATTGAGCGTATTTTTTTGTGATTGTAAATTCTTTTTTGTCGCTTCCAGGAAGTTCAAACATCAATTCCATCATAACACTCTCTACAATACCTCTCAATCCTCTTGCTCCAAGATTATGTTTTTCTGCAATTTCTACGAAATAGTCTAATGCATCATCTTTAAAACTTAATTTAACGCCATCAATCTCTAAAAGTTTTATGTATTGCTTTATTAAAGAGTTCTTAGGCTCTACAAGAATTCTTTTTAACGCTTCTTTATCTAAAGCGTCTAAGTGAGTTAGCACAGGGAAACGTCCAATCAATTCTGGAATCAAGCCAAAACTTTTCAAATCTTGCGGTTGTACATATTTGATGAGGTCTTTTTCCTCTACTTTTTTACGGTTTTCTGACGCTGAATAACCTATCGTGTTTGAATTAAGACGAAGTGCTATTTTTCTTTCTAAGGAATTGAATGCTCCAGAGGCAATAAATAAAAT
>DEPQ01000071.1:0-163 GCA_002358855.1 Bacteroidales bacterium UBA3388
GCAAACGTGCTTATGGCACAAACCTTTATGCTAGGAGATTTACTATATGAGATTACGAACTATAATAAAGTAAAAGTAAAGGATTGTGTGCCTATTGCTACTTTAATTATTATTCCAACAACAGTATCAAATAGCGGAACAACTTACACTGTTACTTCTATTG
>DEPQ01000071.1:242-15211 GCA_002358855.1 Bacteroidales bacterium UBA3388
TAGTGTTACTTCTATTGGAGAGAGTGCGTTCATGAATTGCAGTAGTTTAACTTCTGTTACTATTCCTAATAGTGTTACTTCTATTGGAGAGAGTACGTTCTCTTGGTGCAGTAGTTTAACTTCTGTTACTATTCCTAATAGCGTTACTTCTATTGGTGGTTTTGCGTTCTCCCATTGCAGTAGTTTAACATCTGTTACTATTCCTAATAGTGTTACTTCTATTGGATATTCTGCGTTCTATGGTTGCAGTAGTTTAACAACACTTAATTTTAATGCAATAAATTGTAATAATTTTTATAATTATGATTATCTTAGGACTACTCCTTTTTATACTTGTCCTATAACTACAATAAACATTGGAAATAGTGTACAAAGAATACCAGCTAATTTTGCTAGTCGTTTAGGTAATTTAATATCTGTTAATATTCCAAATAGTGTTATTCAAATTATGGATTCTGCATTCTATAATTGCTATAGCTTAACATCTGTTACTATTCCAAATAGTGTTGAAGCTATTAGAGATGATGCGTTTAGGAATTGCAGTAGTTTAACTTCTGTAGATATTCCTAATGCTTTCATTGGAGATGATGCATTCCGTGATTGCTGTAGTTTAACTTCAGTTACTATTGGGAAAGGTGTTTCTGCTATTGAAGATGGAGCATTTGAAGGTTGCATTAGTTTAACAACACTTAATTTTAATGCAATAAATTGTGAAGATTTTGTTTATAGTTATGAATATAATATTTTCCCTATTTTCTATAATTGTCCAATAGCTATAATAAATATTGGCGATAGTGTACAGAGGATACCAGATTATTTTGCTTGCTCTTTAGATAGTTTGACTTCTATTACTATTCCGAATAGTGTTATTTCTATTGGAGATGAAGCGTTCGCTGGTTGCTATAGTTTAGATACTGTTACTTGTCTTGCAATTACTCCTCCTGCATTAGAAACGTCTGTTTTTCCTGGTATAAATAACAATACAACATTAAATGTTTATTGTGGATTAAAAAACTATTATTCTATGGTTTGGAGTAGTTATTTTGCCTATGATAATATTCAAGAAATACCTTTTGCTATTGATGTAAATATTAATAATGAAGTTGGAGGTAATGTTACGATTGAAAACAACTGCTCAACTGCAACGCTTACTGCTAATGCAAATGATTGTTATCAATTTATAAGTTGGAATGACGGAAATACAGATAACCCAAGAATTATTTCTTTTACAAGCGATACTTCTTTAACTGCAATATTTGAAGATTTAAATACCGAACTTTCAGCAACAATTTGCGAAGGTAGTGTTTACAATGGAAATGGATTTAACGTATCAGAAGCAGGTGTTTATACTCAAAACTTAACTTCCGTAAACGGTTGCGATAGTATTGTTACGCTTACTTTAAATATTCTTCCTTCTTACAATACAGAACTTACAGCAACAATTTGTCCCGGAGAAAGATTTATTGGAAATGGATTTAACGTAACTGCAGGTGTTTATACACAATCTTTACATACAATATATGGTTGCGATAGTATCGTTACACTAACTGTTACTGAATATCCTACTTTTGATACTACTATCAATGCAACAATAAACGCAGGAGAAACTTATGCTGAGTTTGGTTTCAACGAAAGTGAAGCTGGTACTTACGTTCAAAATCTTCAATCAATAAATGGTTGCGATAGTACTATTACTCTTGTACTTTCAGTAAATAGTTCTTTACTTGATATTGAGCAAACAGAAATTACATTCTATCCTAATCCAACAAACAGCAAAATTACTTTCAGTCAAGCAATAGAAAAGGTAGAAGTAATAGACTTAACAGGAAGATGTGTTCTTACTTTCTCTAATGCAAAAACAATAAACATTGAATCGTTGCCAGCAGGTGCTTATTACTTACGCTTAACTAATAACGACAAAGCAATAATGCAAAAAGTAATTAAGCAATAAAGAAATCAAATCAAAAAAACAAAAGGCGAAATCTTAATTGATTTCGCCTTTTTATTTATCTCTAATCTGATTTAATCTAAAACAATAAAGGAGACCTCTTTTGAAGTCTCCTTTATTTTCTTATTTAGCAAATTATTATTCTGCTTTTGTTTCTTCTGCAACTGTTTCTTGTGCAACCGTTTCTTGTGCTGGTGCTTCAACTGTTTCAGTAGCTTTTTTCTTTCCACCTCTACGAGTTGTTTTGGCTTTTTTAGCAGTTGTTTCTTTCAACATTGCTTCGTTGTAATCAACTAACTCCATCATTACCATTTCAGCTCCGTCTCCCATACGTCTTCCAAGTTTTAATATTCTTGTGTATCCGCCTGGACGATTTGCAACTTTTGTTGCTACATCTCCGAATAGTTCTTTAACTGCTTCTTTGTTTTGTAAGTAGCTAAATACCATACGTCTTTGATGTGTTGAATCTGCTTTTGTTCTGTTTATCAATGGTTCTACATAGCCTCTTAATGCTTTTGCTTTTGCTAATGTAGTTTCTATTCTTTTGTGCAAGATTAACGACGATGCCATATTTGAAAGCATTGCTGCTCTGTGTGCATGTGTTCTTGACAATTTATTTACTTTACAACCGTGTCTCATTTCTCGTTACTCCTTTTCTAATTTATACTTCGCAACATTCATTCCAAATTCTAAGTTCTTAGATCTTACAAGACTTTCCAATTCGTTTAATGATTTTCTTCCGAAATTTCTGAATTTTAATAAGTCTGCTTTATTGAATGATACTAATTCACCTAATGTTTCAACTTCTGCTGTCTTCAAACAGTTTAGGGCTCTTACTGATAAGTCCATATCTGTTAGTTTTGTCTTTAATAATTGACGTATATGCAGTGTTGTTTCATCAAACTCTTCCTCAGGTGATTGTTGCTCTGTTTGGATTGCTATATGATCATCTGAGAATAGGGCGAAGTGTTGAATCAATATTGAAGCTGCTTCTGATAGTGCTTCTTTTGGTGTGATAGATCCGTCTGTTGTTACTTCTAAAATCAACTTTTCAAAGTCAATTCTGTGTTCAACTCGATAATTATCAACTGTATAATTCACATTCTTTATTGGTGTGTGAATTGAGTCAATCGCTATCGTTCCTATTACATCGTCTGATTTTTTATTTTCCTCTGCAGGCACATATCCTCTACCCTTTTCTATTGTCATTTCAATAGAAAGGCTTACTGAAGGCTCCATGTGACATATTTCTACTTCGGTATTCAAAATTTGAAATGAATTCAAGCTTCCATTGATGTCGCCTGCTTTGAATACATTCTTACCTTCTATTTTGAAATTTACTGTTTCTCTTTCTTCTGTTTCAATTAGTCTTTTGAAACGAAGTTGTTTTAGGTTTAGAATGATTTCTGTCATGTCTTCTATCACACCTGGAATTGTGTCAAATTCGTGTTGAACTCCTTCTATTCTTATTGATGTGATAGCAAAACCTTCTAATGAAGATAACAATACTCTTCTTAATGCGTTTCCTATTGTTACTCCGTAGCGAGGTTCAAGCGGACGAAATTCAAATGTTCCTTTGAATTCATCTGATTCTATCATGAAAACCTTATCAGGTTGTTGAAAAGCTAATATGGCCATTTTTTCTTTATTTAATCTTATTTAGAATACAATTCGACGATTAATTGTTCTGCTATGTTTTCAGGAATTTCTGCACGTTCTGGATAGTTCAAGAATTTTCCTTCCATCTTTTCTCCATTCCATTCTAACCATGAATAGTTTACTCTTGATGATAATGATTCTTCAACTATTTCTAATGATTTTGAACGTTCTCTCACTCCTACAACATCGCCAACTTTTAACAAATATGATGGTATATTAACAATTTGTCCGTTTACTGTGATATGTTTGTGAGAAACCATTTGTCTTGCTTGATTTCTTGTGTGTGCTATTCCTAAACGATAAACTACGTTATCTAATCTTGATTCAATCAATTGTAATAACACTTCACCTGTAATCCCTGTTTTTCTTGATGCTTTTTCAAACAAGTTACGGAATTGCTTTTCTAATATACCATATGTATATTTTGCTTTTTGTTTTTCCATTAACTGCAATCCGTATTCTGATTGTTTCGCACGTCTTTTATTTATACCGTGTTGTCCTGGAGGATAGTTTCTTTTTTCAAAGTTTTTATCAGCTCCATAAATCGGTTCTTTAAATTTTCTTGCTATTTTACTTTTAGGACCTATATATCTTGCCATAATTTCTTTTTTTTAGATTACACAATTTTTACACTCTTCTTCTTTTTGGTGGACGACAACCATTGTGTGGTAATGGTGTAACATCAGTAATTTCCAATACTTCTATTCCAGATGTATTGATTGCTCTGATTGCTGATTCACGTCCTGCACCAGGTCCTTTTACAAATACTTTTACTTTTCTCAAACCGTAGTCAAATGCTACTTTTGAACAATCTTCTGCCGCCATTTGAGAAGCGTATGGAGTGTTCTTTTTTGAACCTCTAAATCCCATTTTTCCTGCTGATGACCAAGCTATTACTTGTCCAGCATTGTTTGTCAACGAAATAATACAATTGTTGAAAGAAGCAAAGATGAACGCTTTTCCTACTGGTTCTACTTTTACTACTCTTTTCTTCGTTGTTTTAGCATTTTTTGCCATATTGTCTCCTTACAATATTTAATTTGTTATTACTTAATGAATGCTCCTAATTTCTCTAACTTTTTTATATATAATCCGCATTCAAATTTTAATTACTTATTACTTAGTTGCTTTCTTCTTGTTTGCAACTGTTTTCTTTTTACCTTTACGTGTTCTTGCATTGTTCTTTGTGCTTTGTCCACGTAGTGGTAATCCGTTACGATGACGTATTCCTCTGTAACATCCTATGTCCATCAATCTCTTGATGTTCATTTGTACTTCTGAACGTAATGCTCCTTCTACTTTGTATTCTTCTCCGATTATTGTACGGATTGCATTTTGTTCATCATCACTCCAATCACTTACCTTTTTATTTTCATCGATTCCAGCTTTAGCTAATATTTGTGATGCTAAACTTCTTCCTATTCCATAAATATAGGTCAAACCGATTACACCTCTTTTGTTCTTTGGTAAGTCTATACCTGCAATTCTTGCCATAAATTATTATTTGTTTAATTACTTAATTACCCTTGTCTTTGTTTATATTTCGGATTTTTCTTATTTATAACATAGACAACTCCTTTTCTACGAACGACTATGCATTCAGGAGATCTTTTTTTAACTGAGGTTCTAACTTTCATTTTTCGGTAATATTTTTAATTTTATTTATAATTTCGCAGTTTATTTATGTCGATATGTAATACGTCCTTTTGTCAAATCGTATGGAGACATCTCCACTTGCACTTTATCTCCTGGTAATATCTTGATGTAATGCATACGCATCTTACCTGATATGTGTGCTATGATAACGTGTCCATTTTCTAATTCAACACTGAACATTGCATTTCCTAATGATTCCAATACTGTACCATCTAATTGTATGGAAGCTTGTTTCGCCATAATTAAATTTCTTCTAAGTTTATACTTTGTTTTATTGCTTTTTCAATAGAGTCAAAACTTGATAAAATATCTGGTCCATTGGCAGTAATAGCTACATCATGTTCTATATGAGCCGCAGGTGAATAGTCTGCTGTTCTACAAGTCCAATTGTCAGATTCAAAAACAACTTCTCTGTTTCCTAAGGTTATCATAGGTTCTATCGCTATTACCATACCTTCTCTAAAACGAGATCCTGTCCCTCTTTTACCATAGTTTGGCACTGATGGATCTTCGTGCATATTTCTACCTAAACCATGTCCGCATAATTCACGAACAACTCCGTATCCAAATGATTGGCAATAATTTTGTATTTGATAACTTAAATCTCCTATGCGATTTCCTATTACGCATTCTTTTATACCTAAGTATAATGATTCTTTAGTTACTTTTATCAATTGTTTCCAATCTTCTTTTACTCCTTGTAAGGCAAATGTATATGCTGAATCTCCTACCCAACCATTGTATGTTACTCCGCAGTCTATTGATACGATATCCCCATCTTTAATTATCCTTTCACCTGGTATTCCATGAACAATTTCTTCATTGATAGAAATACAAAGACTTGCAGGAAATCCCATATAACCCTTAAATGTAGGTATTGCTCCATTACTTCTTATGTAATCTTCTGCAATTACATCTAATTGTTTTGTGGTAACTCCTGCTTTTATAAATTTTGCAACTTCAGCCAAAGTGTCCCCTACCATGAGGGCACTTTTTCTAAGTTGTTCAATTTCGTCTTTTGTTTTTATTTGTATCATTTAACTTATTCGGGGTTTATTACATTTGACTTCTACCTTTGATTCTTCCTGATTTAGTTAAGCCATCGTAATGTCTCATCAACAAATGACTTTCTATTTGTTGTAAAGTATCAAGTACAACTCCTACCATAATCAATAAAGAAGTTCCGCCATAAAATTGTGCGAATTGAGAGTTAACTCCAAATATTCTTACTATTGCTGGTAAGATTGCTACAAAAGCTAAAAATATAGAACCTGGAAGTGTAATTTTTGATAGTACATTATCAAGAAACTCTTCAGTTTTTTTACCTGGCTTAACACCTGGTATAAAACCTCCATTTTTCTTTAAATCATCAGACATTTGCTTTGGATTTATTGCTACTGCTGTATAGAAATAAGTAAACAATATAATCATTATTGCAAAAATGAAATTATACCAAAATCCTTCAAAATTTGATAACGCTGCTTTTATTCCTGACATACTTTCTGAATCTGAAAATCCAAATAAAGTAACAGGGATAAACATTATTGCTTGCGCAAAGATTATCGGCATTACTCCTGCTGCATTAACTTTGATAGGAACATATTGTCGTGCTCCCCCATATTGTTTGTTTCCTATTATTCTTTTTGCATATTGAACAGGTATTCTTCTTGTTCCTTGAACCAATAATATACAAAGCATAATAACCACTAATAATACTATCAATTCAACAAACAAAATTACTAACTGTCCTGCATTGTCTTCCATACGAGAAGCAAATTCTGCAAATAATGCAAATGGTAAACGTGCAACGATACCAACCATGATTAACAACGAAATACCATTACCTATTCCTTTATCTGTAATTCTTTCTCCAAGCCACATTACAAACAAAGTTCCGCAAGTCAATAATATTGATATCGGCAATACCCAATTTATAAAATTAGGGCTATCCGATCCTGTTATACTATAAATCGTTGCGCCTCCTATTTGACTTCTTAAGTTTGCAAGGTACGCAAATGATTGGAAGATAGTAACAATAATTGTTAACCATCTTGTCATTTGGTTTATTTTTCTTCTACCACTTTCTCCCTCTCTTTGTATTTTTGTAAAATATGGTACAATCATTGTCAATAACTGCATAACAATTGAGGCAGTGATGTACGGCATAATACCTAAAGCAAAGATTGAAGCGTTAGAAAACGCTCCTCCAGAGAACATGTTCAATAAACCTAAGACACCATCTTTTGTCTGATCTTGCAATCCTGCCAAGTCAGATGGATTGATACCAGGAATAACAACAAAAGAACCTACTCTATAAATTAGCACTAAGGCTAATGTATAGAGTATTCTTTCTCTCAATTCTTTTATATTCCAGATATTTTTTAATGTATTGATAAATCGTTTCATCTGTTTTATTAGATTGTTGTTGCTACTCCGCCTTTTTCTTCTATAGCAGCTTTTGCTGTTTTAGAAAATGCGTGTGCTGTAACATTAATTGTTGTATTTAACTCTCCACGTCCCAAAATCTTTACTTTGTCTTTTGAAGAAATTAGTCCATGTGCTTGCATTAAATCCAAAGTTACATCTTTAACTTGAATTTTTTCTACCAAAGCAGATATTGTATCAATGTTAATTCCAACATATTCTACTCTGTTGATATTGTTGAATCCAAACTTTGGTAAACGTCTATACAAAGGCATTTGACCGCCTTCAAAACCTATCTTGCGAGAATATCCTGAACGAGATTTTGCTCCTTTGTGTCCTCTTGTAGATGTACCACCTCTTCCAGAGCCTTGTCCACGTCCTATTCTCTTACGGTTCTTTGTAGAACCTTCCGCAGGTTTAAGTGTGCTTAAATTCATGATATTTTCTCTTAAACAGTTTCTTAATTTATTTCTTCTACTTCTACTAAATGACTAACCTTAGCTATCATTCCTTGTATAGGTGCTGTCAATTCATACACTCTAGATTGTCTAATTTTTCTTAAACCTAAAGCTTCTAATGTACGTTTTTGATCTGCTGGACGACCTATTCCACTTTTTATTTGTGTTACTTTTACTTTCATTTCACTAAGATTTATCCATTAAATACTCTATCCATTTCTATTCCTCTAAGTTTTGCAATAGTGTAAGGATCTCTCATTTGCATTAAGGCTGCAACTGTAGCTTTCACAACACTGTGAGGATTAGATGAACCTTTAGATTTTGCTAAGACGTCTTTTACTCCAACACTTTCTAAAACAGCACGCATAGCACCTCCTGCGATAACTCCTGTACCAGGTGCTGCAGGTTTCAAAAAGACTCTTGCTCCACTATATTTTGCTGTTTGTTCATGAGGAACTGTTCCTTTAAGAATCGGTACTCTCACAAGGTTTTTCTTAGCATCGTCAACTCCTTTTGCAATAGCAGCCGCAACTTCTTTAGCTTTTCCTAATCCGTATCCTACCACACCATTTTCATTACCTACAACAACAACTGCTGAAAAACTGAAAGTTCTACCACCCTTTGTTACTTTGGTAACTCTATTGATGCTTACAAGTTTATCTTTAAATTCGATTTCACTTGATTTTACTCTCTTTATGTTTACTTCTGCCATATTATTAGAATTTTAAGCCATTTTCTCTTGCTGAATCAGCCAAAGATTTTATTCTTCCGTGGTATAAATAACCATTTCTGTCAAATACAACAGATTCTATACCTATACTTTTAGCTCTTTCAGCAATATTTTTACCAACTATTATTGCTTGTTCTGTTTTGGTTCCTTTGTTTTCAAAAGCTTTTTCAACTGTAGATGCAGATGCTAAAGTAACTCCTTTTACATCATCTATCAACTGAGCATAAATTTCTTTATTACTTCTGAATACTGTCAAACGAGGACGCTCTTGTGTTCCACTTACTTTTTTGCGGATCCTCATTTTCAATTTAAATCTTCTTATTTCTTTTTTAGTTGCCATCCTTCTACGGATTTTAATGATTAACGAAATTACTTAGCAGCTGTTTTTCCAGCTTTTTTACGAACAACTTCTCCTTGGAATCTGATACCTTTTCCTTTGTAAGGTTCAGGTTTACGTAATGAACGAATCTTTGCCGCAACTTGACCCAACAATTGTTTATCAATACTTGTCATAATGATAAGAGGATCTTTTCCTTTTTCAGAAACTGTTTCACATTTTATTTCTGGTGGTAATTCAAAATAAATATTATGAGAATATCCTAAAGATAATTCTAATACTTGACCTTGAACTTGAGCTTTATATCCCACTCCAATAACTACTTGTACAGTTTTGAATCCTTCAGAAACACCCTTTACCATATTTGCTATCAAAGCTCTATATAAACCATGTTTTGCTCTGTGATCTTTTTGATCAGATTCTCTTGTTAAAGTAATTTGATTTTCTTCTACATTTATAGAAATAGCAGGACTAACTTCTTGAGTCAAAGTTCCTAATTTACCCTCAACTGTAACAACGTTGTTTGCGTCAACTGTTACTTTTACTCCACTTGGAAGGTTTATTGGTAATTTTCCTATTCTTGACATTATTATATCTCCTCTAAATTAACTAATGTAACAAATTACCTCTCCACCAATGTTAAGAGCTCTCGCTTCTTTATCTGTCATTAAACCTCTTGATGTAGAGATTACTGCTATACCTAATCCATTCAAAACTCTTGGCAATTTTTCTGCACTTACGTATTTTCTTAAACCAGGACTACTTATTCTTTGAATATTTGTCATTGCTGGTTCTTTTGTCAATGGATGATATTTCAATGCTATTTTGATAGTTTTAGGGAATGTTTCATCCTCAAACTTATAATTTAGAATATAACCTTTGTCAAAAAGTATTTTTGTTATTTCTTTTTTTATTTTCGAAGCAGGTATCTCCACTGTTCTATGCTTTGCTGTAGAAGCATTTCTAATACGAGTCAAATAATCTGCAATTGGATCTGTAACCATCTTTTTTCTATTTTAATATAAATTAAACTTTATCTTACCAACTTGCTTTTTTTACTCCAGGTATCAATCCTGCTAAAGCCATTTCTCTGAAATTAATTCTAGAAATTCCAAATTGACGCATATAACCTTTTGGACGACCTGTTAGTTTACATCTATTGTGTAATCTTACTGGAGAAGCATTTTTAGGCAATCTTTGAAGGCCTTCATAATCTTCTGCCTCTAATAAAGCTTTTCTTTTAGCAGCATATTTAGCTACCATTTTTTCTCTTTTACGCTCACGCGCTTTCATTGATTCTTTTGCCATAATTCTTACAAATTATTTTGGTTTTTAAATGGAAAGCCAAATGCCTTCAATAATGATAAAGCTTCTTTGTCTGTATTTGCTGATGTTACAAAAGTTATGTCCATTCCTTGAATGCTATTGATTTTGTCGATATCTATTTCAGGGAATATAATTTGTTCTGTAATACCAAATGAGAAGTTACCTTTTCCATCAAATCCTTTATCGTTGATACCTCTAAAATCTCTAATTCTAGGAATTGAAGCAGAGATCAATCTATCAAGAAATTCATACATTCTATCTCCTCTTAAAGTAACTCTAACTCCAATAGGCATTCCTTTTCTTAATTTGAAATTAGAAATATCTTTTTTAGATCTTGTTGCAACAGCCTTTTGACCAGCTATCAAAGTCATTTCTTCAACTCCTTTATCGATAACCTTTTTATCTGCTATAGCTGCTCTACCTAAACCTTGATTCAAAGATATTTTTTTCAAACGAGGTACTTGCATTGCTGTTTTGTAACCATACTCTTTCATCAATATAGACACTATCTCATCTCTATATTTTTGTTTTAATCTTGGCACGTATCCCATTATTTTATTACCTCCCCTGTCTTTTTAGAATAACGAACTAATTTATTTGTTTTTTCATCTAATCTTCTACCGATTCTTGTAGCTTTACCCTTTGAATCAATAACCATAAGATTAGAAATATGTATTGGAGCTTCTTTTTCAACTATACCACCTTGAGTATTTTTAGGATTAGGCTTTGTATGTTTTTTTATTTTATTTAATCCCTCAACGATGGCACGATTGTCTTTTGGGTATACAACCAATACTTTGCCTATACTCCCCTTGTCATTTCCTGCCAATACCTTTACAGTATCTCCTTTTTTTACATGCAATTTCATACTCTTACTTTTTTGCGTTATAACACTTCAGGAGCCAATGACACAATTTTCATAAATTGTTTATCACGCAACTCTCTTGCTACTGGTCCAAAAATACGTGTTCCTCTCATTTCATCATTAGCGTTTAACAAAACGCATGCGTTATCGTCAAAACGTATATAAGATCCATCTGGTCTTCTTACTTCTTTTTTCGTTCTAACAACTACTGCCTTCGATACAGAGCCCTTCTTCACATTTCCTGAAGGGATTGCATCTTTTACTGCTATGACAATTTTGTCACCAACGGAAGCATATCTTCTTTTTGTACCACCTAATACTCTGATACAAAGTGCACTTTTCGCTCCGCTATTGTCTGCAACAATTAATCTTGTTTCTTGTTGTACCATGTTATTTAGCTCTTTCTATTATTTCAACTAATCTCCAACATTTATTTTTACTCAAAGGTCTTGTCTCCATTATGCGAACAGTATCTCCTATACCGCACTCATTTTTCTCATCATGAGCCATAAATTTGCTAGTTTTTTTAACAAACTTACCATATTTAAGATGCTTTACCTTTCTTTCAACTAACACGTTGATAGATTTATCCATCTTATTGCTTACGACAACACCTATTCTTTCTTTTCTTAAATTTCTTTCCATATTGCTATAGGCATCTTTTATTTTTCTACTGAATCCGCAGACGATAATTGACGTCTTCTAATTTCCGTATTAATTCTGGCAACATTTCTGCGAGTTTCTCTAACTATGTTAGGATTCTCTAATGGAGACACTGCATGATTTATACGCAACTTAGTAAGTTGTACTTTTTCTGCATCTAATCTTTCTTGCAATTCTGCAACAGAAAGTTCTTTTAATTCACTATTCTTCATTTTCTAATGATTATGCTTCTTCTGTGTAATCTCTACGTACTACAAATTTTGTAATAACTGGCAATTTTTGTGCTGCTAATCTCATTGCTTCTCTTGCAACTTCCAATGGAACACCTTCTGCTTCAAATAACATTGTTCCTGGTTTTATTTTAGCAACAAAATATTCTGGAGCTCCCTTTCCTTTACCCATACGAACTTCATTAGGTTTCTTTGTAATAGGTTTATCAGGAAATATTCTAATCCATATTTGCCCTTCACGTTTCATATAACGAGTCACGGCTTGACGAGCTGCTTCTATTTGACGTCCTGTGATAAAAGCAGTATCCAAAGACTTTATTCCAAAAGCTCCAAAAGCTAACTCATGTCCTCTATGAGCTAAACCTTTTATTCTACCCTTTTGCTGTTTTCTGTATTTTGTCTTTTTTGGTTGTAACATATCACTCTATTTTGACTATTAAATACTACTTTTTTCTACGAGGGCGTTGTCCCATTGCTGAACGTTGTCCTGCTCTGTTATTTTCTTTAAGATTACCTCCTACTGTTGAAGGAACTAACTCTCTCTTGTTATAAACCATACCTTTGCATATCCACACCTTAACTCCTATGCGACCATATGTTGTGTGTGCTTCTGCTTGTGCATAATCAATATCAGCTCTTAAAGTATGTAAAGGAGTTCTACCTTCTTTGTAGTGTTCTGTTCTTGCCATTTCAGCTCCGCCGATACGTCCTGAAACAGAAACTTTAATTCCTTCTGCACCAACTCTCATAGTTGAAGTTATAGCCATTTTGATAGCCTTTCTATAAGAAACTCTGCCTTCAATCTGTTTCGCAACAGTTGCTGCAACTAATACTGCATCTAATTCAGGTCTTTTAACTTCAGAAATGTTTATTTGAACTTCTTTATCAGTAAGTTTCTTTAACTCTTCTTTTAATCTATCAACTTCTTGACCAGCCTTTCCTATAATCAAACCTGGTCTAGCTGTATTGATGGTTACAGTAACTAGTTTTAAAGTTCTTTCGATATAAATTTTAGAAACTCCAGCCTTAGCTAGACGTACATTAAGATATTTTCTTATTTTATCGTCTTCTACTAATTTATCTTCGAACTTTCTTCCTCCGTACCAATTAGAATCCCAACCTCTGATAATTCCTAGTCTGTTACCTATTGGATTTGTTTTTTGTCCCATCCGATTATTATTTTACTATTTTACAAACTATTATTTTTCAGCATCAACTATTTGAGGTTCAGAAACAGCCATCTTTTCTTCTACTCTACTTCCTAGTACCAATGTAACGTGATTAGATCTCTTTTTTATTCTATAACCACGTCCTTGAGGTGCTGTACGAAGTCTTTTTAACTGTCTTCCACCATCAACGAATATTTCTTTTACATATAAATTACTATCTTCCAATCTTTTTCCAGCATTTTTAACTTGCCAGTTTGCAATTGCAGAAAGTAATAATTTACGTAATTTTGGTGCTGATTCTCTACGACTATATTGCAAAATTCCTAATGCTTTTTCTACATCAAGACCTCTAACAGCATCTGCCATTAAACGAGTTTTTCTTGGTGAGGTAGGATTGTTATTCAACTTTGCAACGTATTGTGTCTTCTTTGCTTCTTTACGTGCTAATGCACTCTCACGTTTTCTTTTTCCCATTTCTGCACTAATTTTTATTTCTTACCTTTATCTTTTTGACCAGCATGTCCTCTGAAAATTCTTGTAGGTGCAAATTCACCTAACTTATGACCTACCATATTTTCTGTTATATAAACAGGTATATGCTTATTTCCATTATGAACAGCTATAGTCAAGCCTACAAAATCAGGAGAAATCATAGAAGCTCTTGACCATGTTTTTATCG
This sequence comes from Bacteroidales bacterium UBA3388, assembly GCA_002358855.1. Classification (GTDB taxonomy): domain Bacteria; phylum Bacteroidota; class Bacteroidia; order Bacteroidales; family P3; genus Onthomorpha. The sequence continues at coordinate 14,387 of DEPQ01000071.1, forward strand.
TATTCTTATTGTTCTGTTCTTGAGCTAACAAAACTTTCTTTTCTAACTTATAATGAATATAAGGTCCTTTTTTTAATGAACGGCTCATGTTTCTTATTTCTTACGTCTTTCAACTATATACTTACTTGATTGTTTTTTAGGAGCTCTTGTTTTATATCCCTTAGCTGGAATACCCTTTCTTGAGCGTGGATGTCCTCCTGCTTGACGACCTTCACCACCTCCCATTGGGTGATCAACTGGGTTCATAACAACTCCTCTTGTTCTAGGTCTTCTACCTAACCATCTTGATCTACCTGCCTTACCTGAAACTTCAAGATTGTGTTCAACGTTAGATACTATACCAACTGTTGCTCTACAAGATTGCAATATCATTCTGGTTTCTCCAGAAGGCATCTTAACTATTGCATATTTACCGTCTCTTGACATTAATTGAGCGTAAGAACCTGCACTACGCACTAACTTTGCTCCTTGACCAGGATTCAATTCTATATTATGAATCATTGTTCCGAAAGGAATTTCACTTAAGAACAAAGTATTACCAATTTCAGGGGCAACTCCTATACCTGACATTATAGTCTGACCAACTTTCAAACCGTGAGGAGAAACTATATATCTTTTTTCACCATCAGCATAACAAACTAATGCAATACGAGCTGTTCTATTTGGATCATATTCAATAGTTTTTACAACTGCAGGGATTCCATCTTTATCTCTTCTGAAATCCACAAAACGGTATAATTTCTTATGACCACCTCCTATATATCTCATGGTCATTTTTCCTTCATTATTTCTACCTCCACTTTTTCTTTTACCATAAACCAATGA
>DEPQ01000089.1 GCA_002358855.1 Bacteroidales bacterium UBA3388
AACGCCAAAAAAGTCTTTGATTTAGCCGATTTTTTCGCTGTTTTTTGCCAAAAAAGTCAGGACTTTTGATCTCAGAAAGTCCTGACTTTTAAAATTTAATTAGGACTTTTGAAAATTTAAACAGGACTTTTGAAAAAATAGGTCTGATTTTCGCAAAATTTACCCTTAATTTCCGTCAATTTTCGTCAAAAATTTTGCTAAAAAATCGGTTTTGAAATTTTGGCAAAATAAATCCGATTTCCCTATTTTTTAAACTTAGAGAACCAAGACTTTATCCGCAAGTTTTTTGTGCTTTAAAAAATTTGTTATACCTTTGTGGACTGAAAAATTATTAACGAAAAAATATGTAAAAACAAAGAAATATAAAATTTAACGAAAAATAAAGGCGTTTTTGCTTATACTTGGTGATCTGAAACCTGGAAAATTTCAAATCAAAACACATCTTAGTAAAGCAGTAAACGCTCACGAGTATATCGTGGGCTTTACTTATTAGATGTGTTAGGTAGTTCCAGGACCTCAGATTGCGATAAGAAAAAGTTCACGACTTTTTTATGTCCTTTTCTCAAAGAAAAATTGCCGTTTTGCAACATTTTTGCAACAAATTACTTTGACTCCTTGACATTATAAGCAAAGATAGTACTTTTGAAACAAGAAATAATAAATGGTTATAAATATAAAATTTCAAAAGTTATGGCAAAATTTAATAGCGAACAATTAGATGATTTGCTATCTCACTTAAAAGATTTGTGGGATGAAGCGAAAGACAAATTAGGCGATTATTCAGAAGAATTAGAAAAAATCAAAGATGAGGTAAAGCCTGAATGGGACAAGGCAAAGCAAGAAATGAAAGAATATTATCAACAAGCAAAGGCAGATTTCTTAAAGAAAATCAGCGTAACTTCAAAAGATAATATGACAGTTTATGAAGTAGATACCTTGACTTCAAGAGAAATGCTTCAATATGCAAAAAATCATATTGTAAAAGGAGCAAATATGGTTGCAGCCTTTAAACAACAAGGTGTAATCAATGAAAAAGAAGTAGCCTTTGTTTATCTTTCTTACGGAAAAGGAAGAGAATTGTTAGCAGATGAAAACAATCATTATGTAATCATTAAAGCCAAACAATTAGAACAAGATGTATTGAATTTATTTATTGAGTCAGATTTAGTAATATTAAATTAAAAAACAATAAAATTATGGGACTAATTTCAGGAATAGTAGAATTAATTAAAGGTGCTATACGCTGGATAAAACAAATCGTTAAAAGAGTTATAAATGGTATCTTTAACTTCCTTGCAGACTGTGTGAATTGGATAAAAAGTTTACGTTTAAAGAAAAACAAACACATTCCTTTTGTAGCAGATGCAAAATCTTTTAAAGAAATGCTGAAAACAGCACCTACAAAGGATTTTGGAATTTTCCAAGGTGTTTATGATGAAGATATAGATGAGATTACACATCATCAATTCATTGAAGCAGATGCTGTAGATGCAACAACAAGAGAAACTTTAGGTAATGAGGATTTAGTTGTACTTACATAAAAAAGAAAAAGAGATGAATACATATTTAATAATAGGTATTGCAGTTGTTGTAGTTGCAGTAATAGCCTTATTGGTCTTTAAGAAAAAACCTTCACTTTTAGAATCAATTAAAAACGCCTTTAAGAAAGAGTGGAAAATAGAACTTGAAACTGTTTCAATTGAAGGGTGCTTAAATTTTTTAGAAGTTGTGAATTGGTTTAAAACCTTAAAATTAGACAAAAACAAACACGTGCCATTTGTTGCGAAAGCATCAGCAATGAAAGATGTATTGTCAATTCAGCCAACAAAAAAAGAATCTTTATTTGTTGGTGTTTTCGATGAAGAAAAAAATGAAATCGTTCACGCAAAACTTATAGAAGCCGATGAATTAGATGCAAAGACACGCGAAGTTTTAGGAAATGAAGATTTAATAGTATTAAGTTAAAAATAAAATTATGGTTTGGTGGTTTTTACCTTTGCTTGTTGGTGGACTTGTTGGTGGAGTAGGAGGATTTGTAATAGCATCAATTATTGATGCTATTACAGAAGACAATGCAAGAGATGAAATAAAATTAAAATATCCATCTGCATTCAAAGCAAGGCTTAAAAGTAAAGAAACTAAAAGGGTGCATTTTGATGTATTTAATCAGGATTCAAGAGTGATTGCTAATGATTTTGTAATTGAATCTGAAAAAGGAGTAAGTGAAAGTTTAAAAGTTGGGACTGAGATATATTTATAAACTTATAATATATGAAGTATAACATAGATAAAAGTGCTCTTTCCGAAGAAAAAATTCTTTGGTTAGATAATTTAGAAAGTGGATTGCGTCTTTTCCTTCAAAAGAAAGTGGACGCATTCCCTACGCTTTCTATTACTTTGGCTTGTGAGGTCAAAGAATTTGGAGATAAATTTGTAGAAATTGAGGATAACGCAAGTTTTGATTTAGAGGGCAGTTATTCAATTCTAAGTGCTGTGCAATCATTTCTTGCACAAAAAATAAGTGTTGAGTCATCTGATTACACACTCTTAATAAAACTTACTTTTAAGAAGAAAGAGAACACAGCAAAAGAAGAAGAGAAATCTGCGAATGATGGTTTGCCGACATTTATTCCTATAAATCCTCGTTACGATTTTGATCAAATAATAATGGACGAAGAGATTAAGAAAAAAATCTTTGATTCCTTAAATGTAATTGAGCAAAAGGAACTAATATATAAGGAATGGGGATTTGAGAAAGTTGATAGCAAGCCAAGAAGTGTGTTAAATTTCTTCGGACCTCCTGGTACGGGAAAAACAATGTGTGCTCATGCAATAGCAAAACATTTATCAAAACCATTATTGGCATTGAATTATTCCGAAATAGAATCAAAATATGTTGGCGATGCACCGAAAAATTTGAAAAAAGCTTTTGAAACAGCAAAGGAATTAGACGCTGTGATGTTTTTTGATGAAGCAGATTCTTTTCTTGGCAAGAGAATTGAAAATGTAAGTCAAGGTGCAGAACAGGCTTTAAACTCTTTGCGTAGCCAAATGTTGATTTTGCTTGAAGATTTTGAGGGTGTGGTTTTGTTTGCTACGAATTTGGTTACTAATTTCGACAAAGCATTTAATTCTCGTATATTAGCAAATATAAAACTCGACTTACCAAATAAAGAAGCAAGGGCAGAAATAATAAAAGTCTCCCTTCCTCCATTTTTACCAATAGAAAAACCTTTCACAGATGAAGAAATCTTAGAGATAAGCGAAATAATAGATGGTTTTTCTGGTAGAGAGATTAAAAATGCTATACTTTCAATGTTGTTAAAAAAAGCAGGAGAATGTGGAAAAGACTCTATTTTTGTAATAGATGACTTGAAACAAGCAATGCAAACAAAGAAAGAGGAATTGGAAAGATTGAAAGCTGAGGAAAATGAGCGATTAAAACTAAAAATCTCTACAAAGTTGAAAGAAAAAGCAATGGAAGAAAGCGAAATTTCAAAGCAAAAAGGAAATAAAAACCGAAAGAGGAATAAGAAAAAGTAAATCCTATCGTTTTTAATTTATGAAATTATCAATTACATATAAGGAAATAGAAAATAAGGTAAAAGATTTGGCAAAGGTTAGTTTGTCTTTGGGCAAAGAGAGTGCGAATACATTAAAGATAAAGTACTCTTCGGGTGTTGTTCTTTTACCTAATGTGGAAATATCTTTGATAATAACGGCTGTGTATTCCGATAAAGTGGTCTTTACTTATAGTTGTAAACCTCTTATGGAGTTTGCCGTTGAGAAACTACTGCCAAAGCTTATTTCTTCTTTGCCAGAAGGAATAATAGTCATAGAAGGTAAAACGATTAAGGTCAATTTAGCAAAGATAGAGAAGTTAGAAAAGGTATTAACCTTCTTTTCGCTATCAGATATTGTAATAAATGAAGAAACAATTGAAGTTTTTGCAGAAGTAAAATAAGAAAAACAATAAAAGAAAGAGCAACTAATGATAAAAAGTCGCTTTTTTTTGAAAAATCTTTAAAATTTCTCAAAAAATA
>DEPQ01000013.1 GCA_002358855.1 Bacteroidales bacterium UBA3388
TTCGGACATAATAAATTTAGGAAAAGGAATATCAGCAGAGAAATTAAAAGATTTAGGCTACAATTCAACAAACTATTACGGAGGCTTGAATATTTATTGGGGTTATCACGATGAATGGGACGGCAAAACCTTACCAATAATTGGTTACGTAGAAGACGGAAAAGAAACAATAAACATCAAAGGCTATCAAATCACAGAAAAAAGTATAGAAAAAACAAACATTACGATAGCAGACTTTGACAGTGTTAAGTTCCCAGTAATCATAATCAATTATAGCGATAGAGATTATGCCGAATACCCAGAATTTAAAAGAGGAATAAGACAAAAAGGCGGTAAAATATGGCTTTACGATGGTTATAATGATAACAATGATACCAATGAAGAAGATAACGAAATCAGTATTTGGAACGATCAATCAAAAACATATAATTTACAATTAATAGCATTTAAAGCAGGAACACAATATGATATTCTAACTGGAAGTGAATTTGTTTTTGAATCGGGATATATAAATTCAACAAGTTCAGATTCAGAAAAGAATATATATACTTGTGAATACACAAGAAAAGAAATAAAATTAGGGAAAACTAAAAATTTTAATACAAGTTTAAATCCAGATTGGATATACAATCATGATAAAGTACATTTTCATATCCTTGAAACAGATAAAGGCTGGGAAGATAATATAAGTCTTTCTTTAAGTATTGACGGAATCGCATCTTTTAGTGTTACTTTGCCAAGATTAAGTTATGATGATGTTATTTATCAAGGTGTTTGGTATAGGGAATCATATATTGCAGATTTAGCCTCAGAGTATAATACAAATTCAATGCATATCGGAGATAATCACTTGGTTACACGTTTGAAAGTTTCCGACAGACCATATTAATAACAAACTAAAAAACAAAGTAAAATGAAAAAATCATTAGTATTATTAGTTGCATTATTTACAATACAAATAGCAAGTGCACAAGAAGAAGTAAAAAAGCATAACTTTGGATTAGGCTTTTCAACAGAAATGTGGGCAGATAAAGACAATCACCTATCATCAGGTGCAATTTATGATGTTTATTATGAGAATGCGTTACAAACACAACTATATGCAAGCACCACACTAATAGATTGGCAAACACTATCACTACATTTTGATTACACATACAAATTCAACAAATCATTTTCACTAACAGGAAAATTCAAATGTTCATTTGTAGATGCAGACATATTATCTTCATTTTTTGATAAAGAGAAAAAAGTATTGCCAACAGGCTTTAATTCAGAAAATATAAGCGTTTACAACGTAGGATTAGAGATTCCACTATCAGTAAACTATAATTGGAATATTTCAGACAATATAGATTGGACTTTTTCCTTAGGAGGTGGATTAAGAAGTATGATGATTCTGAACAATAATAAAACAATTGATTTGGGCCGTGGCATAACTCCAACAGGATTTATAACATTTCGAGACAATCTACAACCCTTTTTGCTTTTTGGAACAGGAACAGAAATCAAAATAGGAGAGAAAAGTATGAAAATATTCTTGAATTACAGCCTATATGACGCAGATTTCTCTATATACTCCAATCATTGTGTTACAAGAAACGACTATCTTACAGGCGTAAATGTGCATGAAATAAACAATACAAAACTAAATCCAAATCAATTAGAATTAGGATTTACCTATTTCTTCTAAAAGTAAAATAACTCTTTGATTTAAGAAATTATTTCAAAGAGTTATTTTATTTAAATCAAAGAAAAAAATTGCAAACGAAAGTTTTAGTATAAAAAATCTCAACAAAAATGGAAGAAATAAAAGAAATATTAAAAGAGAATCAAAGATTGGCGAAAGAGAATCAAGAAATCTTTCAACGAATTAACAAAAAATCAAAAATATATGACAGAGTAGAACTCGTATTTTCAATTCTATTCTTTGCCGTTTTAACAATAGGGTTTATATTGGTATAGTTTAATGATTAAAAATAATATGAAATGGAAGAAATTAAAGAAATATTAAAAGAAACACAAAAAACATTACAAGGAAATAACGAAGAATTAAAGAAAATCGAGAAAAAAATAATTACAGACAAGAAATCTATTATTTTAGGGAGTTTATCAATGTTGCTTCTTGAAGTAGTTTCCTTTGCGTATTTTATGGATTATCTTTAAAGCAAAGGAATAGAAAAAAAAGTCTTTACTTTTTCAAAAAAAATCAAAGAAAAAATTAAAAAAATCAAAGAAAAAAATTTAAAAAACAAAGACTTTTTTTTCAAGAGTTTAAGCCTATATTCCAAAATAGCAACTAATGAACGCTGAATACTTGGTATTGAGGTTGTTATCTCTTGGAATGCTTGCTTTGAAGTTTGGTGAAATTTTGATGTTGTCGTTAATTCGATATTCAAATCCTGCTATCACGCTTGAATTGTCTTGTGTTGTAAGTAGGATTTCTTCCTCTAAGATGTCATACCTTGCATAGAAGTCAAAATTCTTATTGATTGAGAAATTGCCAAAGAAACTTGCTCCTTGTTTTTGGTCTTTTAGAATGTTATACTCTGCTCCGAGAGTGATTTTTTCGCTTTTATAGCCTGTGAAGAAAGAGAAATTTGCTTGATTTTCATCGTTTACTCCTCCGTATAGACGAAAATACAAATTTTTTATTGGGTTTATTGTTGCACCTAAGCCATATTGAAAACTATTGTTTTGTTGTAGTTTTTTATATCCTTCTCCGTTTGTTATGATTGCATCAATTGAGATAATTTCTCCAAATTTATATGCTGCCGATAGCCCTAAGTCTGCACTGTGTCCAAATTTATATTCGTCTTGAAAGGATTTTGCTACGTATCTTTTGCCCCAAAATTTTTCTATTTCATTGAATTGTGTTGTGGAAATCAATCCTGCGTTAAGCGTAAGATTGTTGCGTTTCCATGAGATTTGAGCATTTTTTATGTAGGCTATGCGTTGATAGTCGTTTACTTGTTTCGACTCGCCTATGTCCATAACTGCTTTTATTGATAAGCCTTTTTTTAGTTCGTATTGATAGCCTAAGTATGCTCTGTTTAATTCAAAGCCTAATTCTTCTTTGTCTTCTTTAAAGTCTGTGTAGAAATCGCCAAATACTTGAATGATTGGCTTTCCATTTGTTTGCGTTTGAGTTTCTTGTGCTATCAATGTAGAGTTGAAAACAATGCTTGCAATTAGTAATGCAATTATTCTTTTAATTTTCATTTTCAAATATGTTTAGGGCTGTTTGTGTTGTGATTTCGGCTACTTGTTCTAATGGCATTTCTTTTACTTCGGCTACGAATTTTGCTATGTCTAATATGTAGGCACTTTCATTGCGTTTTCCTCTGTGTGGTACGGGTGCAAGATATGGCGAATCGGTTTCTAAAACTATGTCTTTTATGTCTATTTGTTTTACGATTTCTGATAGTTTTGAGTTTTTAAACGTAATTACTCCGCCAATTCCTATCTTAAATCCCATTTCGATTAGTAATTTTGCTTGGTTTAAATCTCCTCCAAAGCAATGAAATATTCCAGAGTATTTGTTTTTGTTTATGGTTTTTAAGCAATGATATATTTCATCAAAGCTTTTTCTTGCGTGGACAATGAATGGTTTTCTTAATTCCAAAGCCCAAGAAATTTGTTCTTTGAATGCTATTGTTTGTTGTTCTAAAAAGGTTTTGTCCCAGTATAAATCTATTCCGATTTCGCCAACTGCACAAAATTTTTCGGGAGTTTTAAATAAAGTTTCTTTGATAATAGATAGGGAATCTTTAAAATTTTCTTTTACACTTGTAGGGTGAAGTCCCATTATAGGAATACAACAATTATATTTTTCACAAAGAGAAATTAGAGGCTTTATTGTGGTTTCATCAACGTTTGGAATAAACATTTTATATATTCCATTCTCTTTTGCTTTCTTTATTACAAGGTCTATATCCTCTGTAAAACTTTCTTCATACAAATGAGTATGTGTGTCAATTAGTCTCATAATTCAATATATAACAAAAAACCTCCTTGAAAAAGGAGGTTATAGGTTTTATGTTTTTGTTTACAAAGTTTCTTACTTTACAGAAGCAACACGCTTCATACATTTTGATTTAAGATTCGCTGCTTTGTTTTTGTGAATAACTGAACGCTTTGCTAATTTGTCTATTTGAGCAATCAATTTAGGTAACTTAGCATTTGCTTCTGTTAAGTCCTCAGTCATTCTGAAATCTTTCAAAGCATTTCTCATTGTTTTAGCGTAATAGCGATTAGCTATTCTCTTTTTTTCGTTTGCACGAATTCTTTTTATTGAACTCTTATGATTTGCCATTTCCTTTTCTCTTTCTCTATTCTTTAATCTTTTGTACCCCGTAGGGGATTCGAACCCCTG
>DEPQ01000015.1:0-3392 GCA_002358855.1 Bacteroidales bacterium UBA3388
TGGGTGACTACTTCCAGCACTGGGTAAACATTGGTGCTAAAGCTGACCAGGATAAACTTCCAAAAATCTTCTATGTTAACTGGTTCCGCAAAGATGACAACAATGACAAACTTCCAGGTGGATTCATGTGGCCAGGATACGGTGATAACAGCCGCGTTCTTGCTTGGATTTTTGACCGCTGTAACGGAAAAGACAACTTTGTTGAAACTGCTATCGGTTACATGCCAAAAGAAGGTGCTATTAACCTTGATGGTCTTGAAGATGTTTACAAAGAACAGATTCCAGCAATCACAAGTGTTGATAAAGAAGGTTGGTTAAAAGAAATCAAAGATATTCGTGAAAACCACTATCCAAAATTTGGTGCACACCTTCCAAAAGAACTCAGCGAACAGCTTGATATTCTTGAAAGCAAACTTAACAATATGTAATCTATAAAATAAAAAAGAGGTTGTTCTAAGAACAACCTCTTTTTTTATTTTTTCATAAAAATTATAACTACAGCAAATAAATCAGAATTATTTTTGAACTTTGTCTTTAATATCAGACCAAATAGTACAAGTTCCTTTGCAAGTTTCTTTAGAATGATACAAAGCTTTGTCTGCATTTTTTAATACTGCATTCAAATCAGAAGCATCTTCAATATCATAATTTGTACAAATTCCCATACTAAAGCCCAAATATCTGTTAGAAGGAATTTCCAAAGTGTTTACACCCAATAAATTACGCAACTGAGGAATAAAATATTCTTCTTTTACCAACGCTTCTTTTAATCGTTCATAAACTCTACAAGATTCAGTTTCATTAGTGTCTGTCATTACAACAACAAATTCATCTCCACCAAATCTTGAAATAAAGTCAACTTGGCGACAAGTATTTTTAAGAAGTTTTGCAAAACAAGTAATAAACAAGTCCCCAGCATTATGTCCGAATGTATCGTTATAATATTTAAAGTTATCCAAATCCATAAACGCAATAGAAACTTGTATTTTTGTTGACTTACGCTTTGCATAACGACGAATTCTGTCACCTTCAACAAGAAGATGCTTCTGTAAAGCATGTCTATTATTCAACAATGAAAGAGTATCTGTTGTAGAAAGGAATAATAGATTTTCATCTTGTTTATAAATAACAATTTGTGATTGAATTGTAGAAAGCGCAATATTCAAAGTATTAATACTTTCGTTAGTAAATGGATTTTGTTCAGTAGGAATAATAACAATTCCAAACTTATACTCAAATTGAGTCATATTACCAAAAAACAGTTGTTGCTTTTCTTTATAAACAAATTGAGTAACTTCTTTATTTGTAGATTCTTTGAACAACTTCTTCCACTTTTGTGAAGAAATATTTACAGATTTTCCACGACTAATAGAATAAAGAGTTCCTGCTCCTTCGTCTGTTAGTTCACCAATAAATACAGATTCTGCAAAACAATATTCATAAATATACAAAACTGTGTTTTCAATATATTTCTTAAGATTAGAAGATCTTAAGTTATTTGTTTTTACTTTATTCAAGAATTGATAATCGTGAATTCGTTTATGAAGTTGAGTTAATAGATTTTCCTTTTCTGCTTTTTCTAAAAGGAAAGCCAAATTAATATTTAATTCATCGTATTTTTCATAACCATTTAAGTAATCTTCAACAGAAACGCTATCTTTATTTTTAGTGTAATATGCAAAATTATTTTCTTTTGCAAGATTATATCCTAAATCAAGATATTTCTGAGAAAGTTCCATTTGATTTAATCTTTTTAATAAAACTGCATATTCAAAATAAACGAAACAAATTTTGTGGGTTTGATTACTTTTAATTTCTCTAAATTCCTGAACACACAATTCAACAGCTTTTTCTGATTCTTCAAACATAGAATCATTTGCTAACAAAATTGCACGAATAAAAGGAATTAAAGGTTTTTCTTCCATTGTGACAGAATTTACTGTTGATTCAATTTGATTGAAATTGATAGTTGCATGAATTACATCTTTTCTATCCAAATCAATAATTGTCTTCAATATTAAAATATCACTTCTAGATGGCAAGAATGAATTATAAGCCTGCTCTTCCATATTAAAAAGTCTAAGAAAATGCAACAACAAAGAAAAAATTTCATGAGCAATGTCATAGTGACGAGCATAAAAAAGTGCATAACTTATATTTTTTAAGCAGTCTACAATTCTGGAATAATCGTTTAAATTATAAATATTGCTTATAACTCCATTTACTAAATCATAAGCATCTTTATATAAAGCACGACACAAAGATTCATAAGAAAGGCCATTACGAATATTCATAAGAGGACCAATTTCTCCAATTTCTGTTCGTATTTTATTACAATCGTTATACCATTTCATTGCAACATCGCGTTCACCGTAATGAGAAGCAATAATTCCTTTCCAATGGCAAGCAGTAGAATACAAATGTTTATTTCCGTATTTTTTGGCCATACGCATACAGTTATCAATTGTATCTTCAATAAGCGGTCTAGAATCTGGAGTATTAATCAAATTCCAAGGAATAGTCAAACCTGTTGCAATATAATTATTTACAAATCCGTGAGCTTCAAGCTGCTTCAACGCTTCTATATACTTTCCTTTTGCAATATTTGCATCGGAGCGTTTTACAAACTGAAATTCCAACATAGACAAAAGTGCATAATAAGGATTTTCTTCATTTCCGTTTAATTGTTGCCAAACTTGAAGAGCATATTTTTTTGCAAATTCACCAGATTTTTTTAGATAGAAAATTCTAGCCAAATAATATGCTGCTGAAAGTGCAAAATCATCATCAGGAAGAGTTTCAATAATATCATTAAAATGAAGAATTGATTCGTCTTCCAATTTACATACATAACAATCAATTGCAAGTTCATGAAGCAATGTTCGCTTTTGATAAACAGAATAATTCATATTAGGAAAATTCTTAGAAACCCACGCTATCAAGATTTTTAACTGCTTAAAAGACATAAACAAACGATTGTTACGCAACAATGAAAATACAAAATCAAAATTATTCATCATTGTTTCTTTAAATTCTTGACTAACATTCAATGAATTTTCAGATTCTTCCATTTCAAAAGCAAGAGCAGCATTAGCTCTAGCAGTTTGAACTTGAAGATACAAAAAGTTTTCTGATTCTGTATTTTTTTCCAAAAAATCTAAAACTTCAACAGAAGGGTTTGTAACATCAGAATTAAAACAAAAAACAAATTTACTTGCAAGTTCATGATTTTCTAATTCTTTAATTACAGCAAATGAATCAGAAAAAATATTTTGTGCATTTGTAAAAATATAATTTTTAACAGGAAGTTCTTTAAAAAGTTCTACAATTGATTTTACATACTGACCTAATTCATACAACTCTTCATTATCAATTGGAATATCATAGCGTTC
>DEPQ01000015.1:3576-5838 GCA_002358855.1 Bacteroidales bacterium UBA3388
TCTTCTGCCAAATCAACAACTTGGTAAGAATCCTTCATATCTTCTGCAATACATTGGGAAACAAGACTGTCCGCAACAATAAAGCATATATTCTTTTTTGATGTTTCAATAAATTTTTTTGCAATTTCAAGTTTATTAGAGATATCCATATTATTTTAATTATACACCATATTTTTTATAAAGCAATTGAAGATAAAATAAAAAAGGCTGCCTAACAAATTTTTAATCTTATTAGGCAGCCTCATCTCTTTACTTATATTTTTAAGCTACATTAATTGTAATCTTTTTTGGAGTTGGAAGAGCTTTTCTTGGCATTTCAACAGAAAGGATTCCATTTTTGAAACTTGCTTTTACTTCTTCTGAATTAACATCTTCAGGAATTGTAAAGCTGCGTCTAAAACTTGAACAACGGCGTTCTTTAATTAACCATTTTTCTGACTTTTTATCTTCTTTAGATTCTTTTGTTTCTTCAATTTTAGAAGAAATAGTCAAAGTGTTATGGTCAAGTTCAATATTTACATCGTTTTCTGAACGCCCAGGTAATTCCATATCAAGGACATAAACATCTTTTGTTTCTTTTACATCTACCTTTGGAACATAAGACGAGCGATATCCCATGCCTCCAAAAACATTGTCCATTGAGTTGTTAAAAATTGTGTCAAAAAGTGCTAATTCATTCATAGTTTGCCTCCACAGCATTTTATAATATTTTACTTTTTTATAAGTTTTATCTTACACTTAATATATTGCAATTTCTGTGCCAACTTTTATTCTTTTATTATTTTTTTTAATTTTATTTATAATTCCTTGTATTACAATTAAATAAAAAATTCATTTTTTTTGTTCTGATTTTTTTGAAAAACATTAAAAATCATATAATGTGTTATTTTTTCCTTTTGTATACTTTTTACACAATATACTGTTTCAAAATGACACACTAAGACAATTATAATGAAAATACATTCCCATATTCACATATTGAACACTAATTATTTTAGCAATATAATAGAAGAAATTTTAGTTTTTAAATAAAAGAGGTGTGGGATTTTATGCAAAAACTTTTATCACAATTATTACCATCTTGTGAATATAATTTTGTTGCAGCAGATGGAATAACTCCCATCGATCAAAAAGAAATATCTAACATTCCAATTTCAAATTTAGTATTTGATTCAAGAGAAGTAACAAAAGATTCTCTATTTTTTGCCCTTCCAGGTATTCACGCTAACGGAAATAATTACATTCCGCAAGCAATCGAAAAAGGCGCAAATGCTATTGTATTTCAAGATGAACTTGACCATGAATTACAACTAAAAATAGCAAAAGCAATAACAAAAAGACAAATTGAAGCAACTGTATATGAAGGCAATGTAAACTACTTCCCAGTGCTTATTAAAGTAAAAGATTCAAGATTTGCAATGGCACCAATAAGTGACTATTTTTATGATTCTCCATCAAAGAAATTAGTAATTATAGGCGTAACAGGAACAGAAGGAAAAAGTTCCACAGTTTCATTTATATGGCAATTACTTCGCCTTTGCGGGAAAAAGGCAGGATTTATTTCTACTGTTGAATATTCATTTGGAGACGAAGCAATCGCAAATCCTCAACATCAAACAACTCCCGAAGCACCAATAATTCAACATCATTTAAACAAAATGTTGGAAAATGGCTGCCAATACGCTGTAATTGAATCTTCTTCCCATGGACTTTCACCAAAAACAAACAGATTAGGCAATGTGCTTTTTGACTGTGGTGTTTTTATGAATGTTACTTTGGAACATCTTGAATTCCACAAGACATTTGAACAATATAAAAAAGACAAAGCTAATTTATTCAGATTGTTAGATTGTCATGATCACATAAAAGAAATTGCAGGTGAAAAACTTACAATTCCATCATTTGGCGTTGTAAATCTTGAAGACCCTTCAGCAAAATATTTTATTGATTCAACAAAAAAACAAGTATATGGCTTTACAACACAAGGAAAAGCAGGAAAAGCAGCAACTAACAAAGAAGTTGATTTACCAGAAATTCCAGAAAACATTAATTACTTTGAAGGATTAAATATTTGTGCCGAAAAAGAAGGAATTTCTTTTGATGTAAATATCCACGAAAATGCAGATAAAAACGAAACTTTACAATTAACTGCAAATCTTCCTGGTGCATTTAATGCTTATAACATTATGGCTTCTATTATTGCAGTAAGTAAATTAACAAATCTTTCTTACCAAGAAGTTGCATCAAAAGTAAAAGATGTTG
>DEPQ01000055.1 GCA_002358855.1 Bacteroidales bacterium UBA3388
TTGATTGTGGTGTATAGAAAAAGAAGTGTGGTGAGCGAAATCAATATTGAAAGAAAGGTTTTCTTTTTGAAACGAAAGATTAGTTTGAGTACATCGCTCACAAGTAAGGATAATAAAAAGATTAGCAAGAATGACAATAAGTAGGCAAAGAATACGACTAATATGTGCATAAAAGTATTTACTGTAAAGGGCATTGGTGCTGAAAGCATCGAGTAAAGTGAAAGGAATATTGCTAATGTATAAAATAGATATATGTATAAGGGTTTTATTTTTAAGAGTTGTTTTGTTCTTACTATTAAATAAATTGTGCCTATCAAGACTACGGAAAGGAATATTGGGACTACCATTCTATATTACTGCATTAAAAAAAGGCGATTCTCCGTTAAAGAGAACCGCCGATATGAAAAAAATCAAAAATTTAACTTTCTACAATAATTGTTTGTTGTAATTTGTTAAGCTTTCTAAGGCATTTGTTTTTACGTTAACATAATCTGTTACGCCTTGTGCGTTGAAGCTTTCCATTTGTTCAACAGGGTTTCCTGCAACAACGATATGTTTGAACGCTCCTTTTAATGTAGGAAGTGCTCCTGCTACTAATTCTGCGTATTCGTCATCTGATGAACAAAGAACAACTATATCTGCTTTTGATTCTACGGCTGCTTTTGCTCCTTCTTCTGCTGTAGCAAATCCTACGTTGTCTATGATTTCGTATGCTGCTAATCCGAAGAAGTTTGTTGTGAATTGTGCTCTTGCTTTACGCATTGCAAGGTTTCCGTAAGTCAATAAGAATACTTTTGGTTGTTTTCCTGATTCTTCTGTTTGCATTCTTAATTGTTCAAAAGGCTCTGCTAAACGTGTACGAGGTAATACTTTTATTTCATCGCCTTTTTCTCCACAGCAACAGCAAGGTTTGTTGATTTCTGGTTTCTTTTCTGTTAAGTTAGGATATTGATTTGTTCCTAAGATAGTAGTTTTACGCATTGCAACGTCTTTTGCTCTTTTTGCTGCTATCTCTGCTATTGCATCTTGTATGATTCCTGCTTTTATTGCTTCAACAAATCCACCTTTTTCTTCTAATCCTTTGAAGATTTCCCAAGCTTTTTCTGCTATTGCGTTTGTTAAGCTTTCGATATAGTATGAGCCTGCTGATGGGTCAACTACTTTATCTAAGTAAGATTCTTCTTTTAATAGGATTTGTTGGTTTGTTGCTATACGAGTTGAGAATTCGTCTGCTTTTTTGTAAGCTACGTCAAATGGATATACAGAAATTGAGTCTGCTCCTGCGATTGCTGCTGACATTGTTTCTGTTGTTGTTCTCAACATATTTACGTATGGATCGTATATTGTTTTGTTGTAGAATGAACTTTCTGTGTGAATGTGTAATTGATATGCTGTTTCGCATTTTGGAGCGTATTGTTCCATGATTTTTGTCCATAAAAGACGTGCAGCTCTTAGTTTTGCAATTTCCATAAAGTAATTGCTACCTGTTGCAAATGCAAAAACAGTTCTGTATCCTACTGAATGAGCAGGTATTCCTTTTTGAGTTAGGTTGTAAAGGTAATCGTTTGCAGCAGAAAGTGTGTAAGCTAATTCTTGAACTATTGAAGCTCCTGCGTTATTGAAAACACTTGCATTGATTGTTAATACATCAAATGCAGGTATGTTTTCTTTTACTAAATTGATTATCTCAACTAATGTAATGTAACTCTTATCTAAATCTTCGTAGAATTTACCGTGAGATAATGCGTATGCGTATGCATCAAAGTTAATTGAACCTTTGATTTTTTCTTTATCTAAGTTTTGACTTTTAACTTCTTCTATGAAAAGACGAAGTGTTTCAAGGTAGTTATCACTCTTTATGAAGTTGATTTTAACTTCTTCTAAGTTGATTCCTTTCAACATTTCTTTCATATCAGCAGAAGTTTTCAAATTCTTTGCAACTAATCCCAAAGAATTAACTCCTCTTTCTATTCCTGCTAATGCAATTGCGTTTGCTGTTTTTGCATCACATTCAATCACATCTTGACGAATATCCCAAGCATTTGTTGTTTTTTTGTAGCCTCTCACAAATGGAGCTTGTGCAGGGTTTCCATTAAGATATTCAAGTGTTTGAAGATCTTCTGCTCTGTAATAAGGCTTAACATCAAATCCTTCTAAGGTTTTCCAAATCAATTTTTTGTTATAATCAGCTCCTTTAAGGTCAGCTGTTATCACTTCTTCCCATTGTTGTGTTGTAACTTCGGGAAATTCAGCAAATAACTTGTTATTTTCCATTATATATTTATTTTTATTTTCTACTAAATCAGCCCGCAAAATTATGAAGATTTTAATACATATCCAAATAAAACAAAGAAAAAGACGGAGTTTTGTGTTTTTTACTCCGTCTTTCGCAAAATTTTGTTTTTATTTTGTTTTTATTTTGCTTGTCCTTGCAACTCTTTTACTTTCGCTGCGTCTGCTGCTTGTGATTTTTTATCGCCCAATTTGCCGTATGTGTTCGCTCTATATTTATACGCATTTACGTAATCAGGTTTTAATTCTATTGCTTTTGAGAAATCAGCCAATGCTTCTTGGAATTTTTCTGCTTTAAATAAAGCTACTCCTCTGTTGTAATAGTATTTTTCGTTGTTTGCATTGATTTCTAAAAGTTTTGTGTAGTCTTGTGCTTCTTGTGCAAAGTTTTTAAGGGCTTTGTTGCACACTGCTCTTGAATTAAACAACTGTTCTGTATTCATTCCTTTTTCTTCTGCTTTTGTAAAATCGCTTACTGCTGCTTGAAGACTTTCTGGTGTTTTCATAGAATAGTTTGCAAATCCTCTATCATAGTAAAGAGCTGCTTTTTCTTCTATTGCAAGAGCTGAAGTTAAGTCTGTGATAACTGCTTGCCAATTTTTTTGCATTGCGTATGCAGATGCTCTGTTTTGTAGTGCTCCTACGTTTGTTGGTTCTATTGCTAAAACTGCTGTAAGCTCGTTTATGTAATTTGCATAGTCTTTTTTTATCATTCTTGCTTCAGCTTTGTTTAACATAACTGCAACATCGTTAGGGTTTGTTTGTAAATATGTATCGTAATCTCTGATTGCAAAATCCGCTTCTTTCATTTCTAAGTATGAATTTGCTCTATAAAGATAGGCAGCTGGAGTTGCAGTATTTTTTTCAATGAATTTATCAAATGCAGATACTGCTGATTGGTAGTTTTTAAGGTTAAAATTTGCCAATCCTTCATAATAGTAAACAAATTCCCAGTTTGGAACTTCTGCTTTGCAACTTTCTGCTTGTGATAGCATAGAATTCCAATCTTTTGCTGTGTTTAAATTTTCGTATGTTTCAATCCACTTGTTTGTGGCTGCAGCATCATCTGCTTGTTGTGCGAAAGCAAAAACAGAACAGATAAGCATAAAGAATGTTGTGATTGTTCTTTTCATTTTTCTTATTTTATTTATTTGTTATTATTTCAAAAACGTTTATACTTTCTTATTATTATGTTAATTTAAATTTCAAGTAAGTGATTGGTTTGCCTATTTTCAAATACATTGCCTCGTAAAAGGTTTGTATTTCTATAACATCTTCCTTAAAATCAGAGTTATATAAATCATTTGTATTATATAAAATTTCTCTTTTAGTAGGAATTAAGACCTCGTCTTTGGTAAATTCGTATAATTCTTGCGAATCGGTTTTCAAATGAACGATTCCTTCTGATTTTAGTATATTTTTATATAAGGAAAGGAATCTTTCGCAAGTCAAGCGTTTGTTTGGCTTTTTTAATTGAGGGTCTGGAAATGTTATCCAAATCTCTGACACTTCATTTTCCGCAAAATAACTTTCTATCATTTGAATATGTGTTCTTACAAAAGCGACATTTGTCATTTTGTCTTCGTTTGAAGTTTTGCAACCTCTCCAAAGTCTTGCTCCTTTAATGTCTATGCCAATGAAGTTTTTGTTTGGATATTTTTTTGCTAAGCCTACGGTGTATTCTCCTTTACCACAACCCAATTCTAAAACGATTGGATTGTCGTTTTTAAAAAATTCTTTATTCCATTTGCCTTTTAAAGCAAATCCTTCTTTTGTTACTTGTTCGTATGTTAATTGAAAAAGATTTGCAAACGTTTCATTTTCGGCAAATCTCGCTAATTTATTTTTTCCCACTAATGTAATCCTTTTACTTTTGATGGTGCTGCTTCAAAATTCTTTAAATAAAAAGGTTCAAAGTAAGCAACATCTACAAATTCTTTTTTATTATATTTTTCAAATGCTAAGCCTTGCATATTTTTTGCACTCAATTCTACGGATAAATCAAAGAAATAATTTTTTAATTCAAAGACTTTTTTTGCTTTTTCTAAGCAATTTCCAACAAAGATAACGTTTTCTTTATCCGAAAGATATTCTTCATAAATTCCTTCTTCTAAAATATCTGCTGAACAAGGCTTTATCTCTTTTTTATTATGGAAAATACTTGCGTAGACCTCCATTCTTCGTGCGTCAATCATTGCAACACAACAAGCATTGTGATTTTTATCAAACACAGGGGCTGCAAAAATTTCGCAAGTCTTTAATGCAATAACCGGAATATCCAAAGCGTATGCTAAACCCTTTGCTGTGCTGACACCAATTCTTAATCCCGTATAAGAACCCGGTCCAATAGAAACTGCTATTGCTGATAAATCAGAATAAGAATACTGAGTTTGAGTAAATAAACCATCAATCAATAGTGATAATTTAGCAGAATGAGAATTTGGTTCATTACTTTCTGCATACGAAACAATACCTTGCTCGTTTGCCAAAGCACAAGAACATCTTTCTGTTGCAGTTTCAATCAATAATATCAGCGTTTCCATTCTTATATTCTCTAAAAAATCGGTGGCAAAATTAAAAAAAATTTAATGATTATTCAACTTGTAGCAAAAATCCTTTCAAATACTCTCCTTCTGGGTGGAATATAGATTGCGGATGGTCCATTGCGTGAGGCAGACGTTGCACTATTCTTATTTTTCTATTTGCAAGAGCTGCACAAGAGAAAAGCATAGTTCCAAAATCCTCTCTACTAACGGCTTGCGAGCAAGAAAAAGTAAATAAGAATCCTCCTTTTGCAATCTTTTCCATTGCCTTTTGATTGATTTGTCTATAACCTTTCAATGCTTGATTAAGATTTCTATTGTGTTTTGCAAAAGCAGGTGGATCTAAAACAATCAAATCAAACTCTCCCTTAGGCACTTGATCTAAATACTCCAAGACATCTACTGCTAAGGCTTGGTGATTGTGATTTTGAAAATTAACTCTAACATTTTCTTCACACAATTCTACTGCTCTTTTAGAAATATCAAGACTTAATACTTTTTTTGCTCCACCTTGAATCGCCGCAAGAGAAAATCCTCCTGTGTAAGAAAAAGCGTTTAAAACGTTTTTATCTTTGGAAAGGCTCCCTACTAATTCTCTATTAACTCTTTGGTCAATGAAAAATCCTGTTTTTTGTCCTTGATTAAAGTCTATACGAAACGAAAGATTGTTTTCTTTTGCAAACCATTCGCCTTCAATGTTTCCAAATAAGAATCTATCGGTTTCTCCTTCATTTTGTTTTGGCAAAGTGGAAGAAGATTTTGAGAAAACAGCCTTACAATCCTCTCCCAAAACATCTTGCAAAGCCTTAACAATATATTCTTGAAGCGAAAGCATACCTACGCTATGAAATTGCAAGACTACAAGTCCGTTGTAATAGTCTGCAATAAGCGAAGGCATAAAATCACCTTCGGCATTGATTAAACGAAAAATATTTGTTGCAGGATTAGAGAAGAATCCTAAACTTTTACGATAATCAACTGCTTGTTTAACTCTGTTTAAAACGAAATTATAATTGATTTGCTCTTTTTCAAAAGATAGAACCTTTACTGCGATTGACGCATTTTGCCAAAAACCAACACATAAGAAGTCTTTATTACTATTATATACCTCTACAAACTCGCCTTCTTTTATTTCGCTTTTGGCTTTTTGTAAAGCACCTGAGAAAATCCAAGGGTGCTTACGCAAAACAGACTTATCCTTTTGAGGACAAAGGATAAGTCTTTTATATTCTTGTTGCATTTATGCTTATTTAATTGGGTGGTCTTCGTGGAACTTCTTAACTCTTTGAGCAAATACAGGAATCATTTCATTAGGTACCAAAGAAACGCACGCTCTTACTCCTTCTATTCTTGTACTTCTACAAATGCTCAAAGAAATTGCACTTACTCCATAGTAAGCCATTTCACTTAATAATTCTTCTCCTGTAAATCCTGGATAAGAGAATGTGAAATAGAATCCATCTGCTACATCAACATCTAAATCCTTATCATAAACAATCTTAAATCCGTTTTCCACCAAAGCTTTCTTCATTTGCTCTGCTTTTCTTCCATATTCCTTCAATGGTTCTGTGAAGTTATATGAGCCATCGTTACAAGCCTTGAAAATTGCTGTTAAAGCATATTGTGGAGAGAAAGCAGTTCCTGATGTTAATGCGTAAAGAGAACCGAAAATGATTGCACGACCGAAACAATCTTGTGTAAAGTATTTCTTCATATAGTCGGTTTTCATTTCAAACAAGTCTTTGCTGATAATCATTACCGCAATACGTTGTCCAGCATAAGAAAACGCTTTACTACCTGAAATCATTAAAACGAATTTCTTTGCCCATTTTGCAACAGTTGGCTGATATGGAGCAACACCTGGCTTAGAATAATCTTTACGGAAGTCCATTCCGAAATAAGCTAAGTCTTCTAAAACAGTAACATCGTATTTATTTGCTACTTTTGCTATGATTTGAAGTTCTTGTTCGTTGAATGAGAACCAAGCAGGATTGTTTGGTGAAGAGTAAATCATCGCTGCAACTTCTCCTGTTGCAAGATATTCTTCTAATTTAGCTTCTAATTTTTCTCCTCTGTAATCATAAACATCAAAGTGTAAAGTTTCTATTCCTAAGATATTGCATTGTTGTTTTTGAACAGGGAATCCTGGATCGATAAATAAGATTTTATTCTTTTTTTCGTCCATTCTTGCAATTGTCATAAAGGCTGCAAAACTTGCTTGCATACTTCCTACTGTTGGAACACAAGCATCGTCTTCAACTTCTACATCAAGGAAATTTTTAACGAAAAGAGCAGTTTCGTGTTTCAATTCTTTTGTTCCATAGATATCTGGATAAATTGCAGCACAACCTTTTTTCAAGGCTTCAATCTCTGCATCAACTCCTATTTGCACTGCTGGGATTCCAGGAATACCCATTTCCATTCTCACAAACTTTTCTCCGGTTGCAGCTTCTACTTCATCTATGATTTTTTTCACTTCTCTAATAGAAGCAGCACCTACACTCTTGATTTTATTTTTTGCAATGATTTCATCAACCAATGCTCTGTTAAATGGTATATTTTGCATATTATTTTATTTTTTAATTATTTATTGTCCTTGTTGTAATATTTGTTCGTATTTATTTGTATTAGCAGGATCAATTACTTTCATTAAATCCACCACTCTTGATTTTTCGTTTTGAGGAGCTCCTTTAAAAATATTGACTATTTCATCTGATTTTGCATCTAAGAATTGTTTCAAAGCAACTAAGTCAGATTTTTCTCTATGTGCTCGTTTCACATTTTCCAAAGCCTCCATTATATTGTTTCTTGCTTCGGCTTGACTTTCGCCTTGCATCATATCTAAACCTAAACGATGATATTGATATGAGGCTTCACGCAAATATCTATATGTAGTATTGGTATAATTTTCTACCATCCAATATTTATTTCTATTATCTTCTGCTCTCTTCCAGCCTTTTGAAGCAGAACGTTGAGAAGCCGTTACAATATTTTGACAAATTGTAAAATAATTATTTCCTCCGTTATGTTCAAAACTATCAGCGTCAAGAGCCAAAAAATAATACAAATAAAAGGCTATTGTAGATACTAAATTATTTGTATAATTATTTTGGTCAAACTCCAATGATTGTCCTTGAATAAATTTAAACGTAAAATTTTGTTCTTGTGTATTTAAAAGCGTAGTTGTGTATGTTGAACCATAAACAGGACGCCTTAATTGAATATTTATATCGCCTTTAAAATCTTCTTGAGTGCTATGTTCGGTTATTGTAATCGAAATAGAACCTTCTATTTTCTCATACTCCTCATACACAACGTCTGTCCACGTCCTTTCATTAACAAATTCATTCAACAATTCCTGTATTTGCTGAAAAACTTCTCTATCCGAAGATTGTAATTGTGTTGAATTAACACTCACACTCACTCTAAACTCTTGCGAAAAAGCGGAGATAGAGAAAAGAAAAGCCAAACAACAAACAAGAAATCTTCTCATCAATTCAATATTTTTTCGGAAATATCCAATGCAACTTCGTATTTTGATTTTAATTCAGAGTTATAAACCCCACCCTTAGCGTCTATGATTGTTACCTTATTGGTTGGAACATTAAAACCAGCACCTGCATCTTTCAAAGAGTTCAAAACTATAAAATCAAGATTCTTTCGTATAAGTTTTTCTTTGGCATTTTCAAACTCATTATCGGTTTCTAAGGCAAAACCAACTAAAACTTGATTTTCTTTTTTCCTTCTTCCCAACTCTGCAAGAATATCTTTTGTAGGAACAAGTTCTACAACTAAGTTATCAGTCTTTTTCTTTAATTTTGTATCAAAAGTAGATTTTGGAGTATAGTCTGCAACCGCTGCCGAAAGAATTGCAATGTCGCAATCTTCAAAACACTCAACAGTTGCCTCATACATTTGAGCAGCATTCTTAACGTCTATTCTTTTTACATTACTATGCTCAATTATTTGTTGAGTCGGTCCTGCAATAAGACTCACCTCTGCTCCTTTTTCAGCAAAAACTTTTGCTAATTCAAAGCCCATTCTTCCAGAAGAATAGTTTCCTATAAAGCGAACAGCATCTATTTGTTCGTATGTAGGACCTGCTGTTATACAAACTTTCTTTCCTTTATATATTTGAATTTGATTTACAAAGTTTTCAACTGTTTGGAATATTGTTTCAGGCTCAGCCATTCTTCCATCACCAACAACACCGCAAGCCAACTCTCCTTTTTCTGGCAATATCATCTTTACTCCCAAAGATTGCAAACGTTTAATATTATCTTGTACCACTCTATTATGATACATCTTTGTATTCATTGCAGGAGCAAAAAACACTTGTTTATCAAACGCCAATAAAGTTGTTGAAAGGCAATCGTCAGCAATACCATTGGCATACTTACCAATTACATTCGCAGTTGCTGGAGCAACAATGTAAACATCTGCCCAATCAGCCAAAGCAATGTGCTGAGTAAACTGAGCATTAGCCTGTGAAAACATATCGGAATAAACAGGATTCTGCGAAAGAGTTTGAAGAGTAGGTATAGTAACAAATTCAAGGGCGTTTTTAGTTACAACAACCTTTAACTCACAACCTGCTTTCTTTAACATACGTATGAGAAAAGGCACCTTATAAGCGGCAATTCCTCCGCTTATTGCAACTACAACCCTCAAATTCATAATCAAAAGTCTTTTACTTATTATTTTTGTTCTTCTTCCATTCCCACTTTTGTAGTTGGATTTTTATAAACGAGCTTTTCGTCCATATATTCCTTTATTGCAATAAGATATGGTTTTGGAAGTTGTTCGTAAAACTTTGCCAACTCTATTTGTTCTTTATTTTCATGTATTTCGTCCAAAGAATCAGTAGCAACAGCAAAGTCTTCTATCTTTTTATATAACTCTTGCTTTAAATCTGCTGCAATTTGGTCAGAGCGTTTGCTTAACATAGCAATCGTTTCATAAAGATTACCTGTTAATGTGTCAAAATCATTTAAATTTCTTGTCTTAATACTTGTGTCAGCCTTTGTTCTCTTATAATCCATTATATATTATTTTTGATTCATTATAAATTTTCTCTAATTGTTCTTGTTTTTTCTTATCTTTCATATTAGAAAAAACAACAGAATATCTTTCATAGTCTAAGATAAGTGCTTCATAGCGTTCTTTAAGTTTATCTTCAACGCTGTTACGTGCAAACTCATAACCAGCAAGCACTATATAATACATTGCATTCTCTCTTTTATCGGTCAAATCAGGATAATCATTCAAAAAATTCTTAAAACTAACAACCGCAGCGTGATATTGCATTGTTTTATAGTAAGCATAAGCGTTTTGATAATCCTTTTCTATCAATTTATCTCTCAATTCGTCCATCAATTTATTTGCTTCGGCAACTCTTTCACTTTTAGGATACTTTTCAATATACTGTTGAAACGCATCTATTGACTGTTTTGTCAAAGTTTGATCCAAAGACGACTCTGGTGATTCAAGATATTTACAAAAGGCTGCTTGAAACAATGCTTCTTCTGCATACTGTGAATAAGGGAACCACTTAACAAAACTTTCGAACTGATAACCTGCCGAATAATAATCTTTACTTCCCAAAAGACTTTTAGCATAATAAAGATTAACCCTTTCAGCCATATCTCTACCTCTTGAATATAGCAAAAGGTTTTCAAACAATTGATTTGCGTGCATATAGTCCCCCTTTTCGTATGCCTTCATTGCTGCTTCATACTTTGCTTCTTGATCATTGCTTTTCAAGAGTTTATTATGCTTGCTTGTAGAAGCGCAAGACAAAAACAAGACTGATATACACAATAAATAGAGTAGTTTTTTCATAATTTTGCAAAGATACAACAATTTTGTATTTTTGCAAGCAAAATTTAAAGAACAATGTTTAAAAAAGCCTTAAAATATATTGGAATCTTTATTCTATCTTATATATGCCTTAGTATATTACTCACTGTGGCTTATATAGTAATCAATCCCCCTGTAACAATTCTTATGATGCAACGACCAAGCAAAGTAGAGCGTCAATGGGTAGATATAGATGAAATTTCTCCAAACATAATCCAAGCCGTAGTAGCATCAGAGGACAATTTATTTCTTTCACACTCTGGATTTGACTTTGAACAAATTAAAATAGCGATAGAAGAGTCTAAAAGAAAAAACAAACCTATGCGAGGAGCAAGCACAATCTCGCAACAAACAGCCAAAAACGTTTTTTTATGGAATGGAAGGAGTTATTTACGTAAGGGATTAGAGGTATGGTACACATTTTTGATAGAAACATTTTGGTCAAAAGAAAGAATAATGGAAGTATATCTTAATGTAATAGAATATGGCGATGGAATATATGGAATAGAGGCTGCTTCACAACACTATTTCAATCGTTCAGCAAAAAAACTCACAAAGCACCAATCCGCTCTCATTGCGGCGGCTCTTCCTAATCCTTTAAAACGCAATCCTGCTCACCCAACAAAATATCTAAATCGCAGAGCGAATAAAATCATGCGTTTAATGAACAACATAGGACCTGTGAAATTTGAATAAAAGCCTAAGAAATCGCAATGTGGGAAGAGTATTTAGACGAATTTAAGAGTTATATACTTTTTGTACGCTCCTTATCCGTAAACACATTTGAAGCCTACCAAAGAGATTGCGCTAAATTCTTCAATTTTATGAACGAAAACTATCCCGAAATCAATATTCACACCGTAGAATTGAAACATTTAGAAGAATTTCTCTGGCAAATAAATCTAAAAAACAGCAGTACAAGAAGAATAATCAGTGGAATCAAAGCCTACTTTAAATTCTTAGTTTTAACAGACCGCCTTGACAACAATCCATGCGAACTATTAGAAACCTCTCGCATTGAAAAACTTTTGCCAGTCGTTCTTTCTCACGAAGAAATCCAAAAAATGCTTTCCGTAATTGATAAAAGCACCTATCATGGTTTTAGAGACAGCGTAATAATTGAAGTATTATACGCCTGCGGACTTAGAATAAGTGAACTATTAAACCTAAAAAAAGGAGACATCTACTTTAAACACGAATATATCAAAGTCTTAGGGAAAGGAAACAAAGAAAGACTTGTACCAATCGGCGAAAAAGCACTCCAACTCTTAGACTTATACATCAGAAACCATAGAAGCAAACTAAAAAAGATTGACCAAAAATGTAAAGACATTGTTTTTCTAAACAGAAGAGGAAGAAAACTAACACGTCAATATGTCTTTTTAGCAATTAAAACAGCCGCACAACAAGCAGAAATCAAGAAAAACATCCACCCACATATTCTAAGACACAGTTTTGCCTCAGCATTGGTAAAAGGAGGAGCAAATTTAATAGTAGTAAAAGAAATGATGGGACACGCAAGCGTTGTTTCCACAGAAATATACACCCACTTAGACACAACACATCTAAGAGAAACACTTATGCTTTATCACCCTCACTACCAAAACTTAAACAAAAAAAAATCAGAAGAATCTCAATAAACTTCCCTCGCTTGGATTACGCATAGGATTTTCAAGCACCCTACCTTCATTTGAAATTAAAATAAACATAGGAAAGGCTTTCACCTTATAATATTCAAGCAAATCATAATTTCCATCAAAATGTAGCATTTGCCATTGATACTTACTTCCAACCTTTGTATTCTTTAAAAAATTATAAAGAGCATCTAAATTTCTATCACAACTAATTGTTACAATATTACAATTATTTTTTATACTATCATAAAGAGAATAAACAACCTCCAACTCCCTTTTTGATTCCACATCGTTTAATTTCACAAAATTCAAAAGCAAAGGTTTATCCTTAAACTGAGATAAATTAACCTCTTGGTCAGTAATATTTCTCAAAACAAAATCTGCAAATTCCTTTCCAGAATGCGAAACCGACAAAAGAGCCTCTATTGTATTTAAAGCAATCTTTTTATGCTCTTCAAACTTAGATTGCTTTGCCAAAGTTTCCAAAAGTTTTATCACATCACCCTTTTCAAAAAACCCATCAGTATAAATATCCTTCAAACCTTTAATAAAGACCAATTCTCTAAACTTTTCATTTCTCAAAACAGAATCCTTTCCCAACGCATCTAAGAAATCAACGTGATTATGAGTAGTAAGCCAAAACTCTATCTCACTTTGAGAAACAAATTTGTTACCCTTAGAGAAATAATGATCAAAAACATTATTAAAACAATCCATATAACCAACATTATAATAAAGAATTGGCTTATCAATAAAAAGACTATTTCTAAGTTTGTTGTAATTCCTTAAAGACAAACTTCTTTCCAAAGTAGCAAACTCATACTCCACATAATTATAGAAATAAGAAGACTTATCCTCATTTTGCAAAAATTTATTTTTCAAATCATACAATCCAGCAATCGTAAGACTATCTCGCATAGGATAAAGTTTTCTTTTATTATTCAAAATATAAGACTGAACATCATAATCATATCTTATAATCTTTGAAGTCAATTCATTTTCAGGGCTAAGAATCTCTATCGGCAATTCCACCTTATACATAAGCACATTAAAAGAATCAGCAAGATTAAAATTAAAATCCCTAAGTTTTAGTTCATAAATATTTCCCGGTTGAGCCAAAAAAGAATAAGAATAAGCATCTATGCTAACAACTAATTCACTCACACCATCCAATACAAGAGAAAAATTCACAACACTATCACCCGCAGCAACAGTCTGCACACTCTTTTCAGTTTGTAAAAGAGAAATTCTATCCTCAACCACAGACAATTTCACCTTTCTATTTTCCAACCCCTTACCCGTTAAGTTTATTCTAACATTTTGAGAATAAGCAAAAACACTTAAAAACAATAATATAATAAAAAGTAATCTTTTCATATTAAAACAAAGTTTCATTAAAAAAAACTTAGGCAAAGATAATAATATTTCTTTGCTTTGAGAGAATAAAACAAAGAAATATTTTTTTAAAACAAAGCTTTGTGAAAATAAAACAAAGAATTATTTTTGCCAAAGAAAATCTATAAACAAGCAAATAAGAACAGAAATGGAAAAACCAATTATAGTAAGTTCGCACGATATTCATATAGATAAAGATTACTCACAATGGATTTACGAAGTCAAGCAACGCTATCGACAATCGCAAATAAAAGCAACCATAAAGGTTAATAGCGAAAAACTACTCTTTAATTGGCTACTTGGACGCGACCTTATGTTAAAAAAAATTGAAGAAAGATGGGGTAGCGGTGTAGTTGAACAAGTGAGCATTGACTTAAAACGTGAATTCCCTCAAACAAATGGTTTTTCTACTTCAAACCTTTGGTATATGAAAAAGTGGTATCAATTCTATACCGAGCGTATTGATGAAAAAAAACTCCAACAAGTCGTTGGAGAATTGCAATATTCAATCAATCAAAGCGAAATAAAACTCCAACAAGTTGTTGGAGAAATTGAAAAAGAAAAGATAACACTCTCTAATTCTGGATTTCCTTTACTTTTCAGTCTCATATCTTGGGGACATCACATAGAAATAATTACCCATTGTCAAACAATAGAAGAAGCCTTATTTTACATACGTCAAACAATCGAAAGAGATTTAAGTAGAAATGCCTTAAAAAATTGCATTAAATCCAACCTTTATTCTCATCAAGGAAAGATATTGAACAACTTTACAGATCATCTTTCTCAAAAACAAAGTAAACTTGTACAAGAAGTCTTAAAAGAGAATTATGATTTTGGATTCGCAAACGTTGAACACGCAAATTACGATGAAACAGCCTTAGAAGAAGCCCTTACACGAAACATTACAGATTTATTATTAGAGATGGGCAATGGATTTGCTTTCGTTGGCAGACAAAAAGAGTTAATTGTAGGTGGACGTTCTCGCAAGATAGATTTACTATTCTATCATTTTAGACTTCGTTGTTATGTAGTTTGTGAATTAAAAGCAGTACCTTTTGAGCCCGAATTTGCAGGAAAATTAAATTTTTATGTAAATGCAGTTGATGAACTTTTGAAACAAGATGAAGACAACCCAACAATAGGATTACTTATTTGCTCCGATTTAAACAAAACAGAAGTTCAATGGTCTTTTCATGGCATTAGTACCCCTATGGGTGTTGCCACATATAATAATATAAAGATTAAAGATATTTTACCTTCACAAGAATTACTAAAAGAAAGAGTTGAATTATTACAAAAAGAACTTAAAGAAGCAAAAAGAATAATTCAAAAAAATGATAACAAAACAAGAAAACACGAATAACTATGACAAAGAAAACATACAATAAAAAGATAGGTTTATACTTTGGGAGTTTTAATCCAATTCATAACGGACATTTGATTTTGGCTCAACAAATTTTAGAAAACTCTGATTTGGATTTGATTTGGTTTATTGTCAGTCCACAAAACCCCTTTAAAGAAAGAAGCAATCTTTTAGACAATAGAGCAAGATACTTTTTAGTTCAAAAAGCTATTGAAGACAATGATGGATTTCGTGCTTGTGATATAGAGTTTTCTTTACCTCTACCCTCCTACACAATTGATACGCTTACTTATCTACAAGAAAAACACTCCGACAAAGACTTTACCATTATTATGGGAGAAGATAATTTAAAGAATTTCCACAAATGGAAAAACCATCAAGCAATATTAGATTATTATAGAATATTTGTTTATCCACGACCAAATTGTGAGCAATCCGAACTTTTTAAACTAAAAAACGTTATTAAAATCAACGCTCCTATGATAGACATTTCTTCTTCTCTAATAAGGGAAAACATACGCAACAATAAATCTATACGTTACCTAACCCCTGAGGCAGTGAGAGAAGAAATAGAGAAAAATTCTTACTATTTGTAACCATTTTTCCATTAAAGCGTAATAGATTGTAGAAAATAACAAAAGCAAATATATAATGAGACAACTCAAAATCACAAAACAGTTAACCAACAGAGAAATCACTTCTTTGGACAAATATCTTCAAGAAATAGGTCGTTTAGAGATGATTTCTCCTGAGGAAGAAGTTAAATTGGCTCAAAGAATCAAAGCAGGAGACCAAATTGCTTTGGAAAAATTAACAAAAGCCAATCTAAGATTTGTTGTATCGGTAGCAAAACAATACCAAAACCAAGGAATGAGTTTACCAGACCTTATTAACGAAGGAAATCTTGGTCTAATAAAAGCCGCACAACGTTTTGATGAAACACGAGGCTTTAAATTTATTTCATACGCTGTTTGGTGGATTCGTCAAAGCATTCTTCAAGCCTTAGCAGAGCAATCAAGAATTGTGCGTTTGCCTCTAAACAAGATAGGCTCAATGAATAAAATCACAAAAACCTATGCAAGATTGGAGCAAGAACTTAACAGAACTCCAAATCCCGAAGAGGTTGCTCATGAATTAGACATCTCTGTTGCAGAAGTAAAGGAAAGTCTTCGCCATTCTGGTAAACACTTGTCTATGGATGCTCCTTTGCCAAGCGATGAAGAGAATACAATGTATGATTTTATGAAAAACGAAGACGGAGAAACTCCTGAATCGGAATTGATGTACGAAAGTTTGAAATTAGAGATTAACAGAGCATTATCAACTCTAACACCAAAAGAAGGCGATATTTTGAAAATGTTTTTTGGATTAGAGGGTTATCCACCTATGACCTTAGACGAAATTGGCGAGAACTTCGATTTAACAAGAGAAAGAGTACGTCAAATCAAAGAAAAAGCGATTAAACGATTAAAACAAACATCACGAAGTCATATTTTACAATCCTACTTAGGACAGTAAATAAAAAAAGAGTGGTTTTCCACTCTTTTTTTTATCTATCTTTTTCTTATTCTATCAAAATCTTTTTGTTTGCAAAGCCTCGTTGTGTCTTGATTCTTACGATGTAAGCACCGCTTTGAAGATTTGATACATCTATTGTTTCAATATTTTGGCTACATTCTTTCCTTACTACAACTTGTCCTAAGGAATTATGAATTTCTATTTCTCTTATCTTGAAAGATGATTGCACTGTTACTACATCGCTTGCAGGATTTGGGTAAACATTGGAATATCTATCAACATTAGCATCGTAAAGACACATATCAGTAGTGTCATTCTCTCCAAAATTCACACCATCTCCAAGAGTACTATCTGTTTCTGCAAAGATTGGAAACATATACATTTGGCAAGTACTTGGAATATAATAATCATTGGTTTCTTGAAAAGGATTAGGATAACAAAAGTATGTACCCATAGTATCTTCTGGAAAGAACTGATCAGGAAGAGTATTAAAAGGGTGTTGCTCCCATTCCACCCAAGGATTTTCTATTGAATCTGTTTCGGCTGTTCTTACCAAAGTAGGCCATTCCGAATAGCAATCTATTGTTAATATCACATTAAATAAACGAGTAGATGAACCCGTTACATCTTCAACTATATAAAACAATCCATTTACATTAACAGGATTATCAAAATAATACTCCATATAAGTATAATCATTCCCACGTATTAAAACAGAATTAGTGTCTATATCAGTAGAAGCAATTTCTCGTTCCAATGTCCCATTCATTATTTTCAATTTACCTTTTGGATTTGAATTGTAAATGCCCACAAATTCATCATAAGAGGGAATAGGATAAGAAGCGTTATACGCTTCCCAAAGAATATTACTCATTTTAGAATCAACGTGAGGATTATCATAAGGGTAATATACTCCAACGGCAACTCCTTTTATTGTCAATAAAGTATCTGTATAACAAGGTTGAGCTCTATCTAATATATATGGATAAGGTGGAGTTCCAATAATATGAGTATTCCACAGACCCGTTTCAGCGAAAAAATAATGTCCTCTTTTCATCCAATAATTATTACTAGGACCTCCAAGCCCTTCGTGAAAATGAACATCACAACAACCTTCTACATCTATAAAATCTGGCAAGAAATAATCATCAAATAT